>SXWH01000182.1 GCA_005791535.1 Verrucomicrobiaceae bacterium | reverse complement strand
TCAGATAGGCAATGGCGTGGTCGGCTAGGCGCCGGCTGCAATGAGCGCGGTCATCGTCGGCACTGTTGCCGCGGGCGTCGTCCTTGATGCTGGATTGAAACTCCGCCAGACCGGCAGGGAAGCCATTGCCGTATTTGCCAATGTGCCAGGTCTGATAACCTGCGGCTTGCAGAACGCGCGGCAGGAACGTGGCCGGATCCTTTGCGTTAGGCGCGGCTTCGCGTGCTCCGGGAATGCGCTGCCACGATCGGCCGGTGAGCATCATGGTGCGGCTCGGAGTGCAGACGGCACCGACCATGGAACCCATGGTGTAGCAATGCGTGAATGTCGTCCCGCGCTCGACAAGTGTGTCGAGATAAGGAGTGACCAGCAACGGATTGCCGAGCGCACGCAAGCCGTCGGCGCGATGGTCGTCAGCGTGGATGTGGAGGATATTGGGGCGCCTGTCACTGGCGGGCAGTGCGGTGAATGGTGCCAGCAGCAGGAGTGTAAGAAGTGCGACTACATTTTTCATTGCTTGATGGTTCTTGGTGTCCAGTGAGCGTCGAGTTTGGAACGAAGTCCGGAGACGATTTCCGGATGCTTGCCGGCGACATTGTTTTGTTCGCTGGGATCGACATCCAGAGCGAACAGCATCGGCTGCGCGACCTCAAGTGACTGCTTGAGATAGGGCAGCAGATACTTGTCGGAAGGAATCGTTTTCAGTGCCGCTTCCGCTTCGAAGGTGCGTGGAAGAATGAGACGCCAGCGACCATCGGTGACCCATCGCCACAGAACGTTCGAAGCCGGATCGTCCAGCGTCTGCGAGCGGATGGTGAAGTCCTCGCCGAAGACGTGTTTGCGCGCCTCAACGGCATGGGGGTCGAGCAGATTGATTCCCTTGAGCCCTTCCGGGGCAGGCAACTGAAGCGCCGCTAGGACTGTGGGCACGATGTCGACGGAGGAAGCGAGTGAGGTGGATTTGGCCGGCGCGATGTGTCCCGGCCACCTCACGAGGATTGGAGTGCGGTGTCCGGCGTCGAAGGGTGTTGTCTTGTTCTTGGGCGCAAACTTTGCAGCGGATGGTGACTGCAGCCATCCGTTGTCGGTCACGTAAATGACGATCGTATTCTCGGCGAGTTTCTCGCGCTCGAGATAATCCAGCAATTCGCCGCAGGTTTCGTCGAACCACTCGCACATCGCCCAGTAACGCGCCACGTGCGGCGAGTCGGTCTTGGCGGAGTATTTCTGAAACAATCGATCGGGAGGTGTGTGCGGCGTGTGCGGCATCATGGGAGCGTACCACACGAAGAACGGCTTCTCCTGACGGCGCGAGTCGGCGATGAAATCATAAATCGGTTTCATGCTCTCGCGCCCAATAGTCAGGCCTGCATCGCCATGCCGTGTGCCCTGCGACATGCCGTGGGTGAATCCGCCGCGGGAGAAGTCGCCGTGCCACCATTTGCCGGTCTGGAAGCTGAGGTAACCGGCACCCGCGAGCAGTCGCGGCAGAGTGGGCACGTTATCAAGCATGGCGTTCCATTGCGCCGTTAGTTCGGCGCTGGACCCGCGTCCGCCCTTGGAGTTTGCGCCCGATGCCAGCGGCGGATCATTTGCTGTGACCTTGTGTTGGTGGGGGTAGAGCCCGGTGACGATGCTCGCAAGGCTCGGGCAGCAGACGCTCGTGGGGACAAACCCGCGCGGGAAAGTGAGGCTCTGCGCAGCGAGTCTGTCGAGATGAGGCGTTTGGATCTGCGGATGCCCCATGAAGCTGTAGTCTCCGGCCCCTTGATCGTCGGAGATGATGAAGACGACGTTTGGTCGCGTGGGTGATGCTGCTTGCAGTCCAGCGGGCGGAGTGAACAGGAGGGCTGCCAGGATGATAAGGATTTTCATGGTCAGAAGCTCCAGCGGCGGGGTTCACCTTGTGGCGGGGTGAGGACGATATCGTCGAAGTCCACGGCGGCGGAGTTCGTCGGGAGGTATAGGCGGAGGATGCCTGTGTTTTCTTTGACGGGGAGTTCGAGCGTGATGGTCTCCCACACGGATTCGCCGGCGATTTTGTAGGGGATGGAAAGGCTTTCGGTACCGCCCGCGGCGGCGAGGAGCGCGACTTTTCCTTCGCCCGCCTGCGGTGCGCGGACGCGGAACGTGAACCTCGCCGTGCCCGCGGAAAGTGGTGCGCCCACGCCGAGGAAGGAGTTCGCGCCCTTCGTGTGGATGTTCAAAACGCCGTCGCGAACGGTGGCGACGCCGGCGCGATTTTTCCATCCGCCGGGAAGGTCGTCGGCTGCCACGGCCTTCTTTTTCGGCGCGGCTTTTTCGTCGGGAACGGCCTTGCCGAAGTCGGGGTTGAGTTTCGGGATGACGGCATCGGTCTCTTTGAGGAACGCGTCGAGTTCGCTGTTGAGCTTCGCGGCGAGGTCGGGCTTTTCCTTTGCGAGGTTGGTCCGTTCGCCGGGGTCTTTGGAGAGGTCGTAAAGCTCGAGTTCGTCGGAGCCGTCGTCCGCCCGCGCATAAAAGCGGATGAGCTTGAAGTCGCCCTCGCGGATGTACGAGCCGGCGTAGAAGCCGTCCATCACCGCGTCGCGCGGAGCGTCGCCATGCGGGAAGTGGCAGAAGACTCGCGTGCGTGGCGGCGTGCCGCCGGTGAGAGCGGCACTTTGGTCGAAGCCGTCCGTCTTTTGTCCCGCTTTCGGCGCGACTCCGGCGGCGCTGAGCAGGGTTGGATAGAGGTCGGTGGACTGCACGAGGAAATCCGCGGTCGTTCCAGCTTTCACCTTTCCGGGCCAGACGACGATGCCCGGCTCGCGCGTGCCGCCTTCGTAGAGCGACGCCTTGCCGCTGCGGAAGGGAAGATTGCTGGTGGCGGGAATTTCGGCGAAGCCCGCGGGGTCGGTCTGCTTTGGCGGGTAGGCGTAACCGCCGTTGTCGGACCAGAAGACGATGAGCGTGTTCTCGGTCTCGCCGGATTCATCGAGATGGCGAAGGAGTCGGCCCACAGCGTCGTCCATACTCCTGACCATTGCCGCGTAGAGCGGGTTCTTCTGCGGATTGGCGGGATCGGTTTTCTTCTTAAAATGGTCGATGTAATCGGCGCGCGCATTCCAAGGTGAGTGGACGGAGAAAAGCCAGAAGTTCACGAAGAAGGGCCGGCCCTTGCTGGCCCGGATGAACTTGCCGGCTTCGTCGGCCATGCGCTCGTCCACATGGCGTCCCGCATCGTCCTTGATCGCGGCGTCGGTGATAAATTTCCAAGGTGCGAGATAGCCTCCGCCGGGGCCGGGAGCCTTTGGAGTGTGCGGCCAGTCCACATCAAAGCCCTGGTCGCGTGGTTCGTACGTATCGTCCGCTGCCATGTTGTGTCCGAGATGCCATTTTCCGAAATGACCGGTGGCATACCCGGCGCCCTTCAATGCCTCGGCGAGCGTGTGGTAGTCGGGCTTCAGACGGGTGACGGAGTTCGCGACGTTGACCCGCGCTTTGCCTGACACGAGCTTCTTCTCTACGACGATAGTTGGGAGATGACAGACCGGCGCGGTGATGCCGGTGCGCGCCGGATGCTGTCCGACGAGAATGCTCGATCGCGTCGGCGAGCAGAGCGGGCTGGCGGAATAGGCATTGGTCAGCCGCACCCCGCGGGAGGCGAGCCGATCAAGATTGGGCGTTTCGTAGTAGGTGCTGCCAAAGCATCCCAAGTCGCGAGCGCCGAGGTCGTCGGCGAGGATGAGAAGGATGTTCGGCTTCCGCGAAGTCGCATCTGCGGCCGGCGAGACAGACGGTGCGCCGACGAGAATGAAGATGAGGAGTGTCAGGCTGAGTTTCATGGGTATGTGGTGACTATTTTTCATCGAACCGGAACGTGCTTCCGGCTCCGGTGGCTCCTTTGAATTCGATCGACCGGACTTCGATATCGCGCGCGCCTTTTGGTGGATTGATTCGCACGTGAACGATGCGGGCTTGCTCCGGAATCGACACGCGGACCTCCTGCCACTCGGTTCCCGTCGGCCAGTCGAAGGGAGCTGTTTGATTAGCCTCAAAACTCTGCGTCTTTGTCCGCCATGTGATGCTCGCCTGACCTTTTCCAGATTCCGTCGCACGCACTCTCAGAATCGCTGTTGCGGGGCCGGCGATATCGAGGCGGGAGTTTGTGAGAAATGCCCGCGCGTTTTCCGCAGCAGCCTTTTCCGGCACCAATACAAGCGCGCCGTTCTTCACCGCGAGTGTTCCATTTCGCGCGATCCAGCCCTGAATGCCGCCGTCGGCAGACTCGGGTGCAGGCTTCACCGGTGCGGGTGTTCCCGCGATGACCTGATGTTCGGTGAACAATTCCTCGTGGTGCCGGGTAAACGCAGAGTTCTCAGTGGAAAGTCCCGGTGGCTTGAGCTCCGCGGCCCACGCATTGAGCCGTGCTTCCATACGGGCGACAACTTCCGGTTGTTTGGAAGCGAGATCACGCGTGGCGTTTTCACCGTCCGGTTTCGTGATGTCAAAAAGCAGCGGCGGTTTTCCTCCAAGTTTGATCAGCTTGTAAGGCATCTCCATCACTGCGGATTGTGAAGCCCACCGCCAGAACAAGCGCTCGTGCGGCGCGCCTTTCTTCTCCCCGGTGACGAAAGGCGTAAGATTCACGCCATCGAGCGTAGGATCACCGGGCAGACCAGCCGCCGCGGCTGCGGTCGCTGCCACGTCGAGGTTGATTACGGGATGATCGAACTGCGCGCCCTGTGGCCACCTGCCCGGCCACGCGGCAACGAACGGCACGCGAATGCCGCCCTCGGCGAGCATTCCTTTTTGACCGACCATTGGCTGATTCACAGAGCCGTCCCAGGCATTGCCAAGCGGAGCGCCGTTGTCGCCGATGAAAAAGATGAGCGTGTTTTGCTCCTGCCCCATCGCTTTGAGCTTCGCGCGGATCCGGCCGAGTCCGTCGTCCATTGCCCCGATCATCGCGAGCGCCTGGCGTCGCTTGAGCGGCAAAGACTCCGGTGTTCTTCCAAACCAGGGCTCCGGCGATTCGAGCGGCACATGCGGCGCATACCACGCGAGGTAAAGGAACCAGGGCTGCTCCGGTTTCGCAGCGCGGCGATCGAGGAAGGAAAGCGCGGCTTCCGTCTGCACGGTAACGCGGAAACGATTATCGCGGACAAGCCGGGGCGCATCGGCAAATGGTGTTCCGTCCAGTGCGTGCGACGCGTAGAAATCCCGGAGTTCGCCGCGGAAGTATTCGTCGAAGCCCTGATGATGCGGCAAATGGGTCATGACGATGCGGCTGCTCTTCTCCGTGCCTTTATCGCCGCCCATATCGAGATGGCTTTTGCCGACAAATCCACTGAGATAGCCGGCCGGCTTCAATCGCTCGGCGATCGTGATTTCGCTCAATGGCAGCGGGCCCTTGTTGTTGTCTTCGAGGCCGAATCGCTGCTGATACCGTCCGGTGATTACCGCTGCACGCGAGGGCATGCATTGCGGGGCCGAAGCGTATCCGCGCGTGAATCGCACGCCGTCCTTCGCGAGTTGGTCGAGGTTTGGGGTGCGAATGTCCTTGTCCACGCCTTGAATTCCCAAATCCGCCCAGCCGTGATCGTCGGAGTAAATCAGCAGAACATTCGGACGAGGGGCATCCGCAGCATGAAGCGATGAGAAGAGCGCGAGGAACAGCGCTGCGACGCTTGCGAGCGGTTGTTTGGCGGCGATGGTCATTTTGCCGAAGCGGGATGTTTCGGAGCGGACTCATCCGCGGGCCAGTCGTCGGTCCGGAACGGCGACGCAGGCAGGCCCGCGCCGTTGAAGAGATTGCAAACGGGATTCGGCGCCCACGCGTAACGCACGGCAACCGGATTCGCGACCTCTGCGCTCGATACTATCACTTTGCTGCCCGAGATTTTCGCGCGTGCGGGTTTCCACTCTTTGTCACTTCCCGCGACGACGAAGCCTGCCAGTTCGCCATCTTTCGCGACGAGTCCGCCGTCCGTGTGGTTGAACGCAACGCTGATCTCGGCACCTTTAACCTCATGTCCGGTCGGAAGTGGACCCGAGATGGCGGGGACCTTTTTCCCATACACCGAGCCGAGGGCCCACAGCGAAAGGCGGCGGCCTACTTCCTGTTTGTTCTTCGGGTGAATGTTCGTGGCTTCTCCGATATCGACGGTGATCGCCATGCCGGTATTTGGAAGACGCAGGGTCTTCAGCATCGCCTCGCGGACGACGGACCAGCCTTCGCCTTCACGGTTGAAGTTCGGCAACTGCACCCACGCAAACGGCAGTTCCTCATTCCATCGTTTGCGCCAGTCGTTCACGAGCATCGGCAGAAGTTTCTGGTACGCGTGTGATTTGCCCGGATGCGAATTTGCCTCGCCTTGATACCACAGCACGCCACGCAGTGTGTACGGAATCAGCGGTGCGATTTTGCCATTAAAGAGACCCCCTGTCGTGGCTTTCGCTGCCGCTGCGGGCCGTTTAGGGACGGGATTGGGCACCGCTTCGACTGCGTCCGGAGTTTGCGGGGCAGCAACTCCATGCTCTGGGTTTTGAACATCGGCGGCAATCCACGCTTCGATGGGCGTTCCGCCAACCGATGAGTTGATGAGGCCCACCGGCACGTTCAATTCGCGATGCACCTCGCGTCCGAAAAAATACAGCGTCGCGGAAAATGCGCCGACTGTCTCCGGCGAGCAGACTTCCCACTTTCCGCTCCCGTCCGCCTGAAGCGTTGTCGAGTTCTTCGACACTTCATTGAATGTGCGGATCGCCGGGAAATCCGCCGCTGCCTTTTCCGTCGCAAAATCCTGCGCTCCGGAAACCCGCATCGCCATGTTCGATTGCCCCGAGCCGAGCCAGACTTCCCCAACAAGCACGTCGTTGACCTCGATCTTTCGCTCCAGCTTTGCGGACTGAACAAGCAGCGTCCGGGGCTCTGCGCTTGCTGGAAGCGGGTCGAGTCTCACCTGCCACTTCCCGTTCGCATCCGCAGCGGCCGCCTTCTTTTGACCGCCAAACTCCACGGTGAGTTTCTCGTCAGCATCCGCCCAGCCCCACACCGACACCGGCTTCTCGCGTTGCAAAACCATGTGGTCCGAAAAGAGCGCAGCGAGTTTGAGTTCCGCTGCGCTCAGGTGTGCAAGGTGCGTAAGCAGGAGCGTGGTCGTGAGGAGGATTGGAAGTTTCATGTCACGCGGGTAATAGCGCATTGCTCCGATGCAGGGACGAACAAAGTGCTCCTGCATACGTTGAAGGGCGCGCTACTCCTTCTTGAATGCGCGATGCTCCGCATTCCCACCCGAGAGCAGATAGGCCATAAGGTCCATCAGTTCATCGCGATTCATTCCGGAGATCATTCCCGGCGGCATGATGGAGACGTTGGAGAACTCAATGCTCTCCACTTTGTCCGCCGGAGCCTTTTGGACCTGGTTCAGATCGAATGGATTCGATGCGACCGTAATCTCCCTGCCGTCCTTGGAAATCAGGCGGCCGGTCAGCACGCTGCCGTCTTTGAGTTTCACGGTGCTGGCCATGTATTGCTCCGAGATCGATGCGCTTGGCTCGCAGATTGCCATGAGTATGTCGCGGATGGAAAAGCGATTGCCTACGGAGCCGAGGTCGGGGCCGGAGTGACCGCCTTCGCCGCTGAAGCGATGGCATGCGATGCAGAGTCCGGCGGAGAACATCTTTTTGCCATTCTCGAAATCGCGTCCGCGGAGTTCCTTTTCGAACAGCTTCATCGCCGAATCAACTGTCCACGCTCCGGCGGGTCCTTTGGGCTTCGGCAGTTTGGAAAGATCGATCGTCGGCAGGTCGCCCAGCATTCCGGCGAGCGGTTCGGCGTCCTTGGTTTCAAGCTGCGCGATGGCGTCCTTTCGAATTGCCTGGATGTAGCCGGCAAAGCTCTTTCCCCCGTTCTTCGTGAGTGCTTCGTTCAGCCAGCCGAAGTAGAATTTTCGGTCGTCTGGCGTCCATCCGGCGCGCACGCGACGCAGGCAGTAGGTGTAGTGGATGTTCCGCGTGTTCGGCGTGTTTGCCATCATCTTCAGAATGGCGTCGCCATATTCGTGCCGCTTCAGCATTTCCGTATCGTAGTCCACTGTTTCGGCGCGCGTGGATTTCATCAGCCCGATGGTTTTCCTTACGACAGCCGGGGCGTCGAGGTAGGAAAGCACGCGGCACAGCTCGGCGTTCACAAGGTCGTCTTGACTCGGATAAAACGCATCGAGCTTCGCAATCACCGCGGCCGCCTTTTCCGCGGCGGGCGGGCTCATGCGCATGAAGCAAAGCGCGTATGCGCGAAGCAGCGCGAGCCGGTCTTCCTGTTCGAGCGATTCAAAAGGAATCTCGCCGAGTTTGTCGAGCAACCTGCCGGACAGCGACTTGTCACCGTGCCGACTCAGCGCGATACCCGCGTAGATCGCAGAGCGCGGGTTCTTCTCCGCGAAGACCTTTTCCCACCATAGTGCCACATCCTGATTCTCGATCGCGATGCGTGCTGCGTAGCGGATGTCGCGGTCGGTGTCTGCGAGATACGGCCATGCTTTTTCCACGGCCTCCGCGCCGCCTTTGCCGCGCTCGTGGAAGCTTTCCAACGAATGACGCACCGCTCTGACCTCGCTGTTTGCGAGAAGAGTCCGCGGACTGCTGCCGGTCTTCCCGCCCGTGTATCGCACGCGATAAAGGCGTGATGCCGTCGTGCGGCCGCCGGTGACAAAATACATGGCGCCATCCGGACCGAAGCGCATGGCGGCGATATTCAGCGGACTGCCATGCAGAAACTCCGTCTTGGTGCCCGTGTAACTCGATCCGCTTTCGTGCAACTCCACGGTGAAAATCGTACCGAACGTCCAGTCGCAGATGAAGAGCTTGTCCTGAAACTCGGCGGGGAATTTCGAGTGGTGACCAAAGCTGATTGCCGTGGGCGATCCGGGGCCGACATTTAGCACCGCGCCTTTGCTGTCGGCGAAATACTCCGGCCAGTTCCCCGAGCCCGAGCGCCAGCCGAACTCCGCGCCCGACGTGACGTGGTTGATTCGCGTGGGCCGGTACCACGGGCATCCTACGTCGAACTCCATGTCGGAGTCGTAGGTGAAAAGTTCGCCCTCCCGATTCAGCGCGATGTCGACGGAATTACGGAAGCCCGACGCGATCATTTTCCAGTCGGTGCCGTCGGGCGAAATACGGCACAACCAGCCGCCCGGAGGCTTGAGCCCCACGGCGTGTCCCATCGGGTCAGGAATGTTTGGGTGAAGCGTGTCCTCCTGCCATACAGGCGGCTGTGCAGATGTCGTTCCCTCCGGAACCCGCGTGAAATTTCCGCTCACGAGATACAGCCCCTTCCCGTCGGCGGTCTCGATGATCGAGTGCGCGGAATGCTCGTACCCGACGTTCAGTTTCTTCAGCAGCTTGAATTCGTCGAACTGGTCGTCTCCATCCGTGTCGCGGATGCGGTAAAAGCCGCGCATGTTCGCCATGTAGAGGCTGCCGAATGCGTAGTGAAACCCGAGCGCACCGCCGACCTTGCGCTTCCCCCAATCGACCGGCTCGTAAGGAAATCCCGGCAGGCTCTCGACTTTGATGCCCGCCTGCGCGGTCGGCAGCGTGACGCGAAACGCGCCCTTGTCATCCTGATCCGAAACGATGAGGCGGCCTTTCGGATCGAATGCCATCGCCACCCACGAACCCTGCGACTTCGGCACTTCGTAAAGCAACTCCGCATCAAATCCCGCGTGGATCGAGATGCCCGTGTCCGTGTCCGGAACCAGTCGGGACGAAATCTCATCGGCGCATTCTGCGCTGGCGAGAAGAACGAGCGAGGCGCAGAGCGTTGCGAAGGAAAAAGTCTGAAACGACATAAAGATGATGAGGTTCGATTTGGTGCGCTCGGCCAAGGATTTCCAAGCATCTATCTGGCATACTGATGGGTGGAGCGGACAGAGGCGGCCCTGCGATGTAAAGCCGCAAAGAACGTGGCGCGTCCCTTCGAAAGTGCGCGCCGGGATAACCGACGTGAGGGGTTTCTCGGCTGGAGTTTCCAGCGCCCGGCGGCCACACTGCGCGACATGAAAGCAGTACTCGCTCTGGTCGTTCTTATTTCCTTCGTATCGCGGGCCGATGACACGCCCGGCGACGTGGCACGGTTGAAGCAGCTTGATGCGTACTGGGGCGAGGTTTCCCGTTCCGTGGGAACCGGGGATTTTGCGGCTTATGAGGCCACCTGCCATCCGGAGGGAGTGCTCGTTTCCGGATCGAAGAAATCAAGCTCGCCGCTCGCCGATGCGCTCAAACGCTGGAAGAAGGAGTTCGATGCCACAAAGGGTGGCGAGATGAAGGCGAGCGTGGAGTTCAAGTTCTCGCAGCGGCTCGGTGATGCGACGACCGCCCACGAGACCGGCATGTTTTTGTATTCGGCAACCGGCGCGGACGGTAAGGAAACACGGGAATACATTCACTTCGAGGCGCTGCTGGTAAAGCGCGACGGCCGTTGGAAAATTATGATGGAGTATCAAAAATCCAAAGGCACCCGTGCTGAGTACGAGGCGCTCTGAGTTTCTTTTTTTGAGGGGGCGCAAACGCTATTTTGCAGCGCCCGTGCTGCTGATGCTCCGCGGCGGCACCGAGAGCGTGCCGATTAACTTTCCGGCGGAGAAAAACGATACCGTCCGGGGCTTGGCGGTCGGATTCCACGCGATGAGAGTGCGCGTCTGTTTCGCATCGTTCGCATAGACCATGGAGGTTGGAGAATCCCCGTGCGCGCTCCAGTCCACGCGGCCCAGTTCGGCGAGCGCGGCGGCCTGATAGTAAGTCACGGCCATCCATTCGTTGTGCGCGACATTGTCGCCCGGCTCGCTCCAAAGTTTGTCGATCTCCGCCACGACACGCGCGGGGTCCGCATGCATTAGAAAACCGAGATGATAGCTGCCGAGTTCGCCGCCGAGGGTTTTGATCCCGATGAGCTTTGGCGGAGTGCCCGGTTTCTTTGCAGCTTCCTTGTCCTCAAATGTCTTCATCTCGCGCTCGAAGTCCGCATACGCGCTTTTGATAAAGCTCCGGTCGCGATCATAGAATGCGGACTGCGGTCCAACGGGCAGCCACTGGATTCCGTAAATCCACGCCGGGCTTGCCGTGAACCACGTTCCCCAGACGATGCTGCCGCACCAAATCATGCCGCATGCATTGTGCATGTATGTTTTCGGGAACACATCGTCGTGCGGGTCAAACCAGTATTCAAGGTTTGCGCGAGTCTCAAACGAGTAGCCCATTACGCCCGCGGCGGTAAGTTCCGGATCATCGAGCGCCTCGCCTAGGAGGATCATTCCGGCCCACGAATTCACGGCCTCTCCCGTGGATTCCTGATTGTTGCCATCGGGAAATCCTTTCCCGTCCGCAAAACTGTGTCCGCGCCAGATGTCGAACGTCCGGAAGCGCGGGAATCGCGCGTCCTGCCTGTCGTAGTTGGCGTAGTTCTTCGCAATCAGGCGCGCCATCCCGCCGTGGCTTGCGGCGAAGTCGGGTTGAAGTTGCGAGAGCAGGCCGGCTGCATAGACAAAATAGCCCTGGTGAAAATGCGTGTCGGTAAAATGCTGCGAGCCGTATGCCGCGGGAAAGCCGACGAGTCCTTTGTTCCGCGGGTAGTAGGCGAAAAACTGTCCCTTTTCTCCGGGCGTGAATGTGAGCCAGTTTTCCATGCCGCTCCGCAGTTTGGTAAGGATCGGATCGAGCGCAGCATCCTTGGTCTGTGCTGCGATGAACGCCGCCTGCGCAAAGCGTTGAACCTCCTTTCCTCCCCAATACGTATCGCCGCCCAGCGTCTTCTTCGGGTCGGTGTAGTGCTGCGCAAGCAGTTCCCTGATGCGGGAAGTGTCAATGGACTTCGTGGTCGGGAAGTTCGGGAGGATGCCGTTGAACGGATACGCGACGGTGAATGTATCGCCCGCGCCGCATTTGAGCGCTCCGCGAATCGTCGTGTAGCTGGGGCCGTCGAGTTCGAGTTTCGCGGTGTTCTCGCGCCAGTGATGCGGCAGAAATCCCTGGATTACCTTGCCGGCAGCTCCCGGCTTCAACGGCTCCGCGACAATCTTCCATGTCGTCGCGATGCTTCCTGCGGTGCGGTCGTAGTTCCACGAGAGCTGTGTATCGCGCGGAACTGCGAAGGCGTGCCGGTGAAAGTGAGCGATGTCTTTTTCCGACGGAAGCGGACACACGACGAGGAATGACGCCCTGCCAGCGAAGGTAACGGAGATGCCGGCTTCGGTCTGCTCGAACTTCGTACCATCCGGCGCGAATACGCCGAATACCCGCCCCTCGTAGGCGATGCCCAGCGCATCCCCGGTCGCCGGAAGGGTCGCCACCGCGCCGGCGAGATTGAAGAGCTTCGCCGCATTCTTGCCGCGCGCGCCTTTGCCATGCTGCGCGCCGAACGCGATGATTGGCTGCACGCCTGTGAATTCGCACCACACCGCAGGCATTCCCTCGCCGAGTGTCACGTCCATGAATCGCGTTTCGCTCTCGAACGAACGGAACGAAACCGACCAGTCCGACCAGTCCTTGGCGCGCGAATCCACCGGCTTAAAATCGCGGCCCGTGATTACGAGCGGCCATTCCGCAATTGCCCGCACGCCGTCGCCGCTGAACGAAACCGGCTGGAAAATCTCGATGCCTTCCCTCGTTGCATCGACTTTGTGCGGCATCGCCCAAAGACCGGTGCCGAAATCCTTGAGCAGCAGGTTTTGAAACCACTTGTTCGTCGGAATCGGGCGCGCGTCCTCCTTCATGAGAAACAGCTTTCGTGACTCGACTTCTGCGACGGCATCCACGCCGGCCTTTTTATCCACCATCATCCCCGGCGTAGGGGCCGAGGCATACGAGCCGCCGCCAACAGCGACGGGCTGCTGGGCGGTTAGCGGTGTCGAAAGGATGAAGCAGAACGAAATGAGTGTGTGGATACGCATATTGGACGACGGACCGAAAAGCCGGTGCCAGACGGAGCCATCGACCGAAGATGTTCCGCGGCGCGGGAATTAATTGACACACATTTCTGTTAGAAGCGTGCCCTTGCGAAAAATTATTTCCGTCGAGAGTGTGCGGATGTCCGGTAATGTCTCGCTCGCGGTTAACGATGGAACGATCGCTGGCGAACGGTTTGGAGGTGCGTTCCTTTACGCGAGCAGTTCGGGGATGAGCTTCCCTTCCACGTTTGTGAGACGGCGCTGGATGCCGTTGTGCTCGAAGCTCAGCTTCTCGTAGTCGAGTCCGAGGAGGTGGAGGATGGTCGCGTTGAAGTGGTAAAGTGGATGCACGTCCTCGATGGCCTTCTGACCAAGGTCATCGGTGCGTCCGTGGCTTACACCGGGCTTCACGCCTGCGCCGGTGAGCCAGCAGGTGAATCCGTCGGGGTTGTGGTCGCGGCCTTTGCTGCCTTTCTGAAAGAACGGCATGCGGCCGAACTCGGTGCACCAGACGACGAGCGTATCATCGAGAAGTCCGCGTTGTCTGAGATCGCGGATGAGTGCGGCGGCCGGTTGGTCGAGAATCTCGGCGTGCACGTCGTATTGCTCCTTCAGTGCGTTGTGGCCGTCCCAATTGAGTTTGCCCCCGCTCGCGTAGGCCCCGTTGAAAAGCTGCACGAAGCGTACGCCGCGTTCGATCAGCCGGCGTGCGAGGATGCAGTTCTTCGCGAACGCGGCTTTGTCGGCATTTTTGGTGTCGTCGGCGCCATACATTTTCAGGATGTGCGCCGGCTCGGTGCCGATGTCGGCGATTTCGGGCACGCTGAGCTGCATCCGGGCGGCGAGTTCGTAGCTGGCGATGCGCGCCGCGAGCTGGCTGTCGCCAGGATTCTCAGTCAGGTGCCGCGCATTCATCCGCTGCAAAAGCGAACGCGCTGCGCGATCGGCGTCGCCGGAAACGCCTGGCGCGGAGAGATGGCGGATGGGCGATTTTGACGACATCGTGGTGCCCTGAAATGCCGCGGGCAAAAAGCCCGGGCCCCAGTTGTTCGAGCCGTTCTGCGGCACGCCACGCGGGTCGGGAATGGCGACGTAGGAAGGCAGTTCCTGGCTTTCGCTCCCGAGCGCGTAGGTCACCCACGAGCCGAGTGATGGAAAGCCATCGAGCACGAATCCCGTGGAGAGGAAATTCTCCGCGGGCCCGTGCGTGTTCGATTTGCTGGTGAGCGAGTGGACGAATGCGATGTCGTCGGTGAGTTCCGCGAGATGCGGAATCATGTCGCTCACCCACTTCCCCGTCTTCCCTCGCTGGCGGAACTCGTATTGCGGCCTCGCGAGATTTCCCGCCGGGCCCTGAAAGGTTACCGCCGGGCCGCCGGGCAGCGGCTTGTCGTCCCACTTGATGAGTTCGGGTTTGTAATCCCACGTCTCCAACTGGCTCACCGCACCTGCGCAGAAAATTACGACTACATTCTTCGCTTTCCCGGGAAAGTGTGGTTGGCGCGGTGCGTATGGGCGTGCGGGGTCAATGAGCGGGCTGGTTGGCGTGGCGGCGAGAAGGCCGTCGGCACCGAGCAGGTTGGTCAGCGCGATGGAGCCAAGCGCGGTGGCGCTGTTTGAGAGAAACTGCCGGCGGTCCAGCAGGGCGCGGCCTGCGCGGGTGAGGTGTTCGGCGTGGTAGCTCATGGAACAAATAGAAACTCGTTGCTGTTAAATAGCGCGCGGCAGAGCGTGGGGAGGCCGTGTTGGCGGACGATAGGTTCCGCTTCGGTCAACTCTTCGGGGCGGGCATCGCGGCCCAGAGCGAGTTGGTAGGCGCGGCTGATTTGCATTCCGATGTCGTAGCCGAACTCTCCTCTGACGCGGGCGGCGAAAGCATCGGAGAGAGCGAGCGTGAAGCGGCTGTTGAAGAGATTCAGCGCCTGTACCGGAGTGGTGCTCGCACGACGGACCGCGGTGCTTTGGCCGGCATCGGGGCAGTCGAATGCGCCGAATACCGCCTCGCTTTCGCGCCGCACTTTGTGGGCATAGATCATCCGGCGCTGATTTTCGGCCGACAGGGTTTCTATGGGCGTGAATCCCGTAAGACCGCCGCGCTGACTGAACAAATCGAACCCGCGTCCGTACATCGCCGGATTCAGTGTGCCCGCAACGGCGAGCATGGAATCACGGATGGTTTCCGCTTCGAGGCGGCGCGCCGGGAATCGCCATAGCAACCGCACATCCGCGTCCTTCGCCGCCGCGGCAGGCTGATTGGCGGACGACTGCCTATAAGTCTGCGAAAGCACGATCATCCGGTGCATGTGCTTCACACTCCAGCCGCTGCGGATGAACTCGCGCGCCATCCAGTCGAGCAGCGCGGGATGCGAGGGTTTCATCCCGTTGCGGCCAAAGTCGCTCGGCGTCGCGACAAGGCCGTTGCCAAAATGCCCTTGCCAGATGCGGTTGACCATCACGCGCGCGGTGAGCGGATTCTCCGCGCTCGCAATCCAATCGGCGAGGGCCGCGCGGCGCTGCTGCTCCGGCGTTTCTTTGGTGAGCGCGAGATTTCCGAGCGCCACGGGCACCGCGGGAAAAATTTCGTCCTTCGGCTGCTCGGGGTCGCCGCGCAGGAGCAGATGAATTGTGTCCGGTTCGCGGAATTTTCCCGCGAACGCGAGCTGGCCGACTTGCAGCGACTTGATGCGCGCCTCGAGCTTCGTCTTCTCGTCGAGCAGCACCGATGCGGCCCGGGATTCGTCAGCACTCAGGCCCGACAGTGTGAACGCATCATCAATTGCCGCACCCGCGACAAACGGACGCCGGTCCGTCGAGTCCGCGACGACCTTCCACGCTCCGCCGGTGAACGCCTCGATGCGATACTCGATGGGCATCCGGTCTTCGAACTTACCGTTCCGGTCGCGGCTCCAATGCACGCGCGTGATTTCCTCCTCGGTGCCAAACGCGAACTCCAACCAGCCCTTTCCATGTTCGTTGCTGATCCAGCTCCGCTCGTTTCCGTACTGTCCGTCGTTGATGAACGCCAGCTCGTGCCGCCCGGCTTCGTGCCTGCTGCCCGAGGCGATCACCTTCGCGCTGCGCGCCACGTTGCGGCCTGTGGTGCTCACGATTTCCACCTCGTCGAGACATGGCTCCAGGCCGTTCGTCGCCAGCACCGTGAAGCGCAGCCGGTCCGTCTTCACCGGCGTAAAACGATCCACCGTATGCCGCCAGTTTACCGTCGGACGCGGTGGACGAACCGAGGTCAGCGTCTTCATCGACTCTGGCGACAAGCCGGCTTCCAGCGTGAATGCCGTCGCCAGCCGGTCGGTGAATTTGCCCTCGCGGTCGCGGCCCCACACGACGCGGGAAATGCGCGTCGGTTCCGCGAGTTCGAACATGACCCAGCCGCGACCGGCTTCCGACGCCATCCAGCTCCGCGAGTTTCCGAACGCGCCATCGTTGATGTGCGCGAGCTTGTGCGCCGATGACTCGCGGCTGCCGGATGCTGTCACCTTTGTGCCCGCGCTCGCGAGCGCCACGTTGCGCGGTTGCGAGCCGTCGGTGAAAATTTCGAATTCATCAATGCAAGGTTCGATGAGCCCGAGGTTCGGATGCCGGTTCGCGTCGGAAATCGTGAACCGCACGAACTTCGCATCCAGGGCGGAAAAATTCTCCACGTTTTCCTTCGGGTTCGTCGTCCGACGTCCAGCGCCCGGCTGCGCGAGCGGAGCGAACGTCATCAACCGCCTCTCGACCGCCGCAACCTCGCCACGCAGCGCTGCGACTTCCTTTTCCCGCGCCCCAGCATCCGCGCCGCGAATCGGTCTGTCCTCATACTCCACGCCGGCGACAAATGCCTGCATAGCGTAATAATCCTTCGCTGTGATGGGATCGAATTTGTGGTCGTGACACCGTGCGCAGCCGACGCTCAGACCGAGGAACGTCTGGCCGATATTCGTCACTATTTCATCCAGCGAATCCTGCCGCGCGAGCCGGATGGAAGGCGCGTCTTTTCCTATCTGCCCGGGCAAAAGGACCGATGCCGTGACGAGAAACCCCGTCGCCGCGTCCACGCCGAGCGAATCGCCGGCGATTTGTTCGCGGATGAAGCGGTCGTAAGGCACGTCGGCGTTGAACGCGCGGATGACGTAGTCGCGATACGGCCACGCGTTTGGTCGCTCGGTGTTCACTTCAAAGCCGTGCGTATCCGCGTAGCGCACGACGTCCAGCCAGTGCAGCGCCCACCGCTCCCCATAGCGCGGCGAAGCGAGCAGACGCTCCACGACTTCCTCGTAGGCCTTGTTGGACGAATTGGTCGTACAGGCCGTCGCGAAAGCCGCCATCTCTTCCGGCGTCGGCGGCAGTCCTGTGAGGTCAAAAGTCACGCGCCGCAGCCACGCAGCGGTCGCGGCGGGCGGCGACATCGCGAGCCCATTCGCGCGCAGCTTTTCGCCAATGAAGTCATCGATCTTCCCGGCGCTCGCAGGGGCGACCGGCTTAAACGCCCAGTGGTCCCGCGTGTCCTCAAGTTGAGCGCGATCCACGCCATCCGGCCAGACTGCGCCCTCATTGATCCAGCGGGTGAGTAACTCGATCTCCGCGGGTGCGAGGCGGCCCTTCGGTGGCATGAGTTCGTCCTCGTCATCTGTAGTCAGGAAATGAATCAGCGGACTCTCCTTTGCATTCCTGGGAATGATGTCCGGCCCGTGATTGTCGCCGCCTTTAAGCGCCGCCGACTTTAAATCCAGCCGCAGCCCCGACTTCCGCTTTTTCTCCCCGTGGCACTCCGTGCAGTGCTTTTCAAAAACCGGCCGCACATCGCGTACG
The DNA here is from genome assembly GCA_005791535.1 of Verrucomicrobiaceae bacterium. Classification (GTDB taxonomy): domain Bacteria; phylum Verrucomicrobiota; class Verrucomicrobiia; order Chthoniobacterales; family Chthoniobacteraceae; genus SXWH01. Next base: position 13,093 of record SXWH01000182.1, on the reverse strand, counting down.
AAGTCCACGGGAGCCGCGGAGGAATCCGCCGTGAGCCACAAAGGTGCCACCGGGATGCAGAAGGTAAGAAGGAAGGTCGTGCGCATGAATGGTCAACGATAGGGATTCCCGGCATCAAAGAGCGCCCGCATCTCGTCGTCGCTCATTGCGCGGCCGAGGATGACAAGTTCATCCACCCGGCCACTGAGTTTACGGTCGTGGCGATCCCAGTTTCCGATTTGCGCGGGGCCGAGGCGCGCAGGATGGGCGATGGCTAGACGTGATTCCCTGTCAAACCGGCCGTTGAGGTAAAATCGCACCGTCTTCGCTGTAGAATCGTAAACAGCGGCTAGATGGATCCATCGCCCTTGGTCGGGCAGAACGGGAGTTCCGGAATCTGGAAAGCCACTGATTTCCTCGGAGCCTGCCGCGAGCGTGTTGCTGAAAAGCGCGAGGCGCATGGTGGTCGCCTTGGTGACCATCCAGTGAACCTGGCCGGGATTGTTCTCATTCCACCCATCCGTGTGAAGGAGGGATTGGAATGGAGCTCCGAGTCGATCGAGCCGCACCCACAATGCCAGCGTGAGTTGCGGCCAGTCACGGCTCCCGCCGACGTTCAGTTTGAGGTGGTCGCCCACGTCCACGAACTCCGGCGCCCGTGAGCCCGGCCAGCGACCCTGCACCGTACGGAAGACACCCGGATGTGCCTCGCCGGACTCGAAATCGAGCAACGAGATAAGCGCGGGATCTTTCCGCAAAGCGTCAAGCGCAGCTTCTGAACGATTGCGCTGCCCGGCGGCGAGGCCGGCAGCCAGGCCGGACATTTCATCGAGCTGGATGAAGGCGGAAGAACGCAGTTCCCGCGCATCGCTGGCGCCCTGATTCATGGTCACGGCGTCCCCTCCGCGCAGACTCTTCCCTTCTCCGGAACCGGCCGCTTTCGCGATCACCTCTCCTTGGAAAACATGGATCTCTGCGGCCCCTCGTTCCGGCACATCGACGCCGAACTGTGTTCCGAGATCCACGGCATCGCCCGATGGAGTGATCACGGTGAAACCCTTCGCCGCAGGCGGAACATCCGCAGAGAGGCGTCCGCGCAGCATGTGGAGACGCTGCGCTGACTCGAAGCGAAACTCCGCCGGAGCTTCGATCACGACTCTGGCGCCCAGAGCGGTAATCAGTTCGACGGAGCCGGCTTTCAGAGCATGGCTTTGGCTTTGCAGTTTTGCGCCCGCCGATAGCTCGTCGACGCCGGCATCTTTGACCACGGTCGCAAATGCCCGTTGGGTTGACTGCCACCACCAGCCCCCACCCGCGAGCAATAAAACGCACGCCGCCGCCGCCGCAATCCACCTCGCCGGTTTTGGGAAGGTGAGAATTCTTGCCGAAGACTGGTCGGAACTCTTCGTCCAGCCCGCCGCAGCCGCTTCCATCGCGGACTCAAGATTGAGCAGAACGGCAAATTCGCGACGCGCGCTTTCATCGTCGAGTAGCAGCGCATTCAGCGACGCCATCTCTTCGGCGGAAATCGTACCGTCGAGGTAGCGCTGGATGAGTACGTTCAGATCCGAGTTCACAGCGAAGCCCTCCGGGTCAACTCGCGGCTGATGCACTCGTGCAGTAGCTTTCGCATCCGGTGCAGCCATTGATAGAAACCCGGCACCGTGCGTCCGCTCTGTTGCGCCACATCCTGAATCCGGGACTCATCGCTGTAAGCCTGCATGAGCAACTGACGCTGCTCCGGCGCGACTTTCGCCAGGCAATCCTCGAGCGCCTCGCGCTGGCGTTCCAGTCGCGGTTCGATTTCGCCGGCTTCGTCCGCGAGTCGTGCGAACACGTCATCATTCAACACCAAACGATCCCGTCCCTTATCACGAAGCCACGCCAGCACTTCAAATCTTGCGACGCCGAATGCCCACGTCCGGAAGTCACCATCCTCCTTAAACGTGTCGAACTTCTCCCATAGAACGACCGAAGTCTCCTGCATCACATCGTCAGCATCACCCCGTGTTGGAACCATCCGTCTCACGTAAGCGCGGATTGCCGGTTGATTCGCAGTGAAGCTGCGCAGGAATCGGACGTGACGCTGGTTATCGGTCGATGACATTGGTGTTCGCTTAGGTAATCTCCGCCAGAGGGCGGTCTTTAACGCGGATATATGCTCCGTGCAGTTTCCGATCCGGCGCTTTTTCACCAGTTGATTGCCGGATTCAAAATAAACGCAATTTTCCGCGGAAAATCAGCGGAAGATTTGGAGAGGTGTGGTCGATGCGTTGCACGGCTGCTATGCGCGGGTCATCAGAGAAGAGCAATAGCCGGTCACTGCCGTTCGCAAGGATGAACCGAAAGACGCGCACGATGCCCCATTTTCGCTCTGTAAACTGGATAACCGCGAAACCGGCCTAGGGACCTCTGCAGGCACGGAGGGAAACTTTGCGGATGCAACTGGGCATGTGCGAGTGAGCGTTGAGTGCTTCTGTATTAGAACGCGCAATGGACAGAATAGGCATCGGCCCGCGCGGTGAGATCACCGCCGGCGACAACGAAGGAATCTGGATTCCCATGAGCCGCATCGACTGGGTCGACCTCGCCTGCGCCTCCGCGGCCGAGCCGCCCTTCTTCGGCTCGTCCGGAATGGAGCATCGCAGCGAGCCGTCGAAGTCCTTCACGCCGCCACTCTGCTGGCCCCCTTTGGGGCATGGAGAACCCGCCCGGTGGCCCGGTCTGGGCCGGCGATAGTTTCGGCCCGCTCAGCGGCGCGATCGTACGGAGGCCGTTGCTTCCACTCGATTCGGAAATTGAAGCGAAGACTCGGGAGACGCTTCGTGCTGGCTGATTCCGCGGACCTGCAATCCGCAGTTGGCAACGGGGATGCCGCGGGGTTTTACTCCGGCAATGAATCGCACCCGCGCTGAACAACTCCTGAATCCGGCACGCAGTATCCTCGTCGTTGGCGAGATGATGCTCGACGAATTTATATGGGGAAAAGTGGGGCGCATCTCACCGGAGGCGCCGGTCCCGGTCGTCGAGGTGCAGCGCGAAACCTTTAATGCCGGCGGTGCGGCGAACGTGGCGCGTAATCTGCGCGAGTTTGCGGATGGCGTGCATCTGCTGAGCCTCTCCGGAACAGGGCACGATGCGGAGATTCTTCGCGGACTTCTTGAATCGCGCGGCATTCGCATGGGCTGCGTGGTCTTCGATCCTGAATACACAACCATCCGAAAGACCCGCATCGTTGCGCGGAATCAGCAGGTCGTGCGCGTGGATCGCGAGAAGCGCCGCGGTTTTACTCCAGCCCAGCGGGCGGAGGTGCTTGCGCAGTTTGAAAAGCTCCTGCCGTCACTCGATGCGCTCATTCTGGAGGATTACGACAAGGGGCTGCTCGATCAGGCGCTCGTCGATGAGATCATCAAGAGCGCGCGCACCGGCGGGAAAATTGTCTCCGTCGATCCAAAGCCCAGCAATTCCATTCGCTGGCACGATGTGACGTGCGTGACTCCGAATCGCGGCGAGGCTTTCCGTGCTGCGGGCCGGAGTGTGAGTGATCCTGTGGAGCCCGCGACATCGGATGCAGCGTTGCTGGAAGTCGGTGCGCTGCTCCTCGAGAAATGGAGTTGCGACCACGTGCTTGTGACGCTCAGCGAGCAGGGGATGATGCTTTTTACGAAAGGCCGCGCGCCTTATCATATCCCGACCCGTGCGCAGGAAGTCGTGGATGTGAGCGGCGCGGGCGACACGGCGATTGCTGTGCTGACCGCGGCGCTCGCAAATGGGGCGGCTCCCGAAGAAGCCGCGGAGATTGCGAATCACGCGAGCGGAATTGTCGTGGCGAAAGCAGGCACCGCCGTGGCGACCCGCGATGAAGTGCTCGCGAGCTTCCCGGCGTAGTCATTCCGTCGAGAGCGCGATGTGCAGCGCCTCGCGCATCACTGCAAGCGGCAGGTCGGGAGGCAGGTGAATGAATCCGGCAGCGATCGGCAGCCGGGCTTCGAGCACTTCATTCATCAACCGGAAGAAGACGTGGTTGCAGACGTATCGGCCCGCATCGATAGATGAATCGACCGGGATGCCGCGCTCGGAGCATTCGGTGATGACTCGTTCGACGGGCAGTGTCGCAGGGAGCGAGTCCGGAGCCGTCGCGCAAATGCGAGCGTTTTCGCGAACAACGCCGGCGTTGTCCGGGAACGGCGAGTCGTCGAGATTGAAGGCGATTGATTCCACACGAATTGCACGGCTCGCAGAAGCGAGGCCACAGCAAATGACGCGCTCGGGACGCAAATCGCGGATCCAGCCGAGCAGCAGGTCCCCGGAAGTTCCGTATTCCACGGGCAGCACGCGGCCTGCGATATGGAGTCCGCCCGCGGTTTCGCCGTCGAGCGAGAGCGCGAGTTCTGCCGATGGATTCGCTGCGTTCTCGCCAAACGGCTCGAAGCCCGTGACGAGCGCGCGGCGAATCACGGCAGTTTGGTGAGTTCGCCGAGCAACTCGCGTGGCGTATCGGCGAGCCAGTAGTCGCCCCGCTTGCGGAAGAGCACATACACGGGCACGGCGGCACGTCCGCACTTCTTCAATGCGGCGCTGATGTCCGATGGCCGGTAGGTGTAATCGGCTTTCACGAAGAGCACGTTCTTCGCTTTCATCGCGGCCTGCATTTCCGCGGTGTTGAGATACGCCTTCTCGAATGCCTTGCAGTTCGCGCACCAGTCGGCGGTGAAATCCACGAAGACGGGGCGTCCTTCATTGAGCCCCTTGCGGATATTCACGAGCAGTCCGGATGGCTTGTCCTCCGGCGCTTCAACGGTGCCGTGGATTAGAAACCACCAACCCGCAGCCGTGACGATAATGAGTGCCGGCCAGCGCCAGCCCGCATCGTGGTACGTTCCGAAAATCCAGCACGCGAATGCGAGAATGAGCAGAAAGCCGGTTACGGCGACGACCATGATGGATGTCGGAAGCGAGCCGAGCAGCCAGACGCCGAAGCCGAGCATCACGAAGCCGCATACTTGCTTGAAGCGCACCATCCACATCCCGGGCTTCGGGACCATTTTCATCCAGGCCGGCTGCCACGTGAGCAGAAAATACGGAAGTGCCAGCCCCGTCGCAATTGCGCCAAAGAGGGCGAATATGCGTATGCCGGGTTCATTGAGCGCAGCTCCGATCACCGGAGCGACGAACGGTGCGGAACAACTCGTTCCCAGCAGCGTAGTCACGAATCCGTGTGCAAATGCGCCTCCGGCTCCCTGTTTTCCGGCCGCCTCGCTGAGCGCGGATGAAGCGCCGCCGGGCAGCGTGATTTCAAAGATTCCGAGCAGACTGAGAGCCATCACGACGAGGATGGCGATCATCACCGTGAGCAGCACCGGATTGGAGAACTGACCACCCCAGCCGAGCGATTTTCCTGCAGAAGCGAGGCCTAGCACCAGCAGCGCGAGCGTCAGGAAAAACGCATAGACGCCGCCGCAGTAGGCGAGCCCTAGGCGGAATACACGGCTGCGTGATTCCTGTGCCTGTTGGACGAAGCCGATGATCTTCACGCTGATGACCGGCAGCACGCACGGCATCAAATTGAGGATCAATCCGCCGAGCAGTCCCTGAAGGAGCAATGCGAGCAGGCCGGTGTTCGCCGGCTTTCCAGCTTCGCCTTTGGCGATGTCGTCGAACGGATCCCACTTCTCGCCATCATCCTCCACGACCTCTTCGCGCGTGGGTGCGCTCCCGAGATTTGGTGGTGCGCTTGGCGGCGGAACGTCTCCAATATACCAGCTGCGACGCTGGCCGTCCGCCGCGGTTGTTACGAGCAGACCGCTCCAGGGGATTTCGCTCGTCATTGGAAACGTGAACACCTGTGCGCCGTCTGCGGTCTTCTCCGTTGTCGTCTTGGTCTTTTCGTCTGTTGCGATGTAGCCGTCGTACACCGGGGGAATCGGAAAGAACTCCGCCTTTGTGTCGGCGGGCAGTCCGCCGATTCGGACGCTGAGAACTTTGTCCTTCATCTCGAACTTGATGTCCTTTGTCGGCGGTTCGTCCTCGCGCGGGAGCTGTGCCAGCCATTTTGCGAACACCTCCTGATTCGCCGGAACCGCCTGCGCTCCGACTGTGAGCGAGATGGATTCGGTGGATTCGCCCTCTTTGCAAATCTCCTCGCAGATCTGCCAGCGGAGCTTTGCGGAGAGTTTCACAGGGCCGGGCTGGGCTTTCTTTGGCGGCGTAATTTTGACGGGGAACAACACCTCGTGTTCGTACACAAACAACGTCTGGCCGAATGCGTCATTGACCAGAATGGGAATCGGAAATCCGACGGCCTCCGCCTCCCAGCCCGGAGGCAGATTCCACTCAGGCGTGAGCGGGTATCCGAGCGAACCCGCGAAGCGCCAGTACATGTGCCAGTGGTTCTCGATCTTGAATTTGAACCCGATGTGAAACGGCTTGCCCGGCTCGACAACCGATACGTCGGCCAGCGTCTCGCGTTGCGTGAGTTCGCGTCCCTCATGTTCCTGCGCAGCCAGCGGTCGTGCGGAGATTGCGAGAATGCAGAGGATCAGAATGCGTAGTGGATTCATCATGGTGAGATTGGAAAATTGATGCCGGACCTATCCGTGCACGCGGTCTTGATGCGACCGACGGAGCGCGGTTTTCTTTGCCAGCAGCGGCTCGAGTTCGGCGCGCGGGACTCGCCCCATCAGCATGTAGGCCGTGTCATTTTCGCGCCATTGTGCGGTTGTGTAACCGGAAACCTCCGTCCAGACGGGCTTCTCGGAGAGCGTTTCCGGAATATCCCTCACGTTGATGCTCACGAGATGCACTTCGCGTTTTGCATCGAGTTTGAAGCACACGATGCCGACTGGTTTGCCGTTCCATGTCATCGTCGAGCAGCCGAAAAGACCGAGCCCTTGAAGGCCCTCTGGAAGCGTGTGCGGAGCCGGGCAGGCCTTTTCCCGCATCCAAATCGCGGTCGTCTCAAACAGCGTATCCTCCCGCTCAAGAGGTGTTATTCCGCTCTCAAATTCCGCGGCTTTTGCAGTCGCAAAAACCTGCCACGGCCGTTCGTCGGGAACGTCGGATACGCGGTTGAAAACTACCGCGATGGCCAGCAGTGCGACTACGGCTGCTACGGCGGCGATTTCGCCACGCTGGAAGATGCCGAATACCTTCTGCTCGAACCATCCGCGACGGCTCCCGGTTTCCTTCCGGCTTACTCGCGCGCCGGTAAGAATGCGGTCGCGCAGGCCATGCGGCGGCTGCACCGAGCGCAGCGCTGCGGAGAGGCGGCCGTCGACTTCGGATTCCTTGGCGGCCCATTCGGAGAGCTGCGGATCGGCTTGCGCGGCGGCGAGTGCTGCTGCGATTTCCGGATCGGAATCGTCGCTTCCGTCAGGTCGGCGCGCGCCAAGGATTAAACGCGGGTCTTCATTCATCATGCGGCTCCTTTCTTTGAATCGAACGGCAGGACGTTCCCCGATGCGGCGTCGCTGCCGCTGAGCAGCGCGCGGAGCTGTTCCTTGCCGCGGGAAAGCCTCGACATCACTGTTCCAATCGGCGTTCCGAGCACGTCGGCGATTTCTTTGTATGACAAGTCCTGCAGGTAAAACAGCGTGAGTGGCACGCGGAAGACGTCATCGAGTTTCTGCAAACCGGCGACCACCGAAGCGCCGTCGATACTGGAAAATGCAGCGGGCTCGATAGCGGGCAATTCGCCTGTGGAGTCATCCAGTTCCACCTGTGGATGCGCAGTCATCCGGCGGTAGGTCGACAGATACTCCCGGTAGAGCGTCGTGAAGAGCCAGCTCTTTGCCTTCGAAGGATCGCGGAGCTGATGCCCCTTCTCCGCCCACAAAAAGAACGTCTGCTGCACCAGATCGCTCGCAGCGTCGGCCGAGCCCGCGAGGCTGAGGCCGAAGCGAAACAGCGCTGCATAGTGTCGATCCACCAGCAGTTGAAATGAATGGTCCGGGTTCAAGATGCAGATAGGAGCGTGAACAGCGGCGTATATTCCCGCAAAGCGGAAAGTTTCCCGGCTTTATTGCGGGCGCGTGTCCTCCTTGAAGCGGAACGGCTTTCCGCCGGTAATCGAATCGCTTGTGATGCTCGGGCACCAGTGCCTTTCGACATGTGCGATGATGAGATCGTGGCCCGTGAAGTGGTCAACGCCCGGTGGGCGCTCGGGATTGTACATCGAGTCGGTCATGTCCCGCATGAATACGACGTTCTTTCCAAGATACACCTGCTGCCGGATGGCGAAGGGGCGTCCCAAAACGCACATATTCAAATGCACGCCGCAAAGGATCACGTTGTCGATGCCGCGCGCGGCGAGGAGATTCCATGTCTCCTGCCCGTCGTCTGTGAGCGCGTCGCCGTCGGCGAGTTCGATTCGCGGATGCTGCCGCTTCCATGGCGGAACGATTTCGCATTTCCTGTCGGTGCAGGAGCAGCCCATGTCGCTGTCGTCGACGGGTAGCACGGCCTCGCGCTTCGGGTCGGTCCAGCACCAGGCAGTTCCCCAGCGTGGTGCTGTCGCAAGCGGGACGGGTGTTTTCGCGAACGGCGCGGCCTGCGCGAGTTTGCGCTGCGGGGTATCCTTGTAAAAGTCCGTGACGCTGCTCGGCGCGTGAATGATGAAAATTCCGTTCTTCCGTGCAGTCTTCAGCATGTCGTTCATCGGCCCGGCGAGCTCGGTCACACGTCGCGCTGCGCTCCGGCACCAGTGGTCGTCCCACATATCGCAGACGATGATGGCGGTCTTCTTCGGATCCCACTTCGCCGCCTTCTCGGACAAGGAACCGTCAGTCTTTGAGCGGGATCGGAGGGTGAGCGGCAGCGTCGGTTCGGCGGAAAGCGTGGTGATCATGGCGAGGAAGAGAAGCAGAGTTCGCATGGTTTCGTGGTAGCGGAATGGCACGCGGAGGCACGGCATTTTTCGGATGGCAGTGCGAACGTCGGCAGAGCGCGGTGCTTGACGTGCAAGGAAGTTCACGCGCTTTTACCGGCGCAACCATGACGCCGAAACCTCGCCGCCGCCGCAAAAACAAGAAGTGCATCGCACTCGCCCTCCTTGTACTCGTGCCGGGTGTTTGGTACGTATGGAAGGCCGCTCGCAAGCCGGATGACGTGATCGCTGTGCAGATCGAGAAGGTCGCAAAGCGTGATATCACGGAGACGGTTGTTGCGAGTGGGCGCATCCAGCCGGTGACCCAGGTGGTCATCAGTCCGGAAGTCGCGGGCGAGATTATCGAGTTGCCGGTGAAAGAGGGGCAGCTTGTGAAAAAGGGAGACCTGCTCGTGCAGATCAAGCCGGACAACTACGCGGCGGCGAAGAACTCCGCGGAGGCCAGCTACAAGGCCGCTCTGGGAGCGCGCGCGCAGATTGAAGCAGAGTTAATCAAGGCCGAGGCCGACTTCTCGCGCAACGAGGAGTTGTTCAAGAGCAAGCTCGTGGCGACAAATATTTTTCAGGATTTCAAAACCGCCCGCGATGTCGCGCGCTTGCGTGCCGAGAACTCCATTCATCAGGCCGAGCAGGCCCGGTTTGCGCTGGACCGGGCGAAGGACGATCTCGCGAAAACGGTGATCAAGGCTCCGATTGACGGCACTGTGACGAAACTCAAATCGCAACTCGGCGAGCGAGTGCTGGGCACGTCGTTCAATATGGGGACCGAGATGATGACCATCGCACAACTCGATCAAATGGAGGCGCGCGTGGACATCGGAGAAATCGACATCGTTTTAATCGAGATTGGTCAAAAGGTGCGGCTCGACGTGGATGCTTTCAAAGACCGGAAGTTCACAGGCACCGTCACGGCCATTGCAAACGCCACCAAATCGCAGTCCGGAATGCTCGGCGGCAGCAATTCGTCCTCTCAGGACGCGCCGAAGTTTGAGGTGAAGATTGGCGTGGTGGACAAAGAGAATTTCCGGCCCGGCATGTCTGTCACCGCCGAAATCGAGACTCGCTCGAGGAAGGATGTACTCAGCGTGCCGATCCAGAGCGTCACCACACGTCTCCCGCCCGCGCCGCCAAAACCGGAGGGCGAGCCGCGGAAAGGGAAGCCGCCGGAGCCCGTGAAGCCGCAGGAAGTCGTCTTTGTTCTGGCGGGAGAGACTGCAAAGTTGACGCCGGTGAAGACGGGAATCAGCGATGCCGATTACTTCGAAATTGTGTCCGGTCTAAGCGAGGGTCAGCCGGTTATTTCGGGCGGGTACAAGGCGATTAGCAAAGACCTCGAGGACGGTAGGAAGGTGAAGGTCGGCGGGAAGTGATGCACTCCAGTTCTCCATGAGTCTCATCTGCCTTGATTCGATTTGCCGGCGCTACGAGATGGGCGGCGAGACCGTCCATGCACTGCGCGGCGTCACGCTCTCCATAGAACGTGGCGAGTATGTCGCAATCATGGGGCCTTCGGGTTCCGGAAAGAGCACGCTGATGAACATCATCGGCTGCCTCGATACGCCGAGTTCCGGCACGTATGTGCTAAATGGAAACGCCGTTGCGGAAATGGACGACAACGATCTCGCGGACATTCGAAATCGCGAAATCGGTTTTGTTTTCCAGACATTCAATTTGCTTTCGCGTTCCACCGCGCTGCGGAATGTCGAACTCCCGCTGATCTACGCCGGCGTGGACATCGACGAGCGCGGCGATATTGCGCGGGCCGCACTTGCTGATGTCGGCCTCGCCGACCGCGTGGAGCACCGGCCGGACGAAATGTCCGGCGGCCAGCGTCAGCGGGTCGCCCTCGCCCGGGCGCTCGTGAACAAGCCGTCAATCTTGCTCGCAGACGAGCCGACCGGAAATCTGGACAGCAAGACAGGCGATGAAATTCTCGCGCTGTTCGATGCGCTGCATGCGAAGGGGAATACGCTCATTGTGGTCACGCACGAGGAGGATGTTGCGCGCCGCGCGCGGCGGATCATCCGCATCCGTGATGGTCTGGTCGCGAGCGATGAGGCGGTGTCATGAGCATCATTACCGAGATCGTCGAGGGCGTCCGCATCTCGTGGGAAGCGCTGCGCGGAAATCTCATGCGCTCGGTGCTTACAACAGTCGGCATCGTTATCGGCATTGTTGCTGTCACACTGATGGCCACGGCGCTGGAGTATCTGAATACTGCGTTCCGCGACGCGATTTCGTTTCTCGGGACCGACGTGCTTTACGTGGACCGCAATGAATGGTTCGTGGATAGCAACCGCAGATTTGATCGGATGCAGCGGCGCGAGAAAATCACGCTTGCGCAGGTTCGTGAGGTGGAGGAGGGGCTCGGAAACGTGCGCGGCGTGGCGCCAACGGTCATGCACGGCGTCGACGGTTTGCGCTACGGAGATCGCAGCACGGGCATGGTCTTGATGATTGGCACGAACGACCAGTTCATCATCACCGATGGCGTTGCACTCGCTTCGGGGCGCTTCATGACCAAGGCCGAAGCGGAGGCGAACCGTGATCTATGCGTGATTGGAGCGGACATCGCGGAGAAGCTGTTCGATAAGGAATCGCCGCTGGGGAAACGAATCACCGCCGGCGACGAACGGCTCGAAGTGATCGGCGTTTTCGAAAGGCGTGGAAGCGTCCTCGGCGGCATGAGTCTGGACAACCAGATAGTCATCCCGATTCAGAAAATGACCCGCAGTTTTCGTGGTGATCCGAGTTGCGTCATCCAGGTGAAGGTCGGCGACACAGGCCGCATCGCCGAGACTCGCGAGGAACTCCGCGGGCTGATGCGCAAGATTCGGCGCATTCCGCCCGGCGGCGAGGATGATTTCGCGATCAACCAGCAGGAGGCCCTCGTCGGGCAGTTCGGAAAAGTATCGGCCATTATCGCCACGGCGGGGTTTTTCATCACCGGGCTTTCGCTGTTCGTTGGCGGAATCGGCATCATGAACATCATGTTCGTCTCCGTTGCAGAGCGCACACAGGAAATCGGCGTGCGCAAGGCCATCGGCGCGCGAAACCGCACCGTTCTGATGCAATTCCTCATCGAAGCCGCGGCGATCTGTCTGCTTGGTGGAATCGTCGCAGTCATCATCGCCCGCGGACTTGTGGAGGTGGCGAGGATTTATCTGCCAAAAGTCGGTATGTCATGGCACGTGGTGCTGCTGGCGCTGATCGTGGCAATCGCGACTGGCCTGATCTCGGGCTTCCTCCCTGCGTGGCGTGCCGCGCGGATGCGGCCGGTGGATGCTTTGCGGAAGGATTAACATGAAACGCTACCTCGCAGAGCTCCGGGAAAACATCCGCATGGCGATGAGTGCGCTCGCGGCGAACAAGCTGCGTTCCGTGCTCACTTTGCTCGGCGTGATGGTGGGTGTGTTTTCGATTATCCTCGTGATGACCGCGGTGCGCGCGATGAAGAACAACATCGAGAATCAGATGGGAGCGCTCGGCAGCCGCACATTTGCGATGACGCGCTTCCCGGTCGTGAACTTCAGCGGCCCGCATGGATTCATGAAGTTCGCGCGACGGAAAGAGTTCACGGTCCAGCAGGCGCGGCAGTTTCAAAAGGCAGCCGATTTTGCGCCGGTGACCGGCTTGCACTGCGCATTCGGCAGTTTCACGATCACATCACGATTTGCCGAGACGCCGCCAAACGTTCCTCTGGAAGGCGCAACGCCCGGCGTCTTTCTCACGAACAACTGGACGATGGTCGAGGGCCGCCCGCTGGTTGATGCCGATGTCGATTCGGCCCGGGATGTTTGCGTGATCAGCATCGAGCTCGCGAAGACGCTTTTTCCGCTCGGTTCTCCGGTCGGGCAGCGGGTGAAGATTGAGTCCATTAACTACACGGTCGCCGGCGTGCTGGAGCGGAATGCATCCGGCGATGCAAAGGCGCTTGCGGTGATTCCAATTTCCACCGGACTCAACCGTTTCGGCCGTCGCCGGGATGTCGGGATCCTGGTTCAGGCTTCGGATGTGAGGACGCTGGAAGATACCATGGAGCATGCGCGCGGAGTGCTTCGTGCAATCCGCAAGGTGCTGCCCGGCGAGGCGGATGATTTCGAGATGCTGACGAGCGATTCCCTGATCAAGCAATTCAACGACGTGACATTCGCGGTCCGAATCGGGCTCGCTGTTGTGAGTTCCATTTCGCTACTCGCGGCGGGCGTGGGGATCATGAACATCATGCTC
>SXWH01000181.1 GCA_005791535.1 Verrucomicrobiaceae bacterium | reverse complement strand
CGGCTGCCACGCGCGGATGGACGACATCGGTTTTGCGCTGGAGAACTTCGACGGCATCGGCCAGTGGCGCGACAATGACTCCGGCGCTGTGATCGAGACGGCGGGCCAGCTCGTGAGTGGCGAGAAATTCGCCAGCGCCACGGAGCTGCGCGAGGTTTTGTTGAAACAGAAGCGGCACGAGTTTCTGCTCTGCGTGAGCGAGAAAATGCTCACCTTCGCACTGGGTCGCGGACTCGAGTATTACGATCGGCCCACCGTGGAACGGATCGCGAAGAACGTCGAAGCCGGTGGTGCGAAGTTCAGCACGCTCGTCGTCGAGATCACGAAGAGTGTCCCTTTTCAAATGCGCCGCGGGGAAGGGGACCACCGCGTATTCGCCACCGCCGCAAAAGACCCCAAGCCCGCGCCATCGACGAAGTCTCCGGAATCGACAAAGCCCGCGGAAGCGCCCCCTGCATCCAAGCCGGCTCCCAAGAAAAAGAAGTAGGGCTTTCGCCTGGCCGCTGTTTCACGGTGCGGATTCCGCTTCGGGAAACCGGCAGCGTGCAAAACCGCAACCTTCGTTGAATACGGCGGACGGAACGGCGTCCTAAGGACATGCGTTCACTCCGAACTCTCACGACAGCCGCCGCGCTTGCGTCCAACGCGCTTTGCATGGCGGGCAACCCGACGATTATTCCGGACCGCGAGCTCCTCATCACCCAGCGGTCCGTTGTGGAATCGCCCCGGGCGATTTATCCGGGAGCCTGGTCTTTTGGAAAGCTGATGGAGGAGCTGGTCGGGCCGGAAGAGGCTCCTGCGGCCATTCGCGACTGGCTCCTTGGGTTCACGGTCCGGCAGCAGGTGGAGAATCAATTCATCCTGCCGCGGGCCTCCGTCATGGAGAAAGTGATCATCCCCTGGCAGAAGCGCGATGGCTTTGATCCCGCCGCCGGCTCCGAGTGGAAGCCCAAGCTCGAGAATGCGCCGTTTCGCCTGCTTGCAATCGTCAATCGCCTCGACCTCGCCGCGCCGGATGTCGCGGATCGCTTCGGTCAAATTCGGGAGCGCTGGCAGAACAAAGGCAGCGAAGCCCGATTCGTCAGCCTGTTTCGCGATGCCACCGGGGTCGATTTGTTCGAGCAGGAGCGCATGCAAGCCCTCTTCAAGAACCAGCCGCGAATCAGCGGCTACGGCTTCCTCACGAACACTGGCACACCACCGCCGAGTGGCGAAGGGCGATTCGTTTTTCAAGTCACGGACCCTTCCGGCGCGCCGCTTCCCGGAGGTTGGACGGTCATTTTCGAATACGCTCTGCGGGAACTCGCTTGTGGCGACCGCACGCGGACCTGGGCCAACGTCTGGCACTCGCTCTCCCATCTCGACCCGACGTCTCCGGTCTTTGCCGCGCACCTCGAAGAAGTCACCACCCTCTTCACTCACAGAAATCAGCAACGCGGCGGGGACCCCGTTCTCAACCAGTTCCGGAGCAACGACGCCGCGCTTGCGCCAGTCCACGAATTCCGTCAGTGGACGATCAGCGACAAACGCTTCAAACCCGTGTTGCTCGCGCAAACACCCGTGCAGGAATCCTCGCTCCCAATCACCGCTACGCGTCGCGTGGTCGAGAGATACCTCGACGGTCAGGAACCGCTCATCGAGTCCGGCATTTTCATTCTGCCGGCCGGTTTCCTCGCGGCGAGTGCCGTCATCCCGCCGGAGAAAAACAACTTCACCTGGGACCTCGGCGCACGGGTGAAAGGAGACGTCCGGCGCACCGTATCGCTCGCCACGTGCAATGGATGCCACGCCGGCGAGACCGCGTGCGACCGCGGATTCCACATCCACCCACGCGCAGCCGGGATGCCGTCGCTCACGTCCCAGTTTCTGCGGCTCGACGGAGAGCCGCTCCGCGTCTCGGACCCCGCGAGACGCGGCGGCACCTTCACCTACAGTGAAATGGAAGACCGTGCCAATATAATGCTCGCCTTCCTCGAACCCAGCGACTCCCAGCGCGAACGCAAACTCCGCGACGCCCTCCACAAACGCCACGTGCGCGCGCATTGAGGGGGGCGTCACTTAACCACAATATCAGTCTGACAATTCGTGACTCGGTGTCGTGTTCAATAGTCCCACGAAGTCAACTGAAGATGCGGCTTACCGCTTGTTGCTTTTATTACGTTTAAGGTTGGCCGAGGGACAGGACTGAGCGAAATCCAATGCTATTAAAGGTGAAACTCGGAGCGCGCTTGTCGGTGCGGTCCGCGCACCGCGCGACGAATGGAGCGCTGCCCCAACTACCTCCGCGCATCATGCGCGCGGAGCCCGTTGGAGCACCTTGCGGATCAGTCCCGCCCGAATACGGCGTCGCATACCAGTCCCAGCACCATTCCCAAAGATTCCCCGCCATGTCATTGAGTCCATATCCGTTCGGAGCGAAGCTTCCTACTGGGCTCGTCGCCGGTGACGTGCCTCCGACACTCCCAGTTGGGTTCGCCCCATTCGGTCCCAAATCATAGGAATAGCTCCCTGTAGCGCCGTTATAGTTGGCTAGATTTTGAGTGATCGTATTCCCCCACGGGAACCGTTTGCCGCTCAAGCCACCACGCGCTCCTTTTTCCCACTCCGCCTCCGTGGGAAGACGATACCCGTTCGCGGTCCAATTGACCTGCACGTTTGTGACATCGACGCTGCCCGTCTTGTAGATCGTGGTATGTGCGTCGTCGGTGTAGTAAGCTGGAGTCTTCCCCTCGCGCTCCGACCGCGCATTGCACCACTTCACGCAGGCATACCAGCTCACTGAATGCACCGGGTGATTCGGCCCCTTGCCGCTGCCGGACGGGAGATCCGTGTAACCGTTGTCTTTCGCCCAAAAATAAACTGACTGCCAAAGGCTGAGGGTTACCTCGTTCACATCCATGTAAAACGCTGAGACAGTTGTGGCGACGGGAGCAGCGTCGGTGATGTCTGTATCCTCCGCGATGCCGTTACCCATGGTGAAGGCGCCCGCCGGGACCAGCACCATCCCTACTGGAGTTGGGGAAGCCGGACTCGTCGGAATTGAACCGGTGATCTGGCTTGCGGGAATAGTGCCGGTCAACGCACTCGTCGGGATATTCGTGAGAGCCGCGCCATCGCCGATGAAGGCCGCAGCGGTGATGTTTCCGCTCGCGTCCCGTTTGACGATCGTGCCGGGTGCGCTTTCCGCCGTCGCAGCATTCCCGATATTTGCCAAAGCCGCTCCCGGCCCGAGCATTGCGCCCGTTATGCTGCCGTCGGCGATTGCATTGGACCGCTGTATCTCAATTTCCAGCTCGCACGGATAGCCGCTCCCAGAGCCCTCCTTTGCGCCGATAAGAACGTTGGTGAGACCGCTCGCGACAAAGGCGAAGCCGAAATTCGTGGCCGGTGTGCTCCGCCACGCCCGCACTGTGGCGGTGACGTCCACTTCCAAGAATTTCTTCGCAGCTACTTCCGCAGATGAAAATGTAGCAACGGGCATCACCGAGATACCCGGTTCAAGCGCAGTCACCGTTTCATTCCATCCCACTGCGACGGTGTGGATGCCGATATCGCCAGGCTTTTTCGCCGCGGGAAAATAGACCCGCAACCGCGCGTTGACGATTTCCGCGATTTCCGAGTCCTGCGGAAGACTATCGAGATTGAAGTGAACGTAGCCCTTTCGCGTGGCACTGACGGCCAATGTGGAAGCCTTGCCCGCCGACGCTGTGAGCTTGCCCCTCATCGAGGAACTATCCTGCGAGGGCTTGAGCGCATTGGCCCACCCGATAGACGCGGTGAAAAAGATGAGGGTGAGTAAACCACGGAACTTCATGTTCACGTTACTGATTGGAATGTGACTGCAAGGCAACTGCTTTGGCGCTGAGCGGTAGCCGTCTTCGGCCCATCGCGAAGAATGACTATGTTCCGGGGAACGTGATTGCTCTGCCGGAACCGCTCCGTATTGTGACCGCTACCCTGAGTGACAATTGTTAGTGAGTTATCTGATTCTCTCATTTTAAGCGGAGAACCTGACTGCCTCACTCAGGCTTTTTACGCTTCGGTCCTCAATTGCTCACAATGAAATTAATCATCTTTCGGATTCTCGCAGTTTTCGCAGCCCTGCCTTTTGCTGCATTCGGTAGCCTGATTCAGAATGGAAGTTTTGAGTCCCCTGGGTTCGGCGCTGGAAATGGTGGTCCTGGGAGGCAGCAGTATGTCTCACCTTCCGTGGGAATTTCAGATTGGACGCTTTCGGGAAGTGGAGATGTGTTTCTTCACAAGACTCCCGAAATTGGAACCGCGACAAATCCGACGTTCAACTCTGCGCAGAACGGGAGTTATTACTTGGACCTCAGCGGCGGCGGAACAGCGCACGCGATGATTTTCCAAGACATCCCGACCGTTCCATCGAAGACCTACCATCTTTCGTTTTACATCGGTGCTGCGAACTTCACTCCGCCAGCGGCAACGGTGAATGTGCAGATTTCCGGCAACGCAACGCACCTAGACACAACCCTCACGCCGCTTGCGCCTGCGACGAACATCAATTGGTTGTTCAAGACGTTTTCATTCGTCGCGGATTCTACGACAACGCGAGTGAGCTTTCAGGACGTGTCCGCGACTGACGATAACGCAAGTTTTGTTGATTCAGTCGTGCTGGTTTCCGACCCGCCAACTATCACCAGTGAACCGCAGTCGGTGAACGTGGCTCCAGGCGATGCGGCATCTTTCTCCGTCACTGCCGACGGAGCGGGAACTCTCACATATCAGTGGCAAAAAGATGGAATGGACATCAACGGTGCGACCGAACCGAGTTTTCCTGTAGCGAGCGTTAAACCGGCGGATATTGGTAATTACAAAGTCCGCATCACGGACCTCAGCGGCAATATCGTTGAGAGTCAGGAAGTTTCGCTCACTGTCACTGGCGTGGACTCCAGTATCTGGCAGGGACTGATCGCCTACTACCCGTTCGACGCGAGCGCGGACGATGCGACGGTGTTTGGGTTTGATGGCATCTCGATGGGCGCAACTGCGGCAGCGGACCGGAGGGGAATCGCGGCCAAGGCTTATCGGCTGAATGGTTCGAGTTTCGTGGATTTCCCACAGTTTCCGACGCTCGGTGGGCCGTCTTCGCAATTCACGATTTCGCTTTGGACGAAGGCGGAGAGTGTTGGTCCGATTTTTGGGGATTACGACGGAACGCAAACGGGGGGAGATGAGATTTTTGCGGCGCATATCGCGCTGGACAATAATCCGGTGCATAGTGCGCTACCGAATTACCTTTCTACGACGACGCGCAATTATCCGACGTTGCCGCGAGACCACACGCTCTATATCGGGACTTCGACGATTATCGGGAGCGGCTGGCGTCACATCGTGTATCAAATGGACGGCGTGGGCTCGTGCTACACGTTCGTGGATGGGGTAAAAGTAGGGACGCGGCCTTACAACCCCGCGCTTAATCATGTGCAGGCTCCGCATTGGCGCGCTGGGAAGTTGTTGTTTGTCGGTCAGAATCAATTTTTCACCGGCTCGGTGGATGATATTCGGATTTACAACCGGGCGCTCAGCGAGGCCGAGGTGCAGGCGCTTTACACGAGCGAGGCAAATGCAACGGTTCGGTTCTCGGAACAACCGCAAAACCAGACTACACAAGTCGGCGGTTCCGTGAATTTTTCGGTGCAAGCGACAGGTATTGGGCCGCTAAGTTACCAATGGCAGAAAGACGGAATCGACCTTTTGGGCGAAACGAATGATGCGCTACAGTTGAGCAACGTCAGTGCTCTCCAGATTGGCTCTTATCGGTGCCGCGTTTCTGACGCATCAACAACTGTAGTCAGCGACGGCGCGGCGCTGTCGATTGTCGGCGTGGACTCCAGTATCTGGCAGGGATTGATCGCCTACTACCCGTTCGAGGCGAGCGCGGAGGATGCGACTGTGTTTGGGTTTGATGGCGTGTCCGTGGGAGCACTTCCGGCGGCGGACCGGCGGGGAATCGCGGCGGCGGCTTATCGGCTGAATGGTTCGAGCTTTGTGGATTTTCCGCAGTTTCCGACACTCGGCGAGCCGTCTTCACAGTTCACGATTTCGCTTTGGACGAAGGCCGAGAGTGTTGGGCCGATTTTTGGGGATTATGACGGGACGCAAACGGCGGGTGACGGAGTTTTCGCGGCTCATATTGCAGTGGATAACAACCCTGCACTTAGCGCGCTGCCGAATTACCTTTCTATAGCAACCCGCAATAATCCCACATTGCCGCTCGGCTATACGCAATATTTTGGGACTTCGGCGTTCATCGGAAGTGGCTGGCGTCACATCGTGTATCAAATGGACGGCGTGGGCTCGTGCCACACGTTTCTGGACGGAGTGAAAGTCGGGACGCGGCCTTACAATCCCGCGCTCAATCACGTGCAGTTGCCGCATTGGCGCGCAGGAAAGACGCTGTTTGTCGGTCAGAATCAGTTTTTCACCGGCTCGGTGGATGACATCCGGATTTACAACCGGGCGCTCAGCGAGGCCGAGGTGCAGGCGCTTTACACGAGCGAGGCAAATCATCCGCCGGTCGCGGTGGACGATGGGCCTCTGGAGCTTCCGCTTGTTGATTTTGCCGTCATTGGGAATGACTCGGACCCGGATGGAAGCCCGATCTCTGTAACTGCGGTTTCCACAGCGTCTGGCGGAACTGCTTCGCGGAAATCGAACGGATTGGTGAGCTACGTTCCCGGCGCTGCATTCACGGGGACGGACACTTTTACTTACACTCTGACGGATGGCGGCGGGCTGACTTCGGTGGGGACCGTAACTGTGAGGGACACGACGCCACCGAGCATCAGCATTCCATTCACCGTCCGCACCACGGGTGCTGCGACAATGCCAGATTTCACCGCACGAGCGGTGGGAGCGGACACGGTGGGAGTGGCGAGCGTGACGCAATCTCCCGCGCCGGGCAGCACGTTCCCGCTTGGCAGTTCGACCGTCACACTGACGGCCCGCGATCTTGCTGGGAATGAAGCAAGTGCGAGCTTCACGATCATTCATCACCCTCCACAGCCGGCGCATACGGCGATCACGAAATCTGGCGATCCGGTTCCCGGCGCAGGAACGATCAACGGACTCCCAGCAGGTGCCGTCTTTACCGATGTGGGCGTGCCGGCAATCAATGACGCGGGCGATGTTGCATTCATCGCGAAATGGGCGAGCACCGCAGGGCCGGGAGTCGGAGTATTTGCAGGGAGTCCGCCGCTCTTGCTTGTGAAAGAAGGCGATCCATCGCCTTCGCCGGATGGCGGAGTTTTCAAAACATTCACCGACCCCGTTTTGAATGCCGCCGGGAAGGTCGCGCTTTTCGCCACACTAAAAGGGAGCGGAATACGCACTACGAATAACACTGTTCTGATAACGAATGCGCTCGGTGGCGGGCTGGAAGTCGTCGCTCGCGAAGGCGGGGATACGAGCGGGGTCGATGGTGCCAAAATTCGCACTTTCAAAGACCTGTCGTTGGTTGCGGGAGAAGTGCTGTTTACGGCGACGCTCACTGGCGGCACTCCGGCGGTGCGAAGCGCAAACGACGCGGCCGCGTTCCGAGCAACTTCCGGTGGAATCGAGAAAGTTGTGCGAGAGGGTGATTCGCTGAATGGCTCGATCGTGAAGGCGTTCCTGCTGCTTGAAGTAGCGGCGGGTTCTCCCGGTCAAAATCGCGCACATCGCTCCGGGCAGGCGACTTTTCTTGCGCTGCTCGCAGACGGGACGCAGGCGGTAGCGCAGAATGCGAGTGGTGTCGTGAGCGCGGTCGTTTCCTCCGGGGAATCGCCCGGCGGATCTCTTGCGATTACTAGCTTCCGCAGTTTCGGTCTCCCTAGCGCAAACCCCGACGAGGTGGCATTCGTGGGAAATTTGAATGTAGGAGTCGGTGTGACAAAGGGCGATGCGAAGGGCGTCTTCGTTGGCGATGGCACTTCGTGGCAGCCGATCGCGCGGCTCGAAAAGCCTGTGCCGGGCATTACTGGAGCGAACTTCAAATCGTTCCTCGATCCTGTCTTGGCGCAAGGCTCGGAATCAATTGCATTTCAAGCGAGTTTCAAAGGTAAAGGCATCGGTTCGACTGCCGATGCGGCAATATTTTACCGGCCTGCTGGAGGGGGACTCAACATGGTTGCGAGAGAGTCCGCGACACCGCCCGGCGGCGCGTCCGCGCTGCGGTGGAAGAATTTCGTCTCGCTCGCGTTGCCGGACGGAAATACCGGACCGCTCTTCCATGCCACGCTCTCTGGCAGCGGCGTCAATGCAGGAAACGACGCCGGCGTATGGGCGATGGATTCCGACGGGGATATCAGATTGCTCTTCCGCGAGGGCGACATCATCGATGGCAAAAAGCTGAAGAGTTTTACTGTACTCAACGCAATCCCCGGAAGCCGGGGAGTCACTCGATCATTCAACGCCGTCGCTGAAGTTGCATGGCGCGCGACGTTCGCCGACCGGACTACGGCCGTTGTCGTTACCAGCGTGCCTTGATTTCGAGCACGTAAAGCAGGCTGTCGAAATCAGCCTTTCGTTAGTTGCTCGCGTGGTGCGACAGCCAGTGCCAACGCTGCATTTCTTCCCATCCTCGAACAATGTCCGACGCTTGGATGACTCCGAGTATTACCGCCGAAACGGCGGCTTCATGCACACATGACACTCCCGAAACCAAATACCACATTCATTTGAAAGATTTCCGCAAACGCACCGTTTTAGTCGGTGATGAAAACGAAGTCTTCTCGGAAACGAAAATCGGCGCGGCGGGCGGAGCCTACGCGGGAACAGGTGGCGGCTTTGATCCGCCGGGCGGAGTGGTGGTGCAGGTTGGTGGAGCGGCGGCTGCGGGCGCGGCGGCTGGCGTTGGGGTGGTCGCACAAATGGGTGGCGGTGTGGGCGGCGCTTTGTAAACGTAAGGCCTAGCGCCATTGAACATTGGTCGCGCTATGGCGATGCGGAGGTATAAATTCCGTAGGGAGTTCGTATATGG
>SXWH01000180.1 GCA_005791535.1 Verrucomicrobiaceae bacterium | reverse complement strand
TGGTTTTCAAGGTGTTGCTGGATACGCCTTCGCCGACGCCGCTGACGGTAAAGGTGAATACGGTGGACGGGACGGCGACGGTGGCCGACGGGGATTATACGGCTTTGACGGATTTTACGGTGAGCATTCCGGCGAATGTGACGGAGAAGACGTTTGTGGTGAAGGTGACGGGGGATACGAAGTTTGAGGCGGATGAGACTTTTTCGGTGGTGCTGAGCAGCCCGTCGGCTGGGCATTCGCTGGGTGCGGCGACGAGCGCGACGGGGACGATTCGCACGGAGCCGGATGCGGTGCCGAAGGTGAGCGTGAGTGCGGCGACGGCGGTGGAAAAGAATATCGGCACGCAGCAGATCAAGTTCGTGGTGTCGCTTTCGAATCCATCGAGCGAGGCGGTGACTTTTAACTGGAATACGAATGATTTGCTGCCCGGGCCGACGAGTGCGACGGCGGGTTCGGATTACACGGCGGTGGTGGGCGGAACGGCGACGATCCCGGCGGGGCAGACGTCGGTGGAGATCGCGGTGGACATAGCGCCGGACCTCGCGAAGGAGGCGAGCGAGTTGTTTGAGGTGGTGCTGACGAATCCGTTGATGGGTGCGACGGCGCTGGAGTTTGTGACGGGCAAGGACCGCGCAAACGGGACGATTGCAAACGATGAGCCGGATGTGGCGATCGATTTCTCGGCCGGGCAGAATCCGCGCCCGAATGAAGGCAGCGGCGGCGGCGAGACGACGGTGAATCTCACGCTGAAGCTGGTGGATCCGGCGGGTAATGCGCTGGCGGCCTCGCAGGATATCGAGGTGTTTCTTTCGACGGCGGACGGGTTCGCGGTGGCGGGCTCGGATTATGTGGCGATGACGAACCAGCGCTTCGTGGTGCAGGCGGGGCAGCGCGACATCACGGTGCCGGTGAAGATCGTGGCGGATTCGATTTTTGAAACGGAGGAGTATTTCTCCGTCCAAATCGACGATGTGCGGATGAATGGCGGATCGATCGTGTACGACGCGACCACGAACCCGACGGGCGTGTTGATCAAGAATTCGCCGCTGCGCGTGACCATCGTGAACGACGAGGCGACGCCGACGCTGTCGGTGCTGCCTTCGACAACCGTGGAGCCGGCGACGGGGACGAAGGTGATGAATTTCACGGCGCAGTTGTCCGGACCGGTGGACCGCGATGTGCAGTTCACGTGGAAGACGACGCAGCTCATCGATGCAAACGCCGCGTTTGCGGGGCTGGACTACACGGATGTCGCCGCCACGCAGGTGACGATCCCCGCCGGGCAGACGACGTTTTCGCTGCCGGTGACGATTTTGAGCGACTTGCTGACGGGCGAGGGGAACGAGCAGTTCCGCGTGGAGCTTTCCGCGCCGACGATCGTTTCGCTCGCAGCCGGAGGAAGCCAGGCGCTGGGAACGATCCGCGCAAATCCGCTGACCATCAGCGTGGTGCCGCCTGCGGCTGCCACAGTGGAAGGCACGACCGGTGCGGACCGCGATGCACTCTTCCGCATTTCACGCGCAGCGGGCGATTCGCTCGCGGAGGCCGTGACGGTGCGCGTTTCCACGGTGGACGGAACCGCGACGGTGGCAAACGGCGACTACACGGCGCTCAACGGCGCGACGTTCACGATTCCCGCCGGGATTCAGGACATCGTCGTTCCGGTGAAGGTGAAGCCCGACAACCGCAAGGAAATCGACGAGAGCTTCAGCCTGCGAATCGACAGCCTTTCCATCTCCGGCGCGACGTTCGATGGAATCGGCACCCAGACCGGTTCTGTAACCATCACCGACGACGACGCGGAGCCGACGCTCTCGATCGGCGATTCGTCGATTTCCGAGGGCAATACCGGGACGAAGAAGCTGACGTTCACCGTGACGCTCTCCAACGCAGCGGATACGGACGTGACTTTCCAATACGTCACCGTGCTCGACACCGGCACGAATGCCGCGAGCGGCGCGGATTTCACCGAGGTCACATCGCTCACGACGGTGACGATTCCCGCGGGCTCGACGTCGAAGACCGTGGAACTGGACATCACGGGCGATCTCATCAAGGAGACGTCGGAAACATTCAGCGTGCAGATTTCCAACGCGCTGCGCGGAGCAACGCCGCTGACAATCACCGACGCGACAGGCGTGATGACGATCACCGACGATGAGCCGGTCGTCTCGATCATCGCACCGGGCGCACAGGCGGAGGGCAGCACAGCGGGCGGAAAGACGAACATCACATTCACGGTGAATCTCGACAAGAGCGCGCCGGAAAACATCGCCGTGCGCGTTTCCACCGTGGATGGAACGGCGGCTGCCGGACTCGATTACGAGGCGGTGGGTATCGCGACGGAGAAATGGATCATCATTCCCGCCGGTGCGCGGAGCGCGACGGTCAGCGTGCCGGTGCTGCACGATACCATCGCGGAAATCGCGGAGACTTTCTCGGTGCGTGTGGACGATGTGAAGGTCGGCGTCGGCGCGACGCTCGATTCAAACGGCCTGCCCACAGGCGGCACCACGCTGCCGCAGGGACCAATCACGCCGGCCGTCGCGACAATCACGGACGACGACGCGCTTTCGCTTTCGATCAACGACGTGTCGATCGTGGAAGGAAACTCGGGCACAAGCACGATGACTTTCACCGTATCGCTGCCGCGCGTCGCCTCGCGGGATGTGACGTTCGATTTCAGCACCGCGAACAACACGGCGGTCGCGGGCGTTGATTTCACAGCCATCACCGGCGCGGCAGGCACCATCCCGGCCGGAAGCACGAGCGTGACGCTTACCGTGGACATTCTCGGCGATGCAACGAACGAGGCGGACGAGACGTTCACCGTCGTGCTTTCGAACGCCAAGGTCGGCGCTGACACGCTGACGATTGCAGATGAATTCGGCGTCGGAAAAATCCTCAACGACGAGCAGACGGTCTCGATCAATTCATCGTTGAGCATCGTGGAAAACGTTCCGGGCGGTCTCGCGGTGATGACCGTGACGCTCTCGAGCGCCGCAGCAGCGGAAGTGCGCGTGGACATTTCGCTGACCAACGGCACAGCGGCGAAGGGCCAGGATTTTAATGACCCGTCTTCGCTCACGGTAATCATCCCCGCCGGACAAACGACGGCGACCATTTCGGTGCCGGTGACAGCGGATGCGAACTTCGAGGCCGATGAGACGTTCGATGTGTACCTCATCGGCTCGACGAACGCACAGCTCGGCGCGGTGACGCGCGGCACGGTGACGATTACCAACGACGACATTTCTTCGAAGCTCTCGGTGACGAACGTCTCGGTCGCCGAGGGAACCGGCGGGACGGATGCAAATCCGCAGTTCACCGACATGACGTTTACGGTGACGCTCGACCAGCCGTCCGGCGCGCCGATTACGTTCGACTGGCAGACGCTCACGGGCCCGGGCTTGACGGCAACGGGTGGCAACAATCCCGGTGATGATTTCACGCCTGTGGCGCTTCAAACCGTCACGATTCCCGCAAATGCGCTGAGCCAGACGTTCATCGTGAAGATTCGCCGCGATGCGATCCACGAATCGAACGAAACCGTGGGTGTGCAGATTTCCAATGTCGTGGGCGCAGAGCTCGCAAGCCCCGATACTGTGGGCGGTACGGTGAAGAGCGTCACCGGCACAATCATCAATGACGAATCGGTTCCGTCGCTCACGATTTCGGATGCCCGCGTGATTGAGGGCGAATCCGGCGTGCAAAAAATGAAGTTCACCGTGAGCATCGACCGCAAGGCCGACCGCGACGTGACTTTCCGTTACGCCACGCTCGACGACGCGGCCGGAACCAGCCGCGCTACTGCGGACGTAGATTACGTGTCGATCCCGCTCACCGCGCCGATCACGATTCCGGCGGGCAGCACGTTTGTGGAGTTTGAGGTCGATATCATCGGCGACACGCTGCTTGAGGCGGACGAGACTTTCCTCGTGGAAGTGACGAATGCGAAGATCGGCAACGATCCGCTCGCCGTGAGCACGCTGCGCGCAAAAGGAACGATTCGTCGCGACGAAATCACGGCTACCGTTCAGTCCGCGGTCACTGGCGCAGAAG
The DNA here is from genome assembly GCA_005791535.1 of Verrucomicrobiaceae bacterium. Taxonomy (GTDB): domain Bacteria; phylum Verrucomicrobiota; class Verrucomicrobiia; order Chthoniobacterales; family Chthoniobacteraceae; genus SXWH01. Next base: position 22,642 of record SXWH01000180.1, on the reverse strand, counting down.
GCGACGGGCTCGTGGATGTGCTGATTCCGGTGACGCTTTCGCAGGCGGTGCCCGTCGGCGAATCGATCACGGTGGGCTACGAACTGATCAGCGGGTCGGGAGTATCCGGCGCACTGGCTGGTGTGGATTTTGACGTTCCCGCGGTGCAGACGATCACGTTTGCGGCCGGCGAGGTGACGAAGAACATCGTCATCAAGGTGCGCCCCGACAACATCAGCGAACTCAGCGAGACGTTCACGCTGAAGCTGAAGGACAGCACGTCGCAAAACGTCGCGGTCGTGAGCGGACCAGGCGATACGTCGACCGTTACGATTGATGACAACGACGCTGCGCCGGTCGTGACGATCACGAACGTTGGTGGCTCCGAGGCTTCGGGCTCGCTGCAATTCACGATCAAGCTCAGCAATCCGTCGTCGCGGACAGTTTCGGTGCAGGCTCAGACCGTGGACGGGACGGCGATTTCCACGCCGCCGCTGTTTGATTTCACCGGACGCGCTCTGGAGACCATCGAATTCGCGCCGGGTGATTCGTTGACCAAGACCTACACCGTGTCGGTGCGGAATGATTCCGATCCGTCCGAGGGAATCGAGAATTTCACGGTGCGGCTTTCGAACCCGACGAATGCGGTGTTTGAGAATGCCGCTGTAACCATCGAAGGCACGGGCACCATCGCCGATCCCGACATCGCCTCAATCCGGATTACCAACGCGAGCGTGCTTGAGGGAAATAACAGCGGCACCCCAGCAAAGCTCGTATTCACGGTCGCGAAGACCGGGAACACATCGAAGGAGATCACGGCGGAGTACACGATCTCGTTCGACGCGCTCCTGGCCGCTGGCGTTACTTCGGCCGCTGCGGAGGATATCGTCTCCGCGCTGACGGGAACGGTGACAATTCCTGCGAGCCAAAGCTCCGCAGTAATCGAGATTTCGCTCAACGGTGACACGGTGGCCGAGGGCGACCAGGCCTTCCGAATCTCGCTCGGCAATTTTACGAATACTTACGTGCTCGCAGATTCCGACAAATCTGCGGTGGGCACGATTCTCGAAGATGACGTGCAGGTGCGGCTCCGCGATGGCGCAAACAACGCCCGACCCGCTGTGATTTCGCAGGCCGAGGGGAACTCTGGAACGTCCAATATGGCTTTTGCGGTGGACCTCAATCAAATCGCGACGCGCGATGTGGTGGTGACGTTTACCGTCACCGCCGGCACCGCCGAAGCGGGCGTTGATTTCACTGTCCCGACCACGCTTACGGTAACCATCCCGGCTGGGCAAACGACTGCGACGCTTTTGGTTCCGGTTCTTGGTGATACCAACGCGGAAGGTGCCGAGACCTTCACGGTGGCAATTGAATCGGTCACGGGCGGATTTGCAGATGCGGCTAACCAATCCCGCACGGGCGAAATCACCAATGACGATGCGACCTTCCGCGTGCTCGACGGCGCGCGGGTCGTTGAGGGCAATAGCGGCACAAGCAATCTCGTTTTCCAGATCGAACTCGTCGATGCGGCGTTTGTGCCGGGCACCGAGTACTCGGTGGATTATACCACGGAAAATATCACGGCAATCGCCGGACAGGATTACACCGCAACGAGTGGCTCGCTGACTTTCACAGCGAACGGCATTCTCACGGTCACGGTTCCCGTCACGGGCGACACTGCTTCCGAGAACGACGAGACACTCCGTTTGCGCATCTCCAACTCAAAGGTGAATACGGCGACGGTGAACGCCATTCTTGGAGAGGAGGCGACCGGGACGATTCAGGATGACGAGTTTAATCTCTCGATTGGTTCCGCGTTGGTGACTGAGGGCGATGCAGGTCAGCAACAGATGATATTTGTGTTGTCGATGCCGCTGGCGGCACCGCATCCGGTGGTTGTTAATTACATCACCGTCGATGGCACCGCGGTGGGGGCCGCGCCCGGTGCGACAGATCTTATCGGAAAGGATTACCGCGCGATTACAAATGGCAGCGTGACGATTCCCGCGGGACAATTGACGGCGCAAATTCCGGTGACGGTGTTCGGCGACCTGGTCGATGAGCCGGGTGGTGAGTCATTCATCGTGCGAATAACAAACGTTAGCGGTGCGCTTGCAGTGGTAAGCGAAGGAACCGGAACTATCGCAGAGGATACGGATCCGCTGCCGACAATCAGTGTCGCCGATGCGCAGGTGCTCGAAGGCAACGCCGGAACGCCATTGATGCGTTTCCGCGTCTCGCTCACGGAGGCCGCGAATGCGGACGTCACATTCAAATGGAGCACGACTGAGGGAACGGCGACCGCGGCGGACTTCACGCCGAAGACGAACCAGACCGCGACGATTCCGAAAGGCGTGAAGTTCATCGATATCGATGTGCCTGTAACGCCGGACGCGCTCGTCGAAGGCAGCGAGAAGTTCACGCTGGTGATCAGCGAAGCAAATCGCGGTGCGACCGTGCTCACCATCTCGGATGATACCGCCACTGGCACGATTCTCGACGACGACGGAACGCTTCGCGTGAAGACCGGAGAAAGCGCGGTCTCGATTGTCGAGGGTACAGGAAAAGCGCGCGTGAACCTGGAAGTCGAGCCGATCGCGGGTGAGTTCAGCGTTACATACACCGTAACCCAGCCCGGCGGAACCGGCGATGTCGCAGCGACATCGGGCACGGACTTCACAGCGCCGACGTCGCTCACCAAGACGTTCCCGGCAGGCACGGCTGCCTCGGATTTGTTCCTCGAATTCGACATCACCAACGATCAGATCGACGAATGGGACGAGAAGTTCGTGGTCACGCTGACGGGCGCGACGGGCGTCAAACTCGATTCGAATCAGACGAATCTCCGCTCCGAGGTTACAATTACCGACGATGACGCGGCACCCGAGTTGCAGATCGCGGATATCATCGTTCAGGAATCGAGCGCTTCCGCGCAGTTCATCGTGAAGCTCACGGGCAATGTCACGGAGCGGAACATCACGATCAAATGGGACGCACTCTCCGATACCGCGCTTGCCGGAACGGACTTCACGAATCTCACCGGGCAGACGCTTTCGATACCGGCCGGTCAGCGCGAGGGAACCATCTCGGTGGGACTCATCAATGACACGCTCGATGAAGCAGATGAGAAGTTCCGCGTTGCGCTCCTTGAGGCAAACTTCACCCGCGGCACGGTCACCGGAGACGAGCTTGCATTCGCAAGCGGAAAGCGAAACGGCATTGCGACAATCGCTCAGAACGATTTGCGCTCGGCGACAGTCACTGGTGGCAGCGTTGTGGAAGGCTCGACCGGCACGACGACGCTGAACTTTACGATCCGCCTGGATGCGGCGCCATCGGCCACGCCGGTGAAGGTGAACTATACAACGATTGCGGGAACTGCATTTGCCACCGAGGACTTCACGAGTACATCGGGCCAGGTCATTTTCAATCCCGGTGAGACGAGCAAAACTGTGGCTGTCACAGTCGTCTCCGATGACATTGCAGAACTCGACGAGACGCTGAAACTGCAAATCAGCATTCCGAGTGACGGCTTTGCGGTATTGAGCGGGAACTCCGAGGCGACCGGAACCATCGAAGCCGATGAATCGACATTCCGGATCGAGCGCGTGCTGGCCGACGGTGAGTCGGTCGAGTTGACCGAGGGCGCGCGGGCGAAGTTTAAAGTTGTCCGGACTGGTGTCGGAGCATTCCTGAATTTCCCTGCGACGGTTTCGTACGCCGCGCTGGAGGACGCGACGGCAGGCACGTTGCGTGCGATTTCCGGAACCGATTTCGTGCCGAAGACGGGCAGCATCACATTTGCGGCAAATCAGACGGACAGCAGCGCATTTGGACAGTTCATCGAAGTCGACGCGATCAACGATTCGGTGGCCGAATTGAATGGTGAAAAATTCATCGTGCGACTGACCAACGTCATCAACGGCGTGGTGAGTTCGACGGATGGCGAGAAGCAATTGATCATCAACGATAACGACGTCCCGCCTGATCCAAAGGCGCGGATTGAGGACGCGCGAATCGCTGAAGGCGGCAGCCTGTCATTCACGGTCAAACTCGTGACAGTCGCAGGCGCGAGCACGACGGCCGCTTACCCGATCCGGCTGAGCTACAGCACACTGCTCGGAGCGGCCGGGGCCGGTGTCGCGACGGCGGACGATTTTACCGCGGCGTTCTCCGAATCGCTGAAAACCATCGATTTCGCAACCGGTCAGAGCCAGGTCACCATCACGGTGCCGACTGCTGTGGACGCAATTGCCGAACTGGACGAGACGATGATCGTCCGCTTGAGCAAACTGGAGAAGAATCTCGGAGGCTTCACGGAGATTACTAACGCATTCCTGCCGCAGGGCTCGACAACCGCTGCGGCGACGATTGACGCGACCGGCACAATTCGCAACGACGACACGGTTATCACGGTTAATCCGGTGGCTCAGCCGGAGGGAAATTCGCTCAGTTCCGACATGACGTTTGTCGCGTCAATTCCGACCGCTGTGGCGTTCCCGGTGACGTTCCACTACAAGACGAAAACGGGCACAGCGAACGCTTCGGACTTCATCGCAGCGGAGGGCGACGTGACGATTCCTGCAGGTCAGACGCAGGCTTCGTTTGTTGTTCAGATCAAGGGTGACACCATTCGTGAGAATACGGAGACATTCAGCGTGGACCTTACGGCCGCGACAAACGCCGTGCTTTCCGGAGCCTCGCCGAACGGGACGGCTACTGTCACTGGTACCATTCAGAACGACGATGCCGGTCCTCAGTTGACGATTGCTGCAGGGCAGGTCGCAGAGGGAGCGGCGGGAAGCCCGAATGCGGAACTCGTCTTCACGGTGACATTGCTCGGCGAAATCACGCAGAACGTCAGCGTGAACTTCGCGACATCCGATGGCTCGGCATCTGCCACCGGAATTATTCAGGATTACATCGCGCAGAATGGAATGCTCACGTTCAACCCGATTGTCGGAAACGCATTGCAGACCCGCGAAGTCAAGGTGAAGGTCATTGGCGACAATTGGAAGGAAGGCGACGAAACTGTGAATGTCGCGCTCACGAATCCGACCGGCGACGCTCAGATCATCGCAGGCAGCGCAACCGGAACGATTCTCGACGAGACCGATTCGACCATCGGCGTCTTTATCAAAGATACATCGGCTGTGGAGGGAGCGAATGCGGTGTTCACGGTTGAATTGACCTCGCTCGGTACGGGGAACATCACGCTGAAAGCGAACACGCGCAGCGGCAGCGCGGATTCGACTGACTTCAATGTTCAGGACAATCGCGCGGTGACGATCAATTCTGTTACATCGAAGACCGCGACAATTTCCGTGCCGACGCGATCGGACAGCGTATTCGAGCCGACGGAAATATTCCGCATTGATCTGAGCGATATTTCCGCCGGAGCGGCCTTCGTGCCCGGTTCCGCGAGCGCCCAGGCGGTGATCTACAACGACGACCAGCGGATCATTAATGCGAGGGAGTTCGAATTTATCGACGAGGATGGCGATCTCGTGAATGTAAAGGTTTCGAAGGGCTCGCTGTTCAAGCCGAATGCATTCGGGGTGCTGCAATCGCGTGGATTTGTCACGCTCGCGGACGCTGGAAGCGTGGGCGGAAAGTCGATTTCCTCAATCAACTTCCTCGGAACTGGACGCGAGTTTGAAGGCGCGAACGTGACCGTGACACGCAAAGTGCAGGCCGGCTTTGACAAGCCGACTGATGGCCGCGTGAATGTTGGAGAAATCATTTCTGCGCAAGAGGGCTTTGCGAGCCTCGTGCAGGGGGTGAATCTTGGCACTGTAAAGGTCGACGGCGATCTCGGGAAGATTGTTGCCGGCAGCACGCTGCGGCCGGTTAGTATCGGAAAACTCGATGTTGGCTCGCTCGGTGTCGTGGATCGCACGGCGAATGGCGCGACACAGTCGATCCTGTTCGGAGCCATGGGATCGTTGCTCGTCCGGGGCGACATGGAGAGCACGCTGTTTGTGGTGGGAAGCACCGTGAATCTATCCACGGGAGTCACTACGGGGCTCGGGAAGGTCGGTTCGATTACGATTAAAGGAAAGCTCGTCGGAGGTGCGGATGAAGGTTCAGCCTTCATCTCCACCAACTCCAGCATCGGAAAAATCACTGTGGGCGGAATCATCGGAGGTGCCGGAAAAGACTCTGCGAAGATTCAGTCGGGCACTTCGATCGGTTCTTTTACGGCACTCGGCGATATCGTTGGTGGTTCAGGAATCAGTTCTGCGCTGGTGGTCGGGTCCTCGATTGGGAAGGTTCAATTTGGTCAGGCTGCGCGGCGGGGACTACCTGCTGTTGACGCATCGATCATCGGCGGTGCAGGCGGTCCGGACACGACGCTCGCGTCGAACCAAATTCTTTCGCAAGTGGGAAGCGGTGCGGTTGTTTCGTTCTCGTCGATCGGTTCTGTGACGATGATTGGCGATATTCGTGGAGGAGAGGGCGACCAATCCGGACTCATTTTTGCGAATGGCAACATTGGCAAACTGGTTGTGGATGACATCACTGGAGGCGGTGGCGAAGAATCAGGTCGCGTGCGATTGGCGGGCGGAATCGGTTCCCTGACTGTTGACACGATTCAGGGCGGCGACGCGACGAGGGCCGGAAGCATTCAAGCGAATGGACGGATTGGTAACATAAAGCTCGGTAATTTGCTTGGTACGACTGGCGTTTCGAGTTCGGCATCCGAAGTGGAGTTCTCGGGCTCCATTACTGCGGGCGAAATCGGGAATGTGTTGGTCACCGGCAATCTTAAAGCGAGCACAGCTACAGGTGCGGATCAGTTCGCAAGCGGTGCAATCATCTCGGATGGGGCGATTGCATCGCTCACGGTGAAAGGCTCGTTTGAAGGAAGTGTCGTGGATTCATCCGTGCGTGCGGCGACGGTGTTTGCTGGCGGAAACATCGGAAAGGTCAACATTGGCACCATGAAGTTCGCTGAGATTCTCGCGGGTTACACCGCGGGCGGTTCGGCACGAGGCTCTTTGAGCAACGCAGACGCGCAAATCGGCGTCGTGGCAATTTCTGACTTCGCGAAGAGCAGCATCGTCGCGGGTGTGGACTCGGGCAATGATGAGAGTTTCGGGACCGCGGATGACAATGTGCCGGTCGTTGGCGTGACCAACGTCGCGAGCGTGATTTCGAAGATCGCCCGCGTCACCATTAAGAACGTCCTCGGCGATGGCGATAGTTCGGTGCATGGAATAACGGCGCAGTCGGTCGGACCGGTCAAGGTGGCTGGCGTTGCCGTTGTGTTTGGCGCTGATAGTCCGAAGGAAATTCTTCCCGGAGCAGGCGTATTCATCAACGTGGCGTGAAAAAAATAGATTTCTGACTTGAAGCCGAGCGCTGCGCTCAGCAACTATCCGAAACACTTTCCACTGCGGGTATAGCTTAATGGTAAAGTTCCAGTCTTCCAAACTGGCCATGAGGGTTCGATTCCCTCTACCCGCTCCACTTCGAAACGAGGTATGTTTTTCATGGTAAATTTCGAACGGAATCACACGCTGGCTGGTCTGATGAGCGCCCTGATGAACAATCCCAATCCGGAACAGACTGGTCCTTGCAACGCGTGGCTGCATCCGCTAACCCAATAAGCCTTTTGCGATCCTTAGTTCCAAGCAGTCACACCAAAACGCCCAAGCGTGTTCCTCTGGCGAGCATCATGCTCATCGGGACGACATGGGCGAATCTTCTGTGCGCGCAAGGGACGACGGGTGGCACCGGCGGCGCCCCGAATCAGGGTGGGGGAAACACGCCCGCTGCGCCGCTTCAGCCCGGCACCGTCGAGGAAGTGCCTCCGACGCGTCCGGCGCTTCCGGAAACTGGGAATGCGCCGCGCGTTCCGGGAACAGGAAGTTTGACAACACCTGCGGCTCCCGAGAAGGCGTCGCCTTTTTCGCTGCCACCTCCGGCCACCGAGGCGGAACGTGAGCAGCGCTCTCCGTTTGGTCGCACTAATGCGGGCGCAAGTTCAGTGTTTGGCGCACGGTTGGCGCAGCCCGGCGAAACGCCCGACTCCGGTACGGGTACGACGACATCCGAATCTGCCGGGCCAAAGCCACTCGATGCGCCGACGACGTTCACGGCGCCCGGGTTTTACGGCGGCGGTGGCGTATCGTTGACGACCGGAACCGGTCGTCTGGCTCGTCCGCGCGAGAAATGGAGCATCAGTGCGGGAATGGGCTTCGACGACAACACTCTTCAGACGCCGACGAACGGCGGAGGCACAGATGATGTCGTTATTCGCCAGACTATTCCTGGTCAAACGGAGATCTCGCGGAATGTTCAGCGGCGGGTTCCGACCGGGCAATTCCGCGTGCAGAATAATGTCTTCATTCCCATTTTTCGCACGGTGACCGAGAAGGTGGTTTTACGCCCAGCGGTCGCGGAGCAGGAACTTGTGCAGCGTTTCCCCGGACTCCCGGATCGTGATCGAGAGTCGAGTGTGGTTTCATCGCTCGATGTGAGCTATCAGGCCCAGTGGGCAAAAGGGCGCAGCGCATTCACGATGGATGCGCGAGGTGGCGTTGATTATTACTGGAGCCGTTCTCAGGACCCGCTTGAGTACAACGGAAGTCTCTCGCTTTTATACATCCGAAAGCTGAATCCTCGGCTTCAGTTCTCTACTGCGTTGTCGGCGGCCTACACCTCGCAGCCCGATTTCAACCGCGTCAACGCAGGTGCCGATGCATCCGTTACGGGGCGTTCTTCGATCGCTAGCTCCAAAACAGATTTCACCTATCGTTGGAATCGCCGCTTCAACACAGTATCGAGCATCACGGCCGACATCCGCTTGCAGGAGGAAAAGGGATTCGGGGCCGGGAGTTTCAATTCATACGGAATTGGGCAGGAGTTCCGTTACCTGTGGTCGCCGAAGTTTACGCTCGTAGGCGACGTTCGTTATTCAAAGGTTGCCTACCTGGACAGCGATAATGGTAACTCGACTGTTTCGGTACTCGGAGGCGTTGACTGGGACCTGTCCCGCAAATTGCGTGCGACCGCGCGAGTGGGACAATCATTGCGCTCATTTGATACGGTGAGTGATCAGTCCAGTTCCCCGCATGGCGAAATCAACATCTCGTGGCAGCCAAGCCGTCGGAATACATTTAGTTTTAGCTCCCGATACGGATTCGAAGAAGCATCGATTCCGGGAGCCGAGCAATTGGTCTTCCGGAATTCCATTTCGTATCAGCGTCTGTTTTCTCCGAAGCTCTTCGGAAGTGCTTCGTTCAATCTCCCATCCTACACGACCAAATCGCCGGGCACGGATGCCTCATCGACTCAGAAGGTGCTCGATGGATCGTTGAACCTCCGCTATATTTTCTCGCGCAAGTTCAACGTCGGAATGTCCTACAGCTACACCCAGAGTACGACGGACTCCGGACTTAGCGACTACTACAAGAACCGCCTTTTTTTCACCGGGACGTATGATTTTTGAACGATAAGCCCGGGCAATGGTCAAAATGTACTGCTCTTCGGTTGCGAAAACCCATCGCATCTGCTTTGCTCCCAGACTCCCTTTTAACGAATAGCCCACCCTTTTTATGAATGATCAAAACGAGGTAAAACTCCACTTTCTCGACTACTGGCGCGTCATCAAGATGCGCATCGGATTGATCCTGCTCACCTTCTTCCTCGTGGTCGTTACAACCAGCGTGTATGTATTCTTCCTGCCGAAGAAGTACCTCTCCAAGGTCACGCTCGAAATCAAGCCCGACTCCAACCGCGGCGTTGACCCGTTGGGGCCTACTACGGCGTCGTATCGCAGCTACGACCCGCAGTTCATCACGACCCAGTTTCAGGTTCTGCAGAAGAACGAGATTCTCTATAAAGTAATCGACCGCCTCGACTTGATTCCGAAGCTCTCGCCTGCGGGGCAGAAATGGCCGAAGAGCGCCATTGCGAATCTAATGATTGCGGACATGGAGGTTCAGGAAAAGCGTAATACCTCGCTGATCGAAATCGGCATCTACAATACTGACCGCCAGCTCGCCGCCGATATCGCGAACACCATCGCAAGCGTGTATCAGGAGTCGCGTATTGAAGAGCAGCAATCGAGCGTCAAAACCGCGCTAGCGGAGATCAAGCAGGAGCTCGAAGAGCAGAAGAAGACGGTCGCGAAGCTGAACGAGGAAGCCTCATTGCTCCGGCAGGAGCGGAGCATCGTGGATCCCGATCCCGAGAACTCCAACGTTCTCATCACACTCGGAAAGGACAAGGAAGTCCAGATGGTCGAGCAGCAGGTTGGCGAGCAGCAGGCCAAGGTGGACATCCTCCGCAGTCAGCTCAAGCGCATCGAAGAGCTCAAGCCCGAGCAGCTAATGGAAGCACTCCGAATTCTGAATATCGAAGATCCGACCATCTCCGGAAAGCTTCCGCTTTATCTCGAGGCTGGTGTCGAGGAGGCAAAAATTCTGGCTTCCGGCGTGGGCGAGAACCATCCACGAGTACGTGCAATTCGCAGTCAGAAGGAGGTCTATTCGAAGATTCTCGCCGACCAGCTTGACGGCATGCGTCGCGCGCTCGCGACAAACGTGCAGATTCAGGAAGACACGTTGAAGACGTTTTCTGAAAAGCAGAACAAGGCCAAGAAAGAGCACGCCGGTGAGAAGGAAATGCTGAAGCCGTATGTGGAAAAAAAGAGCGCCTACCTGATGGCGAAGGGGCTGATGCAGATTCTAGATCAACGGCACACTGCGGCGCGCATCGACTCGCAGGTGACATTCAAACCTGTCGTGATTCGGGAAAAGGCCGAGCCTTCTGTGGGTCGTGCGGCGAAGCCGAAGATCCTCACATGGATCGGCTTGTCGCTTGTGATGGGAGCGGTTCTCGGTGTCGCGCTTGCCTTCTTCATTGAGTATCTGGACACCAGCGTGAAGACGATTGAGGACATTGAGCGATACCTCCAACTCCAAGTGCTTGCAGTTATCCCTCGCGATATCTCGGTTCTCATCAATCAGCGTCGCGATGGACATGACGCGGAAATATACCGGATTCTGAAAGCCAATTTGGAACTCGGAGGAAATGACCGCGACTCGAATACATTTACACTCGTCTCGGGCGGCCCGGGCGAAGGTAAGTCGACGACACTCAACAACCTTGCTTTCACGTACGCCAAGAATGGAGCAAACGTCCTCGTGGTCGACGCCGACTTGCGTCGCCCGTCCCAGCACCGGTTTTTTAATGTCGATAACTCGGTTGGACTTTCCGATTACTTGATGGGCCGATCGACGATCGACCAAATCATTAAGTCCACGAAACTCGACAACCTGAAGTTCATCCCGAGCGGCAAGCTCCCGCACGACGATGCGGGCATTTTGAATAGTCAGAAAATGATCGACCTCATCAATGAGGTGCGGGGTAAATACGATGTCGTGTTTTTCGACTCGCCGCCGATTCTTGGTGTCTCGGACGCCTCGAATCTCGCGAGCTGGATCGAGAACACGATCATGGTTGTCCAGCATCGTCGCTTCCCGCGCGGAATGCTGCAACGCGTCAAGCAGGCGGTGAACCGCGTCGGTGGAAATCTCCGCGGTGTGGTGCTGAACAACGTCGATACGAAGAACGACGATGCTTACGCTTACTACTCGAACTACTCGGAGTACTATGGCTCGAAGAATCGCACCGAGGCACCTCTCGCTGCGGGCAAGAGCACTGACAACAACGACGACTACTAAACTGCCATGCGTATTTTCATCATCCTTCTCATCGCCTTATTCCCGGCCCTCTCCGAAGCGCAGGGTATCTTCAGCCGCAAAAAGGCTGAGCCGACTGTTGCACCGCGAGTGCCTGGAGTCGCTGGCAATTCCGGAGCGACTGCGGCTCTTCAGAATGGAGATATCCTGCAACTTCGTCTTAGTGGTCCGCCGGAGGAATACACGCGGGAATTCGCGATCGAACTCTCGGTGGATGACGGCACTATCACCGTTCCCATGATTGGTAGGGTGAAAGCAGCGGGCCTGACACCGGCACAGTTGAGCAGTGCAATCGAGAAGCAGTTGATCGAGCAGAAGATTTTTTCTGTCGCAAACGTGAACATCAACACGATGCAGCAGCAGCGATTCGTGATTGTCGGTGGAGCCGTGCGTGCTCCAGGTCGGCAGGTATGGTCCCAGAATCTCACGCTTACGGCGGCTATCAGCTCTGCAGGCGGCCCGGCTGAGTGGGTCGAGGACGGTGTTCGTCTGATTCGGAATAATCAGGTAACCCGCCACAGCCGGAAGGCAATCAAGGCGAATCCCTCGCTCGATCCAAAGCTTCTTCCCGGCGATGTAATCGAGGTCGAGGGCGAGTTCTGACTCAGCCGACAGGAATTGATTACAAATAGCCGGTGGCTGGATTCCTTTCTGGCATCGCCGGCAGGTGACGCGATAGCCTTCCTCCATGGCTGAAGTCACCAAAGAGCAAGTCGTTGAGATTCTCGAGCACATCGCTACGATGCTCGAACTGAAGGGCGAAAACATCTTCAAGATTCGCGCTTACCACAACGCGGCTCGCGGCATTGAGACGTTCTCCGGGAGTCTTTCCCAAGTCGTCGGGGAAGGGAAGGTGGGCGAAATTGACGGAGTTGGAAAAGGAATTGCAGATCGAATTACCGAGATCGTTCTCACTGGGAATTCCTCTTACTACAACATCCTGAAGACGGAGTTTCCTCCCGGAATTTTCGCAATGTTCGACATCGTCGGCATGGGACCGAAAAAGATCAAAGCCGTCTGGGAGCAACTGAATATTACATCCGTGCCGGAACTGGAAGCTGGTTGCCGGGACGGACGGGTTGCCGGATTGAAGGGATTTGGCGAGAAGACTGCGGCGAATATTCTGAAGGCAATTGATGATGCAAAGAAGCACGCGGGTCGATTCCGGTTCGGTGATGTCGCATCCGATGCCGGTGCGATGCTCGAAGATCTTCGCTCGTTGCCCGAGGTGATTCGCGTCGAAGCGTGTGGCAGTTTCCGTCGGAAACGCGAAACCTGCGGAGATCTCGATTTTCTTGTTTCAACGAAATCGCCGGAATCGGTGAGCGAGTTCTTCGTGAAGCATGAGATGGTGGAAAATGTCATGGCCCATGGTGCGACGAAGTCATCCGTGCGTTTGAAGAGCGGGATTCAGGCGGATTTACGGGTCGTGACAGACGATCAGTTCTCATTTGCGCTTAACTACTTCACTGGATCGAAAGAGCACAACATCGTCATGCGTCAGCGAGCCCTGGCTCGCGGATGGACACTCAATGAATATCGATTGGGCCTAGACGAAAAGCCGCGTGTAACGCCGGAGCCCGTTCCGGAAATTCGCGAAGAGAAGGACCTCTACCGCGCGCTTGATCTCGATTACATTGAGCCGGAGTTGCGTGAGAATTTCGGAGAATTTAAAGCTGCGGAGGAGCACACGCTTCCACGTTTGATCGAACTGGAGAATCTTCGCGGGTGCTTTCATAATCACACGACGGCAAGTGACGGTAGGAGTTCGCTCCGCGAAATGGCCGAGGCAGCGCAGGAAATAGGCATGCAGTATCTCGGAATCGCAGATCACTCGAAGGCATCTTTCCAGGCCCATGGTCTCGATGAGAAACGCCTGCTCGCGCAGCTTGAAGAAATCCGCGCTTTGAACGCGGAGTATAAGGGCGAGTTCCGAATCTTTGCCGGCAGCGAAGTGGATATTCACAAGGACGGCACGCTCGATTTTTCCGACGAGATCATGTCGCAACTCGATTACGTCGTCGCGAGTGTTCACGCGTCGTTCCAGCTTCCCGAAGCGGAGATGACGGACCGGATTATTCGCGCGATGGAAAACAAATACGTAACGATGCTCGGCCACCTCACCGGTCGATTGCTGCTCCAACGAGACGGGTATTCAGTGGATGTTGGCGCTATCATCGATGCTGCTGCGGCGACAGGAACGATCATCGAACTCAACGCCAACCCACGCCGGCTCGATATGGACTGGCGACACTGGGCTGCAGCGAAGGCGAAGGGGGTAAAGTGCGCCATTAATCCCGACGCACATCACACTGCTCAGCTTGGTTTCGTTTCGTTCGGAATTGGCGTGGCGCGGAAAGGGTGGCTTACCCGCGAAGATGTTGTGAACTGCCTCCCACTTGGCAAAATCGAGCAAGTGCTGTCCGCCAAGCGCGAGCGCTGAGTTACTCGGCTAGATCCACCGAGAAAAGCCCCGCAGCGCCGGTTGTGATCGTAAATCCGCCGGCCGTCCGTGACTTTTGAAGCACCGCGCCACCGAGACGGATTGCTTTGCCTCCACTCGAAACGGTTCCGGAAATCAGCCCGGTGGTGGTTTGCAGCGATAGCTTGAATTTCTCGCCATCGGGAAGAGGTCCGAGTGTGAGTTTGCCAAGCGAAGAGATATGCAGTTCGAGAGTCACCGAAATATAGCCTGCCCCGTCGAGAGTGAGAACTGCGTTCCCGTCCGCGTCGTCCGTTGGGAGCGCGGTAAACAGCGGGATTTCGGGTTGTCCGGTGCGTGCCGCGTGCGGCGAGTTGAAATACGAACCGGTGAGATTCAGCGTCGCGCCGTCAGGCCAACCGGTGCTGAACGTCGGGTCACTCGGGTTAGCCGGGCGGAATGTTGTCACGGATCCGGTGAAATCGGTGGTCGGCAAATTACGCCAGATGAGCCATCCCGTCGCCGAGCCGAGGCCTTTGTAGAGCGGGACGTGGAATGGGAGATCGCCGGTGATGGAAAGAAACGCAGACGAAGTGAACGGAGTGCCGTCTGCGAATTTGCCCGACAACTTAACCGAGCCGCTTCCCGAAACCGAGCCCGCCGCATAGCCGGAACCGATTGGTCCGCCGATCGGATCGGCGGCCATCAGCGCCGTCACCTTGCCCAGCCATGCAATCGGAAGCGGGCGCTGTGAGCCCTGTGGGCGCAGCGATGACGTAAACAAAGCATGGTGCGCTACGAAAGCCGAGGAACCCGTGCCTTCCGTGACGACGCCCGTCATCAGGTGTTGGACGCCATCCCATTTGAAACTGATGACTAGTGGGGCGAGGTCTTTTCGCGTGATCGTCGCATCCGCCGCCGTGCCATCGGTGTGCAGGATTCCGCGGAACGGCCAGGTCTTCCCTGCGTAAGTGAGTTTTCCGGAGTATGCTCCAGCGGCGTTCACGCTCGTCACAATCCCTCCGGTTCGTGCGTGGGTGCGTGGGTCGTTTAAAACCAGACCGTTCCACGTTCCCGACTGTCTGGGATATGGCGATGGCTCGAAGATGGCTTCGAGATACATCACGTCGGGCATCGTGAATGTGATCTTCGGATCGTATGTCGAAATGACACCCCGCCATCCGCGGAATGCCTGACCGCTCACGGCTTTTGCGGAGATCGAAATGGGACGGCCCGGCGTTTGAATGCTTTCACCAAAGTATCCGCTTACCGCTCCGAAGCCCTGCACGTTGACCACGATCGTGCCGACGGGCGCGACGAACACCCGGAACTTCCGTGTAGACGAAAGCTGGCCGTCGTTTGCAGTGAGTGTGATCTCCACAAGCCCCTTCACGCCGGGCTTTGCCTGGAGCGTGATCGAGCGGTCGGCGCCGGAGCCGGTAATGGAAATCCCGGCGTCGGCGATGATGCTTTGATTGCTGCTCGTGCCGGTCAGGCTGATTGCTGACGCATCTGTTTCCTCATCGCCAACGGTCACCGGGATTGCTGCGCTCAGTGTGCCCTGCGCGAGACCTTGGTCGGCGACCGGTGAGATCGATGGCGCAGTGTTCGTGCTGAAGTTGAACGTTGTGCTCGATGAGAGACTACCGTCACTCACCGAAACCGTGATCGTCGTCGAGCCGGCGACTCCACCGGTGGGGAGTATGATGAGCTTGCGCTTAGCGCCGTTCGCGATGTCGCCGGTGATATTGTCGAAAAGCGCGGTCGCCGTAGTCGCTTTCACGTGGCTGTTCACCGCGACGCCTGCGTTGACGGTCTGTGGCAGGAAACTCATCTGCTGTGTCCCCACGAGCACCCAGTCGCCCCGAACTCCGCCATTGTCCGGTGCCTGATAAGCGCTCACCGTGCTACCTTCGCGTTTGAGGCGCAGCCAGCGCGGCATCGGGATGCGTGGAATTTCGGCGACGGTCGTTGTGCTGACGCCAGTGGCCAGTCGCGCTTGGAAAATAGCGCTGGAACCGGGGCCCACGCCGATGAAGGCGAACACCGCGTTGTCCGTTGTGCCTGCGCGGAACATAATCCCCGAGCGCCCTTCCTGATGCGTGTAGTCCATGCTGACGACACGTGCGATCACCTCGCCGTCGTCTGTCATCGGGAGATGCACGAATCGGAATTCGTCCTGCGTTCCGTCCAGACGCGAGCCGGAGCCTCGAACGGTGAGCGTTCCTGCGGCCTCGCTTGTGCTTCCGGCTGCGCCGACAGCGCCCACGTCGTTGCTGTTCCACGGCGAGGGCGGAATCAGGATCAAATTGGAATTGGAAACGAGCGCTTGATTGCTGGATTCCGCGGTAACTGTGAGATCGCGCGCAGAAGTCTCGGCGTCAGAAACAAACACGCCCACGGAGTCGGCGTCCGCGCCGGAAGGAACGCGGCGGTTTGCAATCGGCTGCACGACGGGCGCGTCGTTGTTGCCGGCGATGTTGACATTGATCGTGGCTGTTGCCGCCTGCCCGAGGTAATGGCGCGTTCCAAGCCGGGCAAGTCCGGCCACATCGGAGTGCGGAAGCACGTTGCTATAAATCGAAACGTCATCAAGGGAGCCATCGAACCATCGACCCGGATTTGCCGATGAAGGATGGCCTCCAAATACGACGGCCGAAGTCTGTGAGAATGCAATCGGCACAGGGTCGGTCGTGCCGACAAGGAACCCGTCGAGGTAAAGCGAAAACGCGCCCTGACCCGCGCTTGGAATCGTGCAGGTCACCGCGACATGGTGCCATTCTCCCGGTGCCACATTGTCGGCAGTGAATCCCGTGATGAGTCCGTTCGCGCCATACTTTGCGAGGACGACCGTGTTTTGATTCTCGGGGAAATAAAGCTGGAGCTCATCCTCAGGCCCGAAGCCATCGCCGGCCCCGATGTGGAAGATGAAATCATCGGACTTGTTGCTCCGCCGGTTTACCCACGCACTGAATGACCATCCCGTGGAGTTTGTGCTGAAGTCCAAGTCCGTGACGGGAATCGTGCGGATGAGGCGCGCGGAACTGTCGAGGCCGTTGTCGGAGAAGCTCAGCGATTTGGTACTGAACGGCGCGAGCTGAGCCGGCACTTCGTTGCGGTAGTTATACTCGCTCGTGCCGACAATGTTCAGGGTTCCATCGAGGTTGTAGTTTCCACGATCGGAAGTCCGGCCATCGGTCGTCACATCCGGTGGCTCGAAATCGTAAAGCAGAACGAGGCGCGAACTGAGCGACTGATCCCGCGCAGTTGCGCGGAAACTCGCGGCGCCCTGGTAGCCGGGCAGGGGAGTGAATCGCGCCGTGTAGCCATCCGGGAGGAGCATGGCCGTGCCGCCGATGACACGCGAAAGCTCGAATGCGAGAACGCTGTTGGCGACATTGTCGTCGGTCACGAGTGTGCGGAGGTCGATCTCGACCGGTGTGTTCTGTCCGGTCGTCAATGTAGTTCCGGTAATGGTTGGATTATTATTCACCGTGACGGTCCATGTGGTGGTCGTCTGGTTGTTTTGCGGATCGCGGGCGGTGATCGTGATGGTCGCAGTTCCTGTTTTATTGGAAGGCGCGGTGACGCGGCACGTGCGCGCTGTTCCCCGCGTGCCGAAAGCGATATTCGCATTTGGAATCAGCGAGGTGTTCGAAGAGGTGCCGGTGAGCGTGATGTTCGTCAGCGGAGTATCCGGGTCCGTGAGCGGGAGCGTGATATCTCCGGTGTTCGAGCCGGCGTCGGCAATTGCCGGTTTCATGCTGCCGAGGCTCGGCACGCCCGGTGCGACGGTGAAATTAATGCCGGACCGATCCGGTCCCACGGTGACCGGATTCGAAATGCCGCTGCTCAAGTTGATCGTCAGTCCCGGCTTTGTGGCTGTGAGTGTGTAGCTCGCGGCGGGAAGGTTCGTGATGACGTAGTTGCCGGAATCGTCGGTAAGGTCTGTGCGGTTTCCACCGGCGCTTACGGTCACGCCTTCCATCGGGTTGCCGCTTACATTGCGAACGGTTCCGGTAATCGAGAAGCTGGTCTGCCCACCTACTTTGATAATGATCGATCCGGTCGCAGTGCCTCCCCGGCCATCGGATGCGGTGCAGCGAACGGTCCGGTTTCCGTTGGTCGGGTATTTGTAGGTGATGGTCGGCGAGTTGTTCGTCACCGAGCTTCCGTCGCCCATGTCCCAAAAATACGAGATCGACTTGTCGCCGTCCGGATCGGTGACCGTGGCCGTGATTGTCGTGTTCACGTTTGCCGCAGGCGTCGTGTTGGTAGCGGCCATAGACACGGTCGGTGGCTGATTCAGTCCGCCTCCTTGCGAGATTCTGACGTCGACCCAGTCCGGGTCCGTGTTACCGCGCGCAAGCGGTGTGATGTAGATGGGATTCGCAGAATCGGATTCGTCCTTGAACGTCTTGCCGATTAGGAGCGTGGAATCGTCCTTTGTTCCGCCTGGGTTGAGGTCGATGAGGTTTGTCTTCTGATTACCAGTGCCGCCCCAGTGGAGCCACACGCCGTTTTTGGCGTTATTGTTCGATGCTGCGTAAAGCTGCCGGTAATCGATCCACCAGTCGTCGCCGCTGTTGAGGCGGTCGATTTTAATTCCACGCTTCTGATTCGCGGTGCCGGTGGATTTTTTGTCCATCGCGTAAATGCGGTATGTGCCGGTTGCTCCCGCAGTGTGGATTGAGGAATTCGGAGCCCAGCCGAGGTAGTTTTTCTCCCGGACGTTGAAGTGGCGGCGCGTGTCGTTTCCGCCGGTGCCCATGATGTCGTAGCTATCGCCGTACTCGACGGAGTTGCCGGCGTCATCAATTGGATCGGAGCCCGGAACGTCCCAATAATTCGCGTGATTGAGGCCGACGTTGTGACCGAGTTCGTGTGAGCCGACGGAAAGGTTCCATTGTGAGTTCGCGAGCCAGCAACCCTTCCAGCCAACGTAGCCCACACCGCCAAACGACGCTGACGGCTTGGCCGCAGTCACGACCATATCGAAGTCGAAATCGTTGGGTTCGATGCCCGCAGCGCGCGCGGCCGTGCGGCATGCGCCGAGGAACGTCCCGAGGTTCGTGTAATTGTCGGACGTCAGCGGAAGGCGGAGCACGGGAGTCACCCGCGAACCATTCGCGACCGGAGCCACCCAGCGGAAGCTGCCATAGGACATTTCGTCCCAGAACGAACGGAGGTTTGTGATGAGAGTATTCAGCGTTCCTTCGTCGACACGCTGGCCTTGGTAGTCCGAGAAATCGACGCGGTAGATGAGGATTTTACGATCGCCGGTCGATTGATAGCCGGCCTCGGCGATTGGCGGAGCGAGCGCGATTTGGGAATTCCCGTCGAGTGCCGCGAATGCGTGAGCAGGCCCGCAGAAGAAGTCGGCATTTCCACCGGAGTTGATCGCAACTTCGGTGTTGGTAATCGTGGATGATTGACCGGAAGTCTCACAGACGGTTTCACCGCCGTTTTGCGCTTTTGCTTCCGCGACTTCGACCGGTTCCATCACGCGGCCTGCATACTTGCTGAGCGCGACCATCCGGATTCCCGGAGTATCCTGCGCGGAGAGCGAGATTCCGGAAACCGGGATGCCAAATTTCGTGATCGTCCGCGCCTCGCCGAACGCCGGGAAACTCTCGGTTCCAATCAGAGCCGTGAGCGCGATGGGCGCGACCTTCTTTCCGGGCATCGGGCGGCGGGCCTCGACGAGAACGTCAGCTTTTGTATCCACGCGCGTTTCGAGGTGCGCACGCACCAATGGCGGCATCTGTCGCCAGACGGTTACGGGAATAGCCCGTTCCACAGCGTATTGAGGGTCGCTCTGCATCAGCGCGAGCATCTCGCCACGGCGGGTCGCGGCGAGGGCGATGCCGGCCGGCTCCATCGCTTTCTTTGTTTCAGGCTTCGCTTCGACGTAACGCAGGCTCCAGTCGCGAAACGCTTCGAGGGCGGGCTGCGGCAGCTTTTGCTGCCAGCGGATGTCTGCACGCGAGTGCAGCAGCGAATCCTCGTCAACGATGCCGTGCGCTTTGGAAGCGACAGGCTTCTCCGGTGGTAGCGACGCGGCCGGGACTTCGTCCGCGGATGGTGTCGGCGAAATTTGTTCCGGACGCGCAGGTGCGATGCCGGGTTTCGTGGTTTCGATGCTGAGGTAGATTGCTGCCGCGCAAATGACGGCGAGCAGCGCCAGGAAGCGTTTCATTCGGCGCGGAGAGTGCCGTTGGATCCGGCGTTTGTCCATCGGAACAAACTTGCGTTGCCGTTACGGATTTCCGGCCGGGAGTTTACGTACGATGGCTTCGATATCCGGATGCCCCGGTCGCAGGGTTTGCGCCCGAAGAGCGGCTTCGCGGGCTCCCGTGAGGTTGCCGGATTTCTCCCGCGCCTCGGCGAGCGAAAACCACGTCTTAGCATCGGCAGGGTCAAAGTGGAGTGATTCCAAAAAATAGCGCTCTGCCTCGGCCCATGCGCCGCGATTGGCGGCGATCATTCCGAGATTGGTGAGTGCGCCGTCGTGAACACGTGCAGGGTTCACGGAGGCTGAAATTGCCACGGCGCGCAGGTAGCACCGTTCCGCCCGGGCGGGATCGCCTTTCTCCATCCAGAGATTTCCCATCGCGAAAACCAGATCGGCATTTCCATTCACGTAGGCATACGCCGTCTCGAGATTGCGCTGCGCGCGCTCGAGCGCTGCCTGTGATGCGATTGGATTGCCCTGCGCTTTCGCCAGCATGGAAGTTTGCGTCGCGCGAATTCCCGCCTTGTAGTAATCGAGCGCCCAGCCTGCATCCGCACGGCTAAGCGTGCAGAACGCCGCGGCGGCCACCAGTGCAGCTATTGATATCGCGACGCGACCCATTTTTGATGACGCGAGGGATTCTTGCAGAATCGCGAGCCCTCCGATTCCCAGCAGAATCAGGCCCGGCGCGGCGGCGAGGCGGTATCGCTCGGTGATGAAAACGGGCATCAGCGAAAAGACATGCAACGCGACTGCTCCGATAATCCACCGGCTTGCCGGCCAGCGCATCCAGCAAAACGGCAGACCGGCGAGTCCCAGCGCTGCGATGAATCCGAATCGAAAGCCAGGCGGAACCGCGCCCTCATCGCGCAGAAGTTTGATGATGCTGAGGTCGTCGTATTGATAGATGTTCCAGAAGTTCGCGAACTTCCGTCCGAGCAATTGCAGCCAGTCGCCGGGATTGTCGCGGATGTAGGCGTTTGCTTTCGCCTTCCAGTATGCGGAAATTTCGGACCGCTTCATCGCACGTCCCGCTTCGGCCTGCGGAATGAGTTCGGAATCGCGCAGCATTCCCTCCTGCGAGGAACTCATGGTAGAGGGGATCTTCGTATAGCCGTTCGCTTCCGCGTGGTTGCCAACGTAAAAGTTCAGTCCGTCATGTGCGGAAAGGAAAACATTGTCCTTTCCAACGATTCGGTTGTGCAGCCAGACCGGCGAAGTTGCCAGATATACTCCTGCAAGCAGCAGCGCGGCGCGAATGGCCGTTTGAATGGAGTCGCGTTGCAGGGAATAGAGAACGCCCACGGAGCCCAGCGCGACGGCGGCCGTGATGGCCCGCGTCGCGCTGAAATCGAATGCAGCGGAGAAAGCCGACGAGACCGCGAACGCACCGGCGAGCGCAGCGAGAACAGCAATCACTCGCTGTTTGACCCCGCGGGAAGTGAGAGCGATGCACAGGATGGCGAGCGGCAGAAGCATGAGGATTGTCGCTACCGTGCTTGCGATGAGTCCGGTCGCGATTCCCGCGAGCAGCCACGCGAACGGCTGCTTCGGTTTGCCTTCCTGCCACGTGCGGAGGAGAAAATACGCGGTTCCCCAATAGCCGCAAATGACCCATGATGTGGGCATCAAAATCGCCGTGAATACTTGCGCAGGCGTCAGCGCCAGCCATACGGCTACCGCAGTCAGCGATAGAGTGAGTCCACGCCGCTCGGAACCGAAAATCCGGCGTCCGATCAGAAAAATGAACGTCGCCGTCAGCGCGTGCATCGCTGCGTTGAACTGACCAATAAGGAAAGGGGAGTAGTCATGATTGTAGCCGCCGGTGAGTGTGTAAATCGCAGCCAGCGCATAGGCGAATCCCGGCATGCCGTAGAATGCCTTTCCATCCGACCACTGGCCGCCCGCGATGCGGAGCGCCCAATCGTTGTAGAACTTCATGTCGTCGCTCTCGGGCAGGAAGTAGCGGGTGTTCGCGATCGACTGGAGAACGAGAAACTGGATGAGAAAGGCCCCGAAAAACACCCAGACGGCCAATGGGATTCGGCTGAAAGACAGATTTGGGCGGGCGCTCATACAGAGGCAAATCCTGCTTTCTTCATAAAAATCAGATCCGTGGCATCGCTTGGCACCATCAATGCTTAAAGAACATCCGTAGCGGGAAACCGCAACAATCAAAACAACACATAAACCAAAACAGAAATAATACTATGCTACAGAAACTGAACACAAAACGCGGCGGCTTCACACTCGTCGAAATCATGATCGTCGTCGCCATCATCGCGCTGC
>SXWH01000179.1 GCA_005791535.1 Verrucomicrobiaceae bacterium | reverse complement strand
TCCGTCATCGTCACGCCGCTGCCCGGCTGGCCTTCGGGGATGGTGAAGGAGATTTCCACATTGTTCCCAAACGTATTCACCGAAGCCGAAGCCGCCGAGCCCGGCGCGCCCGTCGTCACGCTGCCGATTTGCACACTCGCAAACACCGGCCCTTCCGGACCCGCGGGCCCCGGTGGACCTGCGGGCACGGCATCGATGAGCGCTTTGAGGCCGTTGAACTGATCGCGCAATTCCGCCGCGACCACGCGGGCACCGTTCACGGGTTTGGTAGGATCGAATGACATAAGTATTAGCAAGGTTGCGAAACAACGAGGGGCGGGCCTGCAAACGAGACCCGCCCCCGGTGTTTCATTGGTTCAAATTACGGCACCATCTTCACCGCCACATCGCTCCATGCGCCGGGGCCCGCTGCGCCGTGGGCGCGGACGCGCGAATACATCCGCGTCCCGCTCGGCAGGTCGGTGATGGTGACGGAAGACTTTGTCGTCGTCGCGCGGGTCACCCACGAATTCGGGTCGTTGGGGTTTGCCGTCGTCTGCCATTCGTACGTCGCAGCACCGGGCACCGCATCGCACGAATCATCCAGCGAGCCCTCATTGTCGCCCGCCGTCGAGCGCAGGTCCTGCGGCGCGGGCAGCACACCCACCGGCGCACCCACCAGCTCCGCGATTTCAAATCCCGCGCTCAGGATTTTTGTCGGATCGCCCGCCGTTGCGCCTTCCACTGTGCTTGCTTCCTGCCCGAGCAGCTTTACGACGAGATCGATCGCGGCATCGCGCTGTGAGCGCTTTTCCGCGAGCGCCTGCTCATCTTCCGCCACCTCCGTGATCAGCGCCTGCGCCGCATCGACCGCCGTGTTGAGCGCCGCCACAGTCGGCATCGGGTTCGGCACATTCGCGTTGCCGTCGAGTTTTGTAGCGACGAGTTTCCCCGCATTCACACGAGCCTGCCGGCTCAAGCGGGACCAGTTTCGTAGGATTCTAGCCATTTTCTTGTTCTTGGTTGGGGACTCCTCCGAGTCATAAAAAACATCCGCATCGTAGAAAACGTTGGGATCGTCGTAATACGCCATGAGGAGACCTTGTTGTTTTTTGTGTTTGTTTTGAGGAGGGCGGGCACTTGAAAAAGCGACCGTCCGGCGCGATCCAGAACCACTGCCCGCATCCCCATGCAAGCAAAAAAACAAGCCCGTCGATGTATTGACACATCGCCACCTATGCAGCCCCGCATCGCCCGCGATGCACCTCTGCATCGCATTCAATGTTCCCCTGCATCGACCCCAAACCCGACGGATGTGACCCCAAACCCGTCGGATTGCACCCCGATGTTCCCCTGCATCGACCCCAAACCCGACGGATGCGACCTCAAACCCGACGGATTTCACCCCGATGTTCCCCTGCATCGACCCCAAACCCGACGGATGCGGCCCCAAACCCGACGGATTGCACCCCAATGTTCCCCTGCATCGACCCCAAACCCGACGGATGCGACCTCAAACCCGACGGATTTCACCCCGATGTTCCCCTGCATCGACCCCAAACCCGACGGATGCGGCCCCTCTGCAACAGAGTAAAACCCCCGATTCCGAGCCATTTCCACCCACTTTCCCCCAAGCCCCGATTAAAAAAGCGAACCGCCGTAGAAGGCTGGGGAGCCGGACCGACTATTCCCCCAGAAGGTCGACCCAGACATCCCCAGCCTTCTACGGCGGTGAGTGCCTCTCGAATAGCGGATGCGATTGGATGCACAAGTACAAAATGCATTTGCATTTCGCGGAAGGCGTGGGCATTGAGCGGGGCAGCCACTTGTCGGGAGCGATGGCGGATTTCATCGAAGTCCGTAGCTCTCTGCGGATGGCTCCTTTCATCTCGGGGCCGTCTGCGATTGTTCGTAAAACTAAACAACCCAAAGACGACTCAAAGCGCCGAATATGAAACACATCCTCTCTCAACAATTCGCCATCGTTGCGCTCGCCAGCCTTTCACCGGTTTTGTGGGCGCAGGAAACTACCGTCATGGAAGAGACGGTGGTGGTCGGAAAACGCGACAATCTTCTCGGCACGGCGGGCGCGGCTTCGCAGGCGCGGACCAGCGGCGAGGAGCTGCGCGCGCGGCCGATGATGCGGCGCGGCGAGCCGCTCGGCGGCTTCGACGACACGCACCTCCACCCCGCCGAGCCTCGGATGTTCAGGGCTCGGCTTACGTATAAGTGGTGAGGTAATTTTCCTTTTCTAGTCGCACGCCCGAGCCTAATGACGGTGCGTTGAACTCGTGCATCCGACATTTTGTGACGCTTTTTTGCGCGCTCTACTTGAGCGGGTCGCACTGGGTGCTGCTGCAAACGGCAGCTTGGACAGGGATGCTCGTCGCGCGCTCGCAGGAAGGCTCCGTGAGTTCGGCGGTGGCGACGACGTTTGACGGCGATCACCCGTGCCCGCTCTGCGCCGCAATCTCCGACGTGCGGGAAAAGGAACAGAAGGAAGCGCCCGAAGCCCCGGCATTGAAGAACACGAGGGAGATCAAGTTTGTAGAATTGGTATGCTTTGCCCTGCCGGAATCCGCAGTTGCAGGCGAGATGCGGTGGCCGGAATTCGTCACTTCGGCTTTGGTCCGCACGGATGTTCCTCCTACGCCGCCGCCGTTGGCATAACAGGGCGTACTCTGCGCGGAATAAGTTCCCGGCTGCGTGTCTCGCGCGGCGAATTCGGCTGCGTTGGCAGTCGTTTCGATTCTGATACGGAGGCGCCCATTCCGACTGTCTTTTCCGAGCACGCCCGTATCCGGGCGGGGCGGAGGAACCCGATTTCCATCGGGGGACGGTTGCCGATCGAGCCGAGCGTCTGGGAAGCGCATTCACTGCGGGTGGTTGTCTGCCCGTGATGGTCATAGACCGGTTCAGAGGCACCGTCTCCCGAGTGGAGATTCGCAAGTCAGCAGCCGCGCTCCCCATCGCAATCAACAATATCCAAATGTACAAATATCTCATCGCCATCGCGGCCCTGGTCGCGGTGGTATTAGCGGCCCAAAAGTCGCGCACACCATCCGGGCCCGACGCGGAATATCGCTGCCGTCTGCCCGACATCAAATGCGACGCGTGTCGCAACCAAGTCTCCGAGGAACTCGCAAAGTTCCGCGGTATCCGCGCTACGCGGTTTGAAGGCGAGGACCGCCAGGAACTCGTCATCACCCACGCCGCCTCCATCCCGAACGGCGACCTCGCCAACGCGCTCACGCTCGTCGGCTACCCGCCCGAAGTCATGAACGGCGATCCATCAAAAGCCGTCTCCCATGCCAAATGCGTGTGCCCGATGGAGGCCGCGCAAACACCGAAAAACTAAACGCTCTCCCGAGAACAAAACACACAATATGAAAACCAAACTCATCCTCTGCGGCTCCATAGCCGCGTTCACCACATTTGCTGCAGATCGGCTACCGGAAACGGTCGTCACTGCGCGCAGAAACTCACTCACCACGCCCATTACGGAAATGCTCCGCGCTGAAGTTCAGCAGACTCCCGGCGGGGTAACCGTAATCGAGGCCGACACGTATAAACGCGGGCGCGCCACGACGCTCAAAGACGCGCTCGACTACGCTCCGGGCGTGTTTGTCCAACCGCGCTTCGGCGCGGAGGAGGCCCGCATTTCCATCCGCGGCTCCGGCATTCAGCGGACGTTCCACGGACGAGGGCTGAAGCTGATGCAGGATGGCGTGCCGGTGAATCTCGCCGATGGCGGATTCGACTTCCAGGCCATCGACCCACTCACTGCGAAATCCGTCGAAGTCTATCGCGGCGCGAACGCGCTGGAGTTTGGCGCGACGACACTCGGCGGCGCGGTGAACTTCACCTCGCCCACCGGCTACGATGCCCCGAAACTCTCGCTTCGCGGAGAATACGGGAGCTTCGAGAGCTATCGGGCGCAGCTTGCGACGGGCGGCGTCATCGGCGCGTTCGATTACTACGTGAGCCTCTCCCACGCCTCGCAGGATGGCTTCCGCGATCACAGCCAGCAAAACAGCCAGCGCCTCTTCGCGAACTTCGGCTACAAGCTGAACGAGAATCTGGAGACACGCTTCTACGTGACCTACGCGCAGACGGATTCCGAGCTGCCCGGCAACCTCACGAAATCACAGCTCAAAACCACACCCAACGCCGCGCAGCGCAACGCGTTTGTGAAAATCTTCGACTACGTGGATAGCAACTGGAAGCGCGACTTCGAGCTCTTCCGCGTCGCGAACAAAACCACTTGGCTCAACGGCGACCATCGCCTTTCGCTCAGTACGTTCTGGGCGCACAAAGACCTCGATCACCCGATCCTCTTCGTCATCGACCAGCTATCCAACGACTTCGGGCTGAACCTCCGTTACGACTACACGGGCGAACTCGCCGGACACAAAAACCGCTTCACCATCGGGCTCGCGCCGACCTACGGAATCACCGAAGACAACCGCTTTGCCAACGTCCTCGGCAACCGCGGCGCGAAGTTCTCCGACAACCACCAGACCGCACTCAACGCCGACCTCTACGCGCAGAACCAATTCTGGATCACAAACAAAGTCGCCCTCTCGCTCGGCGGGCAAGTCAGCTACGCAAAGCGCAAAAACCGCGACGACTTCCCGTTCGGCCCCGACAATTCCGACACACAGGACTGGTGGGGCTTCAGCCCGAAGCTCGGCCTTTTGTATGAACCGGCGAAGGACGTGCAGTTCTTCGCAAACGTCAGCCGCAGTTTCGAGCCGCCGTCATTTGGCGAACTCACCGACGCCTCCGGCGGCGGAAGAGGTCTCGTGAAACTCGACGCGCAAACCGCGACGACCGCCGAAATCGGAACACGTGGACGCAGCGGACGCTTTGGCTGGGAACTCGCTTACTACTACGCATGGCTCGACAATGAACTGCTCGAATTCCAAGTCGCCCCCGGCCTCGGCCAGACAGTGAATGCGGGGCGCACCGTGCATCAGGGCGTCGAGCTGGGCTTCGACGTGGAGGTCGCCCGCGGACTGTTCTTTGCTCACGGGAAGCCAGTCGCAGCGGGCAGCGGCAAGCAACTGGCTCCGGCGGTCGAAATGTCGGAGGACAAACTCGTCCTCCGCGGCACCTACTTGTGGAGCGACTTCCGCTACGACGGCGACGCCACATACGGCGACGGTCTCCTGGCCGGAATCCCCGAGCACTACGTCCGCGCCGAGCTGATGTATGAGCACCCAAGCGGCTTCTACGCT
Organism: Verrucomicrobiaceae bacterium; assembly: GCA_005791535.1. Lineage (GTDB taxonomy): Bacteria > Verrucomicrobiota > Verrucomicrobiia > Chthoniobacterales > Chthoniobacteraceae > SXWH01. Next base: position 47,861 of record SXWH01000179.1, on the reverse strand, counting down.
GGACCCAACCTCGAATACGTGCCGAAAGGCTACCGCGTCGATTCACGCGGAACGCTCTTCGCCGACGGCTACTTGCTGCTTGGTGCAAAGGTCGGCTGGCGCAACGAAAAGGGACTGTCCGTTTTCGTAGAAGCGAAGAATCTCACCGACGAGCACTATGCCGCAACGACCGGAGTCATCAGCGAATCCGGCCCGTTCAACCAAGCGCAATTCCTCCCCGGCGACGGACGCGGAATCTTCGGCGGCTTCGAGTATCGCTGGTAAACCATTGGTGTTTGGTCGAGCAGGGCGGTGTCCTTCATCGGATGCCGCCCTGCGTATGTTTATCCTATGAATCCGAGATCCGTCCGTAAGCTCCATCGCTGGCTGGGCCTGCTCTTCAGCGTCAGCATCCTCATGTCGTCGCTCAGCGGTGTCATCCACACTGTCATGACGCGCACACAGTCGCCACCGCCACAAGCGCGACCCGGCGGCGCGCTCAATACCGCGGCCATTCGAATCGGGCCCGCGGAGGCGCTCGCAAAGCTCCCCGGCGTAGCGGCGCAAGCAATCAACATCCGCGAAATCGGCGGCGAGCCGTGGTATCAAATCTACTCGCCCAAAGCCGCGCCCGCCTACATCAGCGCCGTCGATGGACGATTCGATCCCGCGCAGGATGAACGATATGCCGCCGAGATCGCGTCCACTTTCCTCGGTGGCGTCTTTGTGAAGAAGACCGCATTTCTCACCGCTTTTGACTCCGAGTATATCAACATCTTTCGCATCCTCCCCGTGTATCGTTTCGATGCCGCCGACGCCGCCGAGACGCGCGTCTATGTCAGCACCACGACCGGTAGCGTCACCCGCCACACCGACCGCGAGCGGCAGTTCGAAGCGAACATTTTCAGCAACTTCCACAAGCTCGCATTCATCCGCGACAAAAACGCCCGTGACATCGTCCTCGGCGTCCTCACCGGCGGCGCTGCGCTTGCGGCTATCGCGGGAATTGTTCTGTTTTTGGCTACTCGCTCCCGTACCACTTCCTAAACGATGATACACGACCTCTTTCACAAAGGCGGGCCCATCATGTGGCCGATTCTCGCGCTCTCCGTACTCGTGCTCACGGTGGTGGTGGAGCGGCTGGTATTCATCATTCGCGAACGCGTCCGGCGGAATCCTGCTGCCGTGTCCGACATTCTCACGCAGGTGGAGCGCGGCAATCTCGCGACGGCTGCGGACATCGGAGCGAAGTCGAACGACTTTGTGGCGCGGGCGCTGACGTATGCGCTGACGCACCGGGAGAAGTCATTCAGCGAGGCGATGCTGCGCGCGGCGAATTGGGAGCTGAAGAGCTTCAACCGCGGGCTCACCGTGCTCGATACGGCCATCACGCTCGCGCCGCTGCTGGGACTGCTGGGCACGGTAACGGGGATGATTAGCAGCTTCGGGATGCTCGGCGGGGCGGAGCTCGGCGCGCCCACGGCCATCACGGGCGGCATCGCAGAGGCGCTTATCGCCACGGCATTCGGGCTCGGCGTGGCCATCACGGCGCTGCTCCCTTTCAACTATCTCAACGCCCGGCAGGAAGAGGCGCGACTGGAGATCCAGGACGCCGCCAGCCATGTGGAGCTCCACCTGAAATAAACACCGCGCATGCACATCCCAAGCCTTCGCCCGAAAAAGCACGCGCGGATCGAAATCGTCCCGCTCATCGACATCATGTTTTTCCTGCTGGCGACGTTTGTCATGGTGTCGCTCTCGATGGTGAAAAACCGCGGCATCCCGGTCATTCTCCCGGCCGCCAGCACCGGCAGCGCGCAGGAGCACAAGGACCACGTGACGGTGAGCGTCACGGAAAGCGGACAGCTTTACCTCGATAAACGCGAGCTTTCGCAAGAGCAGCTCGTGGCAGAGCTGCGGAAGCTGAAGGAGCAAAACGCCGAACTGCGCGTATTCATCAACGGCGATGAAAATGCGCGCCTCGGACTCGCCATCGCGGTGCTGGACGAGACGCGCAAGCTCGGAATCACGAAAGTCGCATTCGAGACCCGCGCGCGGTAGATGCACGAGAGGACGCCCGGGTTTCGCTTTACGGAAGGCAGCGCTGCGCCGCTCTGGCTCTGCGCATTGCTCGCAGTCGGGATGCACGCGGGGATCCTCGTCTTTTGGAAAAGCGCACCCACACCGCCCATGTCGCTGGAAGTGCAGGGCGACTCCGTGGAAGTCACGCTGGTGGAATCCGCGCCCGATTCTCCCGCGCCGCTGCCGCCCGCCGCCGAGCCCGTGCCGACGCCGCCCGAACCGGCAGTGCCGCCTGTCGAGCCAACAACGCCGCAGCCGGAGCCAATGCCCGAGCCCGCACCCGAGCCACCGCCGACGCCTGCCAAGGAACCCGAGATGGTCATTCCGCCCGAACCACCAAAGCCCACACCAGCGCCGCGACCTGTCGCCCGCAAACCAGAGCGCCCTCAACGCCCCGTGCAGAAACCACCACCACAAAAGCCGCCCGTCGTCACAGCGGCCGGAGGCACTGGCAATGGCACCGCCGCCGCGAAACCTGGAACCGCAGCCGGGAGTGGCGCGGGAGCCGGCGCGCCCAAAGGACGGCCTTCATTTGCTACACGCCCCTCGCCGGTTTATCCTGCGGAATCCAGAGCGGCCGGGGAGCACGGTGTCGTGATGGTCAAAATCACCGTCAACGCCGATGGACGCCCCACGGCGGTCTCCGTGGCCAAGAGCAGCGGCTTTCCCCGTCTCGACCGCGCCGCCGTGGAAAGCGGCTGGCGCTGCCGCGTGACCAACGCCACCGCCGGAGCCCAACTCACGGCGCCGATTCGGTTTAACCTGGAGCGGTGAAACGCTTCCTCCGAGCCAAACCCGAAGACCTCGCCGAAATCCTCGACACCCTCGTAGCCATGAGCCGCGCCCACAAAGAGGGCGAGAAGTTCAGCGTGTAGGCGACTGCGGACGCGTACACAAAAAGCGGAAGAAGCCTCCCCGACCGCAGCAATCGGCGTTTCCGCCGCCCCTGCTTACGTCCAAACAGTTGCCGGGCATGACTTCTTCCTGCGTGGAGCGTCGACGGAGCGGGGCGGGCTGTCAATGATTGCGCCGCCGCTGATACAATTAAACAGACTCGCAGCAGCCCCGCAGCAGCCCAATAGTCACCCATGAACCAATCCATCCCGACCAGTGCCTGCCTCACCACCGCAGTTTCCCGATTGCTCCGATTCTGGTGCTGCGTTCTTGGCGGGGTGGTTTGCGGGTGGGCGTCCGGGGAGTTGAGAGGGGCGGACGTGGCTGCTTCGGGCGGGCCGGTGTTTCATGAAGCGGTCCGGCAATTCAAGACGCTGACGAGCACGCTGTATCAGCACAAAACCCAGGTGGACCCAAAGACCGGGAGTCACCGGTATGATTGTGTCGGGTTCGTGTCCTACGCGCTGAAGCAAGCCGCACCACAGGCGAGGGAATCGGCGTTCAAGGCGCTGGGTATCAAGCCGGGCCGCATCCCGAGTCCGGGGCTGTATGCGACGCTCTTTGCCAGCCTTGCGGAGAAGCCGCAACCGGGCTGGGAGGCGGTGGCCAAAGCCTCGGATTTGCGCCCCGGCGATGTGGTGGCCTGGGAGCGCATCACGGCGACTTCGAATGGACATGCGGTGGTGATTGCAAGCGTCCCGGCAGCCGGGCCGGACGGGACCTGGGTGGTGGAGGTGTACGATTCCACGTCGTCTCCGCACGGCGACGACTCCCGCCCCAACGACGAGCGCGCCGAAGTGCTGGCCACAAGCGGGAAACGGAGCGGCCTCGGCCACGGCGTGATGGTGTTCACCGCCGACCCGGTCACCGGCGCACTCACCGGCTACCGCTGGAGCCCGAAGTCAAAGACCACGATAGTCCGAATCAGCGCCGGGCGGCCTGTTTCGTGACGGGCTCACTTTCCGCTCGCGAAAAGCACTGCGGAGCCGTGCAGGGTGGCGAGCACTTTGAGGCCGTCGCTGGTGTCGGCGACGACGGTGCTGCTGGGCTGCGAACTGGAAACGACGCGGGCCTTTTTAAGCAGAGACCACGGGCGCAGGGAGGCGGCATCCCACGCGTCGGCGAGTGATGCTCCGGTGAGGCGGGTGAAGTTGGCGACGGCGCGATCCATGGTGAGCGCGGAGCCCGCGAGATTTGGCGAGCCGGGCTGGCGGACGATGCGGTCGGCGCCGACTTCGATGGCGAGCTTCCCGATGCTGTAACGGCCCGGCGGCGCACCGGCGGCGGACATGGCGTCGGTGACGAGGATGGCGCGCGGCCCGAGCGCGGCGGCAAGGGAACGGAGGACTTCCGGCGGGAGATGGACGCCATCCGCGATGAGGCTGGCGGCAAGGCGCGGTTCGCCGAGCTGGGCGAAAATCGGGTTGCTGTGGCGGTGCACGGTCTGCGGGCAGCCGTTGCCGAGATGGGTCGTCATCATGGCACCGGCATCGCACGCCGCGGCGACTTCCGCGTGGGTGGCGAGCGTATGACCGAGCGCGGGCAGCACGTTTTCCGCGCGAAGCCGCGCGATGAATGCAGCCGCTCCACGGAGTTCCGGCGCGAGCGTGACGAGTTTGATCCGGCCTCCGGCAATGCGCTGCAGTTCCCGCCAGAGCTTCACGGAGACGGGCGCGACATCGGCCAGCGGATGCGCGCCGCGTGCGCCTTCCGCCGGGCTGATGAACGGCCCTTCGAGATGATAGCCCGGCACGCTGCGGGCGACGTTGGCATCGAGGGAAAGCGCTTCGTTCAACTGCTCGATGTTTTCGCGAAACCATTCGCGCGAGGCAGTGATGAGCGTGGGCAGCACATGCGCGACGCCGGTTTCCCAAAGCGCACGAATCGCTTCGGCGCAGACCTCGCCGGTGTCATCGGGGTGGTTGAAATCCACGCCCATGAATCCATTGCACTGCAGATCCACAAAGCCCGGCCCGAAGACCGACGACGTTTTTGCGCGAACGCGACGCCTGCCTGCAACGCGGCGGCCGGATAGCGAGAACTCCCACGTTTCCCCGGTCCGGTAATGCGCCGCGATGACCTTCATCGGGTTCAGGAAACGGTGACGGTCTGACCGGTCTGCGCGCTCTGGTAAATGGCGCGGATGACGGCCACGGCATTGCGCGCATCGCGACCGCCGATGGCCGGCTGCCGGTTTTCGCGGATGGCGTTGCAAAGGTCCTCGATCTGGCGCCGGTGGCCTTCGGTGCTGATGGCGAGCGGGTTTGCGACGCCACCGCCGATGTTCGCGCCGCCGCCGCCATTGCGAATCTGCTCGTCCTCGGGAAGCTCCTGCTCGAACTGCCAGAACTTGATGTTGTCGTCCTCCAGCACCACGGAGCCTTTGTCGCCGCTGATTTCGACGCGCTTGTTCCAGCCGGGATACGTGCTCGTCGCGCCTTCGATGACGCCGAGCGCGCCGCTCGGGAATTTCAGCGCAGCAACGGCCGTGTCCTCCACGGCGATGCGGTCGTGCGCAAGCGTGGCGATGTTCGCCTTCACTTCGCTGGGAACACCGGCGAACCACGTCAGCAGGTCGATCGCGTGAACGCCCTGATTCATGAGCGCGCCGCCGCCATCGATTTCCCACGTTCCGCGCCACGCGCCGCTGTCGTAGTAGGCCTGCGTGCGCCACCATTTGATATACGCGCTGCACATCGTGAGCCGGCCAAAGCGGCCCGCTTCCACGGCGCGCTTCACGGTCTGCGCGCCTTCACCAAACCGGCTCTGGAACACCGCCGCGAGGATGGTGCCGCTTTTGTTTGCCGCAGCGAGCATCGCGTCGATTTTCTCCACGGTGATCTCGATTGGCTTTTCGCAAAGCACGTGTTTTCCGGCGTTGAGCGCCGCAATCGCCGACTCGCCGTGCAGTCCGCTCGGCGTGGTGATGCAGACGGCGTCGATATCGGTCCGCGCGAGCAGGGCATCGAGCGAAGCCGCGGGCTGGCACGCCCATTTCTGGCAGAATGCGTCCATGCCCGCGAGCGAGTAGGCCGCCACGAGTTCGGCTCCGGGAATCTCGCGAATCGCCTCCGCGTGAATGCCCGAGATGTTTCCAGTTCCGATGAGTGCAAAACGAACGGTTTTTGACATGACAGCGTTTTACGCACGGAATCTCGGCCGCGAGAAGAATATTCAACCGGCCCCGGACGTCGCGAAATCGATCTGATTGCGTGCTGGCGGTTTCCAAAGTGCCGCGTAAATCTGCCGCGCCAAACATGTCCACGCCGCCGGCTTCTTCGTCAACCGCTCCCCTTCCCGTCGCGATCCTCGCCGGCGGACTCGCCACGCGGTTGCGGCCGATTACGGAGACCATCCCGAAATCGCTCGTGAGCGTCGCGGGCGAGCCGTTCCTTTCCCACCAACTGCGCCTTTTGAAAACGCAGGGAATCACGCGCGTCGTTCTGTGCATCGGCCATCTCGGCTCCATGATCGAATCCGAGTACGGTAGCGGCGGCGCGTGGGGAATCGATATAGCCTACTCGCACGACGGACCGCAGCTTCTCGGAACCGGCGGTGCGCTCCGGCGTGCGCTGCCGCTGCTCGGCGACGCGTTTTTTGTGCTCTACGGCGATTCGTATCTGCCCGTGGATTTCCGCGCGGTGGAGGCCGCGTGGAGAGCCAGCGGGCAACCGGCATTGATGACCGTCTTCCGGAATGAAGGCGCGTGGGACACGAGCAATGTCGAGTTTTCCGGCGGGCGCATCGTCCGCTACGACAAAACGGAACGCACGGCGTCGATGCGGCACATCGACTACGGCCTGTCCATTTTCACGCGCAGCGTATTCGAGGAAACTGATGGCGCATTCGACCTCGCCGGATTGCAACGCGGACTGGTCGAGCGTGGCAAGATGGCCGGCTTCGAGGCAACGCACCGCTTTTACGAAGTCGGCTCGCACGCCGGCCTGGCCGATCTGGAGTCCTTTCTGCGTTCGGATGGCTCGTGTCGGTAAGTTTTTCAGATGTCACACTTGCCAGCGAAATGCTCACCGCTAAAAGGCTCGCTCTACCTCACACCATTACCACTATGCCTGAACGCATCGGATTCGTTGGAGTTGGCCGCATGGGTGCCAACATGGCCCGCCGCCTGAAAGACGTTGGTTACGACGTCACTGCTGTCTATGACATCCACAAGCCCGCCGCCGCGGACCTCGCAAAGGAGATCGGCGCGGAATCATGCACTTCGCTGGCGAGGGTCACGGAGCTGAGCGATGTCGTGATCACCGTAGTCACGGATGACAAGGCGCAGCTGAACGTCTTTTCCAACAAGAAGGACAACCTGCTGAAAGGCGCGAAAGGCCGCATCTTTGTAAACTGCGCCACGATTTCGCCGGACACCCATATCGCCGTCGAAAAGCTCGCGAAGAAGGCGGGAGCGCGCACTTTGGAAGGCTGCATGGCTTCGTCCATCAGCCAGGCCCGCGCCGGCACGCTTTATCTCATGGTGGGCGGCGACGCAGAGACATTCGCGAAAGTGAAGCCGATTCTCACGAAACTCTCCGACGAGGGAAAACTGATGCGGCACATCGGCAAGACCGGCCAGGCCGCACAGGTAAAGGCGCTCGTAAACATGGTGATGAATATCAACACCGCCGCGCTCGCCGAAGGGCTCGGCCTCGCGGACGCGCTGAAACTCGACCTCAAAACCGTGATGGAAGTTTTCAGCCAGACCGGCGCAAACAGCCGCGTGCTCGCGACCGACGGCGAGGACATGGTGAATCGCGACCACTCGTGCTTTTTCAGCGCCGCACATGCGGCGAAGGACAGCGGTATCGCGCTGAAGATAGCCAAAAAGCAGAAGCTCAATCTCCCGCTCGCGGCGGCGACCTTTGCGCAATACACGAAGCTCACAAAGCTCGGATTCGGTGAGCTCGACAAGAGCGGCATCGCCGAACTCACCTTCAAAGGCCGCGGAAAAGCGCCGAAGAAGAAAAAGAAGTAACCAATTTGCCCGCAATCCGCGGGTCAAAAACAAACCAACAAACCAAGAAACACCACACACAATATCATGAGCTACGTCCCAATGATTAGTTCCGGAGTCGCCGGCCCGCTCGGCGCACTGCATCTCCCACGCCTCTGGCTGAAAGTCAGTCTCGAAGCCGCTGGCAAGCTTGCCGCCGGATATCCCGGCCTCGGCGCCGGCTACGATTCGATGACCTGCGCAGCACTCGGCCTCGATCCCGAAGCCGTGAAGAGCTTCATCGCAGGCAGCAAGCCCACCTACCCCGCTTTCGAAGCATGGGTCCGCCAGAACGGCAAAAAACTCACGAAGGCCGACATCCACAAGCACAACCTCGCCATCCTCAGCTACATTCACTCGGACGAAACCCGCAAGGGCATCCTCGGCGCGAATGGCATCGCTGATGACGGCAGCGTCCTGCCTGATGCGGTGAACCTCAACAACCTCGACGACTGGTTCGAATTCCACCAGGCCGTCCTGAAGTAATTTCGGTCCACACGACCGAATTCCAAACCGGCGGGGCAGCGATGCTCCGCCGGTTTTTTTGTGTAGGCGCCTCGGGAAAAAAACGCTCCCTATTTCAGCGAAAGCACCCACTCCGCGAGGATTCGCGTGCCGTCGGGATCCGGAATCTTTGTGCCGACCGGCGGCATGTGCCCGGCACCCCGATGGCTCGTGCGGAGCGGCAGAATGCTGCGCGCCATGTCGCCCGGAGCCACAATGCGCGGGTCCACGAGACCGAACTGCGCATGCTGCGGCTTTGCATCGATTGCGTTCATCTTCTCGCGCGGCGTGGTCCAATCGAACTCAAGCGCACTGTTTCCTCCGCCATAAAGCGTGTGACAATGAGAACAGTTCGCCGCGAGATAGGTCCGCGCCCGATCTTCCGGCGTATCATTTCGAAAAGGATGACGCTCCGCGGCGGGGCGCGGTTCGCCCTTCAGGATTCCCGCTTCGCGCCATCGCTCAATCTGGCCGCCTATGTCCAGTTGCGGCTCGGAAAGTGCGATTGCAAAACCTGCCTGCCGGGAATGACACATGAGACACTCCGCACGCGCCGGCACCCGCCACGGTTGCCGGAAATCCACACGCTGCACCGCGATATCCGCGCCCGCTTTGGGCGCGAGTTCGGCATCGGTCTGCTCCACGTTCCATAAGTACGAATAGGCCGCCCAATCGGCCTGCTGTTTCACGAGCAGGCGGGTTTCGACCCGGCGACCTTCGATCGTCAGCGTCTGCACAAACGCGGAACCATCGGGCAGCAACCAGCTCTTTGCGCCCGTGACCTCCAGCTTTCCGCCACCGGGAATCGCCATCCATCGACGCGACCCCGCGCCGTCGTGCCACGCCGGATGCGCGATTTCATACGGCAGAACTCCCGGCGCAGGAGTCTGCGCCGCAGTGTCTGAAAAAAGTCCGGTTTCACTCAACCGCACCGGAAATGGCGGCGCGGGCTCGGCGCGCAAAGGCTCCAGACGATAGAACGCGCCACCGCCTCCGCCCGGAGCTCCGATGGGCGCTCCGTAATCGGTGATCAGGATCTCGCCATCCGCATCGGCAACGATGCTCGTAATTGCAAACGACGTGTCGGCGAGTTCCCGATTCCAAAGCATTGACTTTCCGTCGTGCTTTGCCGCCCAGATGCGGCCCGTGCCGAAATCTCCATACACGTAAGCACCGGCAAGCTCGGGCAGCTTCGCGCCCCGATAGACGAACCCGCCGGTGAGCGAACGAAACTCGGCGTGCGAATGTTCAATTTCGGGAAACGTGACCCGGTCGGGTCCGAGTTTGTGCTCCGCGTTAAAAACATGCGCTCCCTCGAAATGACTCCAGCCGTAGTTTGCTCCACGTCGCACGAGACGCGCGTATTCCCAATGATCCTGGCCATTTTCCCCCGCCCAAAGCTGGTCCGACAAAGCGTCGTACGTGAGCCGCCACGGATTGCGAAGACCATAGGCCCATGTCTCCGGAGCAAAGCCCGAAACGTTCACAAACGGATTATCCGACGGGACCGTGTACGGCGTTTTGTCGTCCGTCGTATCGACGTTGATACGCAAAATTTTGCTTCGCAGGCTGCCAATATTTTGTCCGGCGAGGTCCACATCGCCATCCGAGGTGCCATCACCGCTCGATACGAAAAGCAGTCCGTCGGCGGCGAATGCTAGCGCCGCGCCGTTGTGCCCGTTGCTGTCCCACGAAATGACGACGCGACGCGAATCCGGGTCGGGCCTGCCATCACGCATCGTGTACCGGAGCACGCGGGAATGCTTGCGTCCGCCCTCGGCTGGTTCGTTCACACCGAAAAAGACGAATCCGTTTTCCGCAAACCGCGGATGAAACGCGATGCAGTATGCGTAACCGGGGAACTCCAGGAGTGTCTCAACACGGACCGGATCCCGAAATGCCTTCAGCATCATCGAAGCGCCCCAATCCGCGGCCTGCTGTTCGATGAAGAGCATCCGTCCCGTTCCCGGCTCAGCCGCGGCATACACGAGCGGCCGCGTGGCAAGCTGCGGCCACGATCGCACCGCGCGATACGGAGGCGGACCTTCAGGCGCGCCGACGAGACGCGTATTCTGCCAGCGGGCGCGCGATTCGTCTCCGAAGCAAAACAGCGGGACTGCGAGAAGAAGCGCGAGGTGCAGTTTCACTTCCCGACAAGCACGTTCACCATCTGCTCGACCTCGGTCCCGGAAGTCGTCGTGACATCGCGCCCAACGGTCTCTCCTTGATGCTCGACCACGATGCGGAACGTGTGTCCGCGCGGCAGATTGAAACAAAGAATGTTGTTGAGGTCGGCGCTCTCATCGCGGCTGGTTCCCTCAAACTTCACTGCCGCATCGGACGGGTCACTGACGGCGACCTTCGCCGCCACCCGTTTCCCTGCGCGGAGGACGCGCACCAAAAGCCTCACACGACCATCCGGAGCGGCCTGTACCGCCGGCGCATATCGGTCCGTCACATTGACAGCTTGAACCCACGTCACCGAAGGATCCCACACCAACGGGAACGACACGCCCGTCTTTTTGAAACTCGAAGCATATATCGCGTGCATGGGAATATCGCGCCGCGCCTTAGCTGCATCGCCCGCAAACCAGCCTCGGTCGAGCCCCTTCGGATCGGGCTCCGCCGCGCCCAAAAAATGCCATTTGCCGGAATCCCAGATTTCCACCCACGTATGATTTCCCCGCAAATTTGCCCACATCGGCGTGCCAACAACACGGGCCGGAATGCCGACCGAACGGCATGCATCGACAAGCAGAATGGAAAGCCCGCTGCAGGTAGCCAGACCGCTTTCCATGCTCTCGAACGGGGACTGGTCGGCGCGCTTTCTCGCCGTGGAGTACCTCACCTTGACCGTGCCGAAAAGTTTCCGATTCAACGCCTGTGCGGCCTCGCCCGGCGTGGTGCAGGCCGCGATCAAAGGAGCACTGATCTCCCTCAATTTCTTCCGCCACGGATCGCGCCGCTCGTTGAGACAGGCATACGGAAGAACTTCATTCAAAAAAATCTCCTGCGGAATGTCCTTGGCCCAGGGCGCCGTGGCGAACGCGTCGCACGCGAGTGCCACGTTCTCGATGAGGAAATCGCCCTTCAGCGAGCGGAGATCAGGTTCCGGCATGTTCGCGATGAGGAACTCCATCGCACTCCGCCGGTCGTCAGGGACCTGCGAGAGCGCGCGCTCCATCTCACCGCGATTGGCACCTGCCGCCGCGAGCATGTCTTTATCCGCAGGCAGAGGAGGAGTCAGAGCCGGCGCGGGGAGAACCATCGCGAGCAGACCCGACGTGAGAGCGACGAGACAGGCGCGTTTCATTTCCGCTCCTCCTGAACTCGGGACTCGTGATTGATCGACACGCGTCGCGCACCGCCGGGCGTCGTGATTGAAACCGATGCCTCCCATCCGCCGTCGGTGACCTTGAACGAAACATCGCCCGCTTCCTGTCCGATCTTTGCGCCCAACTCACCGAGCGATTTCGCCCACTTGCCGTTCATTTTTCGAAACGCGCGCTGGGCGTAATAGACGTCGTGCAACACGTTCCGTGCAGGTGCCGAAAAATCGGGCACGAGGGGCACGCTGGCATCCTTCGAGAACTGCACATACCCCCATCGCTCCGGCCGGTGCATATCCACGACACCCTGCGCGGACCAAATCCAGTTATGCTCTGGCTTCCCGGGAATCTTCTCGTATTTGCCATTCACGGTCTGAATCAGCCACTCGACACGAGAGAATCCCACACGCCATTGATCTCCCTCTTTCGCCGGTGCCGGGCGGTTGGCCTTCGCTGCAAGAACCTTCCAGGGAATGGCAATTTCCACACTCCAGCCGTCGTCCTTGTCGGCCGGATTGTTGAGCGTTCCTCGGACGTGAACGGCGGTCTTCAGTCCGGGAATCTCCCAACTGTCATCGGCCTTCCCGCCATTCTTATACGGCTTCGGCAGAAACAAATCCCATCCGGTGTTCAGCGCATTCATCTCGAACTCGTAGTACTCATGCGAGTCGCCGTCCGGGTCGATGAACACCTCGAAATCCGGGTCGTAAAAAATCACCGAGTCGTGCTTCGTCAGCGTCCCCCAGACGTGTGGCTCCTCCATATCGGCGGTGACGTAGAAATACTCATCGTCCCAAAGCATTTTGGCGCGCGTGCGGAGGAAGGGCTTCGGTTTCGCGTCGCCTTCAATATCCACAAAATCATCCGTCCACGGTGCAGCCGCCCACGCCGCATCATCCGCTTTCCCGTCGATGATGACAGGCCCGCTCGCGCGCGGACAAACGTATCCCCGCGGCGTGATTTTGCGCATCTTCTCCGGCCACTCGTTCCCGGAATCCGCATCGGCGGCGAACAGAACGGGCGCAAAAAACAATACCGGGAGTGACTTCATGGCGCAAAGCCTGCCAGCCGCATGAACCGCTTGCAATACCGCACGTGCAGCCGCAAACCTGCCGGTCCACGCATCCAAATGTTTCCATTTCCAAAACCACTCGCCCGTCTGCTCCGATTCAGTTTCGCATTTGCGGCGTTGCTCACGATCGCAACGGTTCTCACCCGGAACACGCACGCAGCGCAGCGGCCGAACATCATCGTCGTTTTGCTCGATGACATGGGCTGGGGCGATTTCTCGTGCTTTGGAAACAAGGAAGCCCAAACGCCGAATGTGGATCGACTCGCACACGAGGGAATCAGGTTCTCGCAGTTCTACGTCAACTCGCCGATCTGCTCGCCGTCGCGCTGCGCGCTGACCACGGGGCAGTATCCACAGCGGTGGCGAATCACGTCATTCCTAAACAACCGCGCCGACAACGCGCGGCGCGGAGTGGCCGATTGGCTCGATCCAAAAGCGCCATCGCTCGCGCGCACCCTGCGCGAAAACGGCTACGCCACGGGGCATTTCGGGAAATGGCACCTGGGCGGCCAGCGCGACGTGGATGATGCGCCGGAAATTTCCGAGTATGGCTTCGACGCGTCGCTGACGAATTTCGAAGGCATGGGAGCAAAGCTGCTTCCACTGACGATGAAACCCGGTGCCGAGGCACCGGGAAAGATCTGGGCCGACGCAGAGCGGCTCGGAAAGCCGGTCACCTGGATGCAGCGGTCGCAAATAACCGGCGGATTTATCGATGCGGCGATTCCGTTCATCGACCGCGCCGCTGCGGATGGGAAGCCGTTTTACGTGAACGTGTGGCCGGACGACGTGCACAGCCCGTTCTGGCCGCATGTGGATAAATGGGCCGACAACAAACGCGGCCTCTACCACGCGGTGCTCACCGAAGCCGACCGCCAGCTCGGCAAACTTTTCGCGCACGTCCGCGACACGCCAGCTTTGCGCGACAACACGATCATCCTGCTCTTTTCCGACAACGGTCCGGAACCGGGCGCCGGCAGTGCGGGCCCATTTCGAGGCACCAAAGGCACTCTTTACGAAGGCGGCACGCGTTCCTCGCTCATCGTGTGGGCGCCGGGACTCATGGACAAATCGAAGGCGGGCTCACTCAACGAGCAATCCGTCTTCGCCGCGTTCGATCTCGTGCCGTCACTACTCGCGATTGCCGGTATTGCGCCAGCGTCGGGCATGATGTTTGACGGCGAGAACGTTGCGCCAGTGCTGCTCGGAAAAAGCGATGCATCACGCAAAGCACCCATTTTCTGGCGCAGGCCACCTGACCGGAAAACCATGCCGCCATCAAAGGAATTGCTACCCGCCCTCGCCGTCCGTGATGGCGGCTGGAAACTCCTCTGCGAATACGACGGGAGCGAACCGCAACTCTACAATCTGAGCGTCGACCGTGGCGAAACGCAGAACGTGGCATCCAGAAATCCGGATGCGGCAGCCCGCCTGACAAAGACCTTGCTCGCATGGCACGCATCCATGCCGCCGGACAACGGCGCATCGTACACAAAGTGACTTCGTGAACAACCACGCCGCTCCTTCGCGTCAGGCGCGCCGGAATGCGACACCGGGGGCCGATCGCGCATCTCACGCTTGCACCGTTTACGAATGGCGGCGCTGACGGCGGAATCCTGCGAGCATCGCAATACCGCCAAGCAGCATCGCAGCAGAGCCGGGCTCGGGCACAGCAAGGAGAACCACGTCGTTGCCGCTTCCTCCAGCGTAGGTGATCGTGAAATCCTGTGCACCCACGGTGAACAGCGCGCCTTCGGCCAATGGATTGCCGCCAAACGTAAAGAATCCGGTCGTGGTGATGGAGTCTGATAGATCGTTGTTGATGACGGTGAAGCTGTCCACACCATCCACAGGATCGTAGCCCAGTGTAATGCTGAGAGGCGAGTTCGACGCCAACGCCACGCTTCCCACAACCGAGAGCTGGTCGTAGCCGGTGCCGACTGTCGCGCTGTTCAATTCCAGTGAGAACGTGCCTCCGGCAAACACCGTACTTCCGGCTGTAAGAATGCCAGGGCTTGTTCCCGGCGCGAGTATGCCACCCGTGTTGACCGTAACCGCTCCGACGGTGCCGCTGCCACCCAATGTGCCGCCCGCATTTACAGTAGTCGCGCTGCCGCTGATGGAGCCGTTGACGAGCAGGGTGCCCGCATCGACTGTGGTGGTTCCGGTGTAGGAATGCGTACCCACGAGCGTCTGCGTGAATGTGCCAGCCTTAACGATGTTGACTGTTCC
This sequence comes from Verrucomicrobiaceae bacterium, assembly GCA_005791535.1. Lineage (GTDB taxonomy): Bacteria > Verrucomicrobiota > Verrucomicrobiia > Chthoniobacterales > Chthoniobacteraceae > SXWH01. The sequence goes on along the minus strand of SXWH01000179.1, from coordinate 32,770 downwards.
GAGCGGCGTTCCGCCCGGTGCTCCTCCGAGGATGGTGACGCCAGCGGCATTGGTCCTGTCCAACGTCGGACTCAAAGTGAGGGTGGAAGCATTGCCTGTATCCAGATTGATGATGTTGAGCGTGCCCGCGCCTCCGTTGCTTAGACCATTTAAAGTTTGCTGTTTGCCATTGAGGTCGAACGACGTCGAACTGCCGCTGGTGCTGGCGAAGTTCGTAACAGTCAGATTTGTGGGATGGGCATTGTCCACACCGAGGCGCAGACCGGAATACTGTCCAGCAACAGCAAGGCTGGTGAAAACGGTTGTATCGCCGCCAAATGAGTTGCCGGCGTTTGAGAGCGTCACGAAGTCGCCGTTCAGATTGCCCGTTCGGAACAGGATATTGGCGGTCGTGATGCCAGCCCCCTGGGTAATCGCGCCGGTGAGGGTTAGCTGCGCGCCATCCTGGGTGCCGATTCGGGATACGCCATTTGCACTCAATTCAATGTCGCCGGCGAAGGTGTTATTGCCGCTCACCGACTGAATGAACCCGCGCTGCCCGGTGACGAATGGTCCCTGAGCACTTGTGGTGCTGCCGCCTCCGGAGCCGATGATTTTCTCGGTCGTGGAATACGTAATACCGCCCGAAAAACCAAGCTGGCCACCGCTGGCCGTGCCTGCGCCTGTGATGATGGTCTCGTTGCCGGTTCCGGTGGCACCGAGCGCACCGTTGGCGGTTACCACCAGACCCCGACCCGTTGCGCCAATGTTCGTTTGTCCGGTGTAAGTATTCCCCGAATTTCCGAGCGTTAGTATCGTTCCGGTAGCACCGGTGTTGCTGATGCTGGTGGCGCTTCCGCTGAGGGAGATCACTCCGTTGAGCGTTTGAGTACCGCCGGAAAGTACGAGCGAACCCGCACCGCTGACCGTTCCAGCGTGTGTGTTGCCGCCTCCCGCGGAGAGGGTGAGAGTCTGCGCGGCATCGATGGTGATGTTACCGCCGGTCGTTCCGCCTCCGGTCACCGCAGCGATCGTCTCGCTGCCTGCGATTTTCAATGTGGCTCCCGCCACATCGGCGATCGTTACCACGCCGGCGTTTGGAAGAGCCGAACCACCGCTGACTTCGAGTGTGCCCTGGCTGACGGTCGCGGCACCCGTGAAGGTATTCGCCGCAGAGAGCGTCAGCGTTCCGGTGCCATCCTTTGTGATCGTTCCCGTGGTGGTGGCAATCGGGTCTGCAACGACGATATTTCCCGCTCCGCCAAATGTCAGATTCACGGCCGCACCGGCGATTGCATTGCCGGAGGCCACGTCGATCGTGAGCAGGCCGGCATCGGAATTGATCCGGACGCCACCCGCGACAGCGACGGCTGCACTGATGGTGTTGCTTCCGCTGATATTGCGTAGTGCGCCACCGGAGCCGACACCCGTGCCATTGAGCGTCAGCGGTTCGGCGGAATTGATTCCACCCTGAAACTCCAGTGCCGCCCCGGTCGCAACCGTGGTCCCAGCAACTGCGCTGCCGAGAGCGGTTGCATTCTGGATGTTGACCACCCCCTGATTGATCGTAGTGAGGCCCGCATACGCATTGGCACTGGTGAGAGTGACGGTGCCGGTGCCGTTCTTTGTCAGCCCACCCGTGGAAATTCCGAAACCACCCGTGCTCCCGATCGTGTAGTTGAGGGTGCTGTTGTTAAAAGCGATGGCGTTGGGCGCGACGTTAGCCAAATTGATGTCTATCGCTGTCGTTCCGGACGCAGAGTCATCAAAGAGGACATCATCAGTGGTCAGGAAGGTTGTGGACGTTCCGGCGGTCACCAGTTTCCAGTTCTCATTGGCCCCAGTGGTGCCGGTCTGCCAATTTGCGCCGTCCGCGCCAGTCCATTTCGGATTGTCGCCTGCAATGGCGAGCGTGATGGCGGTGCCGGAATTGCCGAAAGTGGGCGTTTGCCGAGCCGACAGGCCGGAGACCGTACCGAGGGCAAATTGACCGAATCCCGCGCCACCGATGCTGCCGCCGGCGTAGCTCACGAGGTCGTACGTAGAGCCATTGATCCAGCTTGCCGCTGCCGGGTTAATGGTCACCGTGCCGGCGGCGTTGCTCGCGAGGCTGGTTGTAACGATGGCTGCCGACGTGCTGTTGCTGAATGTGTTGACCGTAGCCGTTCCGTTGAAGGTCAGCGTGCCGATGGTGAACGCTGCCCCGGCGACTCCGTCGTTGTTGGAAATAATCGCACCGGCATTGCTCGCCACGGTCACGCTGTTTGCAGTACCGCTGCCCGTGAGCGTGCCCTGATTTAAGGTGATGGGACTCGCGCTGATTGCTGCGCCAGTTCCGGCGAGGACCAACGTGCCCGCGCTGATCGTCGTCGTGCCGCCGTGGGAATTAGCACCGGACAGCGTCAACTTGCCTGCGCCCTGCTTGAGCACTGACAGATTTGCACCCGTCAGCACCGCGCTATCCACGGCTGTTCCGGCAGTGGGCGAATAGTCCGTGGCCGTGTTCACGGTCAGCGTGGCCGCGGCACCGCTGTTGGTAATCGTTCGCGTGCCGGTGGTCGCACTGCCGCCATTATAAATAATTCCCGCGATCGTTTGGTTGAATCCGTTGATATCGAGAACGCCGGATGAACCGCCTGTTGAATTTCCAAGAGTCAATTCTGCTGCGCTCGGCAGGACGCCCGCCGCTCCGGTCTTCAGTGTTCCGACGGCCACAAGCGTGTTCGGCCAGCTGTAAGTCTTGCCGGCAGCTCCGACAATCCACGTGCCGGCATCGGTTTTTGCAAAGCTTCCGCCCGTGAGGTTGACGTTGCCGATGACCTGATTCGTCGCGCTGGTGGATGTTCCACGAACAAAGAATACGGCACCACCGCTCATGGTTCCCGTGATGTCACCGCTAATCGTAATCGACCCGGTGCCGGACGAAGTGAATTGTGTGAGATTCGTGGCACTGCTGACGTCAATGGCGCCGGTGAGCGTGTGGTTCTGCGCACTGCTGTTGGTCAGGTTGGCCCGGCCTGCAGCGTTTCCAAAAAAGTTTAGGTTCTCAGCGATGGTCAAGCCTGTCGTAGCGGTCGACAAACTCAGCGAAACTCCCGTCGTGCTATTGCCGCCATTGATGGTCGTACTGCCCGCAGTCGTGCCCAGTGCGCTGCTATTGGAGATTGCGAGAATTCCGGCATTAACGATCGTTGCACCCGAATAAGTATTCGCCCCTGAGAAGGTGAACTGCCCGGCACCTTCCTTGGTAATGCCCACCCCCGCGCTGCCGCTCACCACACCGCCGAAAGTTACGTTGCTATTCACGGTGATGGTCCGGGATGCAGCACCCAAAGCGACGTTGTTGGTAAAGGTTAGCGAACCGGTATTCACCGCATCGCCAAGAGTAAAATCGCCGCCGACCGTGATGCCACCAGTGAATTTACCAGTAAGGTCGCGTGCTGCGGTGCTGCTAGAGCGGATGATACCGCTATTGATAGTGAGCGCACCTCCAGAGCCCATCCCATTTACGCCCGCGAGAGCAACTGTCCCGGCATTGAGCGTAAAACCGCCTGCGTATGTTCCGCCGGCTATAGTAAGGATACCGTCGCCATTTTTAATTAGCCCGGTTCCAGCCGCAGTGGAAAACGCCTGCGTGCCGAAATTCATGTTCTTCCCGGTTGCCACCGTGATCGGAGCGACAGTGCCTCCCGTACCGATGGTCCCGGATGCTGTGACGTTGACGGATTCGTTTGCCGTGATGGATGAGAAGTTCGTGGCGGCACCGGTAATCGCCAGAGCCGTGCCAGCATTGTCCTCAAAAACGGCCGCTCGACCAGAGGTCCAAGCCGTGGCGTACGGCCCGCCGGCGGCGGTTCCCCAGAAACTTCCGGTCCATGCATTCGCCGCGGTTGTTGATTTGTAGTAGAGCGTTTGCGCCGAGGCAGTCTGTGCGCTCAGAAGCGCGGCGACCGAGACGGCGAGCGGGATTGCGAGGCGCGTCGCGGTTGTGCGTGGGTTTTGCGAGATGAGTTTCATTGCGGATGTAATCTTACGGGTGAAGCCTTGAGGAACTGGCCTGAAGTGGACCTGTGTTCGAAATTGCACACTGTCCAACCTGCCAGAAAATCGACGCGGAAGGGTGCCATGGAATAACGGTTTGCAAAGCAGTATTTTCGTCACGCACTGAGGACTTTGGGAGACTGTCGACCAGTAAGTTGTGACGCCGTTTTTCGGATTCCGACACCCGGCCGCTCCATGCGACGGAGCACTATTCCACCGGATGATGTCCCCACCCCGATTGCCCCGGACAAAGCAAAAATAACCATTCGACATCGGCCGAAAGGCACAACAATCCTGCGCGGGGTATCGTCCTTTCCACACCATTCATGAACAAAACCGCTCTCGTCACATTATCCACGGCAATCGTACTCCATACCATGCACGCCGCTCCCGGCGACGCAGCTCCTGAGAAGCCGAGGGCTAAAGCGAAACCAAGTGCGGTCGGGCCGGCAATTGGCGCAAACGTCGCGACTCCGGTTTCAAACATCCGTGCGCCGAAGGATTTCAAGGTCGAGCTTCTGTATTCCGTGCCCGGGGCCGAGCAGGGCTCGTGGGTGAATCTCTGCAGCGATGACAAGGGCCGCATTTACGCGAGCGATCAATATGGCGGGCTTTATCGTTTCAACGCCCCCGCTCCCGGCCAGCCGTTAAACGCGGCGGACATCCAGAAAGTGCCAGCCGATGTCCGCGCGGTGAACGGAATGCTGTTCGCGTTCGGCGCGCTTTATGTCGGCGTGAACGACTACGAGAAAAAGTTCACGAGCGGCCTCTACCGGATCACCGACAGCGATTCCGACGACATGCCGGACAAGGTCGAACTCCTTCGCGCGTTCGATTCCGGCAGCGACCACGGCGTACACGCGATCCTGCCGACGCCGGATGGAAAGTCGCTGTATCTTATCACCGGGAATAATGCCGTTTTGAAGGAAGGTCCGATAGCGGGAACCGAAGCCTCTTCGCCCGTCGCGAAATTGTGGGGCGACGATCACCTTCTCCCACGCATGCCCGATGGACGCGGGCACAACCGCCACGTTATGGCTCCGGGCGGCATCATTTATCGCGTGTCGCCGGACGGGAAGAAGTTCGAGATCTTCGCCTCCGGATTCCGGAACATTTTCGACGCCGGCATCAATCGCGACGGCGAGTTGTTCACCTACGACGCGGACATGGAGTACGACTTCAATACATCATGGTATCGCCCGACGCGCATCAATCACGTCGTAAGCGGTGCGGAGTTCGGCTGGCGGAACGGTGCGGGAAAGTATCCGGATTTTTACTACGACAACCTGCCCGCCACGCTGAACATCGGCCCAGGTTCGCCCACTGGCACGGTGTTTGGCTATGGCGCAAAGTTTCCGGCGAAGTATCAGGAGGCATTCTTCGCACTCGATTGGAGCTGGGGCAAAATCTACGCAGTTCATCTCAAGCCCTCCGGCTCGACCTACACGGCGACGAAGGAGGAATTCATCACCGGCGGCCCGCTTCCCGTCACGGATGCCATCATCGGCAAGGACGGCGCGATGTATTTCGCAATCGGAGGCCGTCGCGTGCAGTCGGGGCTTTACCGCGTGAGCTACACCGGGCCGGAATCCACGGCACCGGTGCCGCCCGCGACGACAACCGCAACCAGCAAGGAGGCCGGCCTCCGCGACCTGCGACGCCAGCTAGAAGGCTTCCACGGAAAGCAGGACGCTCAGGCCGTCGCGACGGCGTGGCCTCAACTCGGACACGCCGACCGCTTCATTCGCGCAGCCGCGCGCACCGCGCTGGAACATCAGCCGATCGCCGAATGGGAGTCCAAGGCGCTGGCCGAAACAAACGTCACCGCGCAACTTGAAGCACTGCTCGCTTTGACCCGCGTAACGGGCGTCTGCCCGACGCACCGCAAAGCCGATCACGTCGTAAACACAGCGATGCGCGACAAACTGTGGAGCGCCTTGCTCAAGCACGACTTCGCGAAGCTCTCCAATGATCAGCGCCTCGCCTACGTGCGACTCGTCGAGATTATCCTTCATCGTTTCGGCAATCCCGCAGACGCCACGGTTGCCGCAATCATCGCGAAACTCGACGCATTTTATCCCGCGGACAATTTTGAGCTGAACTGGCTGATGACCGAAACGCTTGCCTACCTCCAGGCACCAAACACTGCTGCGAAGGGAATGGCTCTCATCGCCGCCGCCGAGAGTCAGGAGCCGCAAATCGAATACGCGCGCAGCCTGCGAATGCTGAAGACCGGATGGACCAAGGAACTCCGCACCGCGCAACTCAAGTGGTTCCTGAAGGCCGCGAACTACAAAGGCGGGAGCAGCTTCGCCATTTTCATCGACTTCATCCGCAAGGATACGCTCGCGACTTTTACCGATGAGGAAAAGACGCAGTTCGCCGAACTCATCGCGAAGAAAGCCGAGGTGAAATCAGCGCTCGAAAACGTCGGCGCGATGTTCGCCGGGCGCACCCCGACCAATTGGACGCTGGATGAACTCAGTGAGGCCGCCAAGACCGGGCTCAAGGACCGCAGCTTCGAAAATGGCCGCAAGATGTTTGGCGCAGCCGCGTGCTTCGCATGCCACCGTTTCGGCAACGCAGGCGGTATGACCGGCCCCGACCTGACCGGCTCCGGCGGTCGCTACAGTCCGCACGATCTGCTCGATCAAATCATCAATCCGAGCAAGGAGATCAACGAACAGTTCGCGCCGATCATCGTGACCAAAAACAACGGCGATGTCGTGAGCGGCGTCGTTGTGAATTTGAACGGCGACAACGTCGTCCTGAATACCGATCTCAGCAATCCCGACCAGCGCGAGAACATCGACCGCAAACAAGTGAAGAGCATCGAACTCAGCAAAGTCTCGCCGATGCCTCCCGGCTTGCTGATGATGTTGAAGAAGGAAGAAATTCTCGACCTTCTCGCATACATCCTCAGCGCAGGAGACAGGACGAATGCGATGTTTAAACAATAATCCGGAATGCAGGAGACCGCCCGGCATTTCTGCGCAATTGCCTCGACTCCCGGTTTCTGATTCGGTTCCGCGATTATGACGAATTCACACCCTCTTTCTCCCGAGATTCTCGCCGCAATCGGAGAAGGGCCTGAAGCTGCGCTTCATGCGACGATGCAGCACTTCGGCTGTCAGGCCGGGACGATTCATTGGCTGGAGGCCGATGGCATCCTGCATCTAGCTGCCCAAAGCAATCTGCCGCCTCCGATTGTCGCGGTCATCCAGACAGTGCCGCTCGGAAAAGGAATCGCCGGCCTTGCAGCGCAGCGCCGCGAACCGGTCTGCCTTTGCAATTTGCAAACGGACACCTCGGGCCAAGCCCGGCCAGCGGCAAAAACGACTGGCATGGAAGGCTCCATCGCAGTGCCGATGCTCACAGGCGGCGAGCTCCGCGGAGTTCTCGGCATCGCAAAAATCGAAGCGCACGACTGGACTGATGCCGAGAAAGCCTCTCTTCTCGAGATTGCATCAACGCTCGGCGCCCACCGCCCCTGACCACTCTACCAACATGAACCACAGCCCACTCCAACAATCCGTCCCTGCTTCCCACGATCGCAGTTCAGCGCTTCGGCGCGGCCCGTCCGCCGGCGGAATGATTCTCCCTATTGCTCTCGCGCTTTCCATTTCCGCATTCGCGCAGACACCGGGACTCAAATTCCGCGGAAATCTTCCCACGCCGCCACCGACACCGCCGACGAATCCCGGTGCGCCTGCCGCTATCGAACTTCCGGAGCCTGCTCCCGTTCTGCCGGGCTCGAAGATCGTCGACCCTCGCAAGACGGCACCGGCCGCCACGACTCCCCCGAGAACAGTAACAACTCCGCCTGCCACGACCACTCCGCCCGCGCCGACACCGGAGTTGCCAACCACGCCGCCGGCACGACCTGTCGAGGTCCCATCAACAGACCGTCCGCCGACTGCTGCTGCCCCCAAAGAAAAACCGATTGAAGTCGAATCCTCCGACGAACCGGAAGCGCCAAAGCGCTCACCACGTCGCAAAATCCAGCGCTCGCGCGATGACGACGGCAAATCCGTTCAGCCGCCGGAAATGCCGGGGCACGATGTTCCGCAAATCGAAAGCGCGAATCTTTTCCCGAGCGCGAAACAACAGCTTGAGACGGCCGCCGCTGAGACACAGAAAGGCTGGGACCTCATTATTCACGGCGGCCTCCGCGCCACCTGGGACAGCAACATTTACATTCAGGAACTGAACGAGGAGTCCGACTTCATCGTCACCATCTCGCCGGGAATCGCTGTGGGCTGGGGAGAGTTCCGCAATGAACTATTCCGCTCCGGCGAGATTCACGATCGCCTCGATCTCACGGAAGCCGAACGGTCGCAGAACTACTTCTTCCTAGATTACAATCCGAGCTACCACCTTTACACAAACAACAGCAACGAGAGCAGCTTCGAGCACGACGTGCGAGCCGGTGGACGCTACACTTTCACAAAACTCACGCTCGCCGCAAACGCACGCTTCCAGACCCTCAACGAAACCGATTCCGATATCGGCGGTCGCGTAGAGTGGCGCGCCTTCCAAGCCCGCGTCGGCGCGGACTACGTCATCAACGACAAGACCACCTTTGAGGCAGCGTTCGATTACTCACGCCGCGACTTCGAGGATGGACGCAATGACATCACCGAGTACCGCGCCACCGGGTGGATTGATCGGCAGATTTCGCCATCCACAAACATTGCCCTTGGCTACACGCACGGTTGGGTGGACGTGGACAGTGGAGCGAATCAGGATTTCGATCAGGTCCAGCTCCGCGCTGTCTGGAAAGCTACAGAAAAACTCAGTGCCCGCGTGACCGGCGGCGTAGAATGGCGCGGGGCGGACAATCGCGAAGACTCCACCGACGCAACGTTCGCGGTTGGGCTCGTTTACAATCCATTCGACGCCACGAGCATTTTCCTCAACGGCTTCCGCCGCACGGCGACTTCAGCCTCGGGATTCAACGAAGTGCTTACCGCTACCGGGTTCGACGCGCGCATCGTCCAGCGTCTCGGCGACAAATATTACCTGACCGGAGCCGGCGGATTCCAAACTGCGGACTATGACGAGAATCTGATTACCGGATTCTCGCGCGAAGACGATTACACTTGGGGCCGCCTCAGCCTCGGGTGGGACGTCAACAAGTGGCTCACCGCCGTACTCGCCTACGAGTACCGCGACAACAACTCAAACCAGGTTAATCGCAGCTACCAGGAACACCTCTTCTTCCTGCAGTTCAGCTTCCTGTTCTAAACGGGTCATCTCGCTGCCCTTCCCGCGGTTTCGCATTTCCGCCCTTGCCCCTGCGGGCGGGTCCGGCGAATCTCCGCGCTCATTTTTCCACGCATGGACGCACAACTTTCCACACTCCAAACCGAGGCCCTCGCCGCCATCGCCGCTGCCGCGGACGAAACTGCGGTCGAGCAGGCCCGCGTAAAATACCTCGGCCAGCAAGGCGCAATCACCGCGCTCAGCAAAGGGATGAAGGACGTCTCGAAGGACGATAAACCGCGCATCGGAAAACTGCTCAATGACGTCCGCACCGCGGTCACCGCCGCGCTCGACGAACGCAAGACCGCGTTACTCGCGGCCGCGGACGCAGCCGCACTCGCCGGAGTCGACGCCACACTTCCGGGAACGCCATCGGGCTTCGCGGGCCGCGGCACACTGCACCCCATTACTCAACTTCTCGACCGCACGATCTCCATCTTCCGCCGTATGGGGTTCGCGCTCGCGGATGGGCCGGACATCGAAACCGAGTGGCATTGCTTCGACGCACTCAACACCCCGGCCGACCACCCCGCGCGCAACGAGCAGGATACCTTCTACATGCCGGACGGACGGCTGCTCCGCACGCACACCAGCACCGTGCAAATCCGCACGATGGAAAAGGCCGCGCCGCCCGTCCGAATCATTGCACCCGGTGCAGCTTATCGCCGCGACGAAATCGACGCAACCCATCTTGCGCAGTTCACCCAGATGGAAGGCCTCTACGTGGACGAAGGCGTGTCGGTCGCGGACCTCAAAGGGACGCTGGAATTCTTCTTCCGCGAACTCTTCGGCAACGACGCAAAGTTCCGTTTTCGCCCGCACTTCTTTCCGTTTACGGAACCGAGTTACGAAGTGGACATCAAGACCAGCATGCTCGGCTCCAGCGACCGCTGGTTGGAAATCGCGGGCTGCGGCATGGTGGACCCTGCTGTGCTTGAAGCCGTGAACACCAAGCGCAAAGACCGCGCTTTTGATCCTGAAAAATATACCGGCTTCGCATTCGGCTTCGGACTGGATCGCCTCGCAATGATCATGAGCGGCACGCCGGATATTCGTTACTTCACAAATAGCGACCAGCGATTCCTCGGGCAGTTTTAAGTGAAACCCACGCCGGGATTCGGCGGCTAAAGAGGGCACGAGTCCATCCAGGAACGCCGGATCGGCCGTACGCATCGCAACAGTCCGGAAATAAACACCTGCCGCTTCCCAAACGAGCGCTAATACGCCGGGACGATGCCGGACCTCACCAAACCCGAAGCCTATTCAATCCTCACGCTTTGCCTCATGGCTTCCTTCGCTGACGGCGACAAGGACCAGCGGGAGCGCGACCGGATCAAGAAACTTTCCGATTCATTCGCAGCATCGGACGTCGATTTCATGTGGCTCTATCAGGAGATCCTTCTCCGCAAGCCGGCATTGACCGATGTCGCATCGCGCCTTTCGAGCAAGGAATCGCGCCAGCTCGCTTACGAGATGGCTGTATGCGTGTGCGACGCAGACGGCGTCTCAAACGAGGCGGAAACGGCATTCCTCGCGGAGCTGCGCGACACGCTTGGGCTCAATCCCGCCGCCGCAATGGCGACAGAGGCCGAGGCCGGCGAACTTGCGGTCATCCCCACAACCACGGCACCTACCGGAGGTGCGCGCACCGAGGAAACGAATGCGATGATCCTGCGCTACGCCATCTCCGCCGGCGCGCTGGAACTGCTGCCGCAATCACTCGCGAACCTCGCTGTCATCCCGCTTCAGACAAAGATGGTTTACCGCATCGGAAGCCAGCGCGGCTTTTCGCTCGATCGAAAATCCATCCTGGAGTTCATGGCGACCGTCGGGCTGGGAATTGTGTCGCAAGTCTTCGAAGGATTCGCCCGCAAACTCACGAGAAAACTCGGCAAGTCCGTAGCCGGAAAGCTCGGAGGCGCACTCGGCTCCGCCGCGACCGGAGTCGCGATCTCTTTTGCGTCCACCTACGCGCTCGGCCAGCTCGCGCAGCTTTACTACGACAGCGGTCGCACGCTGAGCATGGCCGCGCTCAAGACGAAGTACGCCGCGCTCGCAGAGGAAGGGAAGACTCTCGCACAAACCTACTCGGCGCAGATCGCCGAAAAGGGCGAATCGCTGAAGGGCGCAAACATCGCGACGCTGCTCAAGGGTGTATAAAAACTCCGGCTGCCCGGGCACAGGGGAGCACTTCTGCCCGGCATACTGTGGGAGCCTGGGCTCAATGAGCGGGCCCGCAACCCGGGCGCAAAGAAAGCCGCATTCAGAGCGGAATTTAAGATGCCCGAGGGAGGGCGACTGCGAATCGAGCCCGAGGCGCAAGGGCAGCGGGAAAGAGGGATTCCCGCAGAGTTGCCGCACGACAACAAATTTCGGGATACCGACGCGCCGCAGATAAGGCCAGCCTGCGTACAATTGCGCCGAGCCCCGTGAGTCCGACCATCATCAATCCGACCGTCGCGCCTCCGTCTGGAACTGACGAGGCGCTGGAATTTGCGAAGCTGAAACTCAGCTCATCGCCGCCATTCACGCCCTGGGGAGTGTTCAAGACGTATTCAAATCAAACGAACCTGTCGATGGCAACCGGCTGTTCTGAATCCACACGTGAAGGTGATTGTCGCAGTTCCGCGAGCCGGACCCGGAATAGAGATCGTTACTCGCATCTTTCTGGCACCGAATGTATTGAGAACTCTCCCGGACAACCCACGACGAGAATCAAAGGAACTAGGTACCGAACGATCGCCAGCGCGAGGGGAAGTTGTCTTTCCGCAAAGCAGGTGGCCTGCATTTTGCTGAATCACGCCTGCAAATGCGTATCCTCGGCAAACTACTATTCAAACTTCTCACCTTTGCGATCATGGTGATCGTGATGAGCAGCGGTGTGCGATATGGGCAGAGGTATTTCTCAAAGGCGTCGAATGTTCCCCAACTCGAGGGCGGCCTCACGACGAACGAGGAATCCGACCTCATGACCACCGTCTTTAAGAGCGCGCTCCGCCTGTTTTCCGGGGAAGCCAAACGCGAGGAGCTTGCAGCGGAATTGAGCGAAAAGCTTTACGCCGGTCGCGCCTCCGCCGGCGACATGGAGGAACTCGGAATCGAGCTGGTTAAGCCGGGAGGCGGTTCGCCATTGCCCCTGCCCGCTCCGGGAACAGCCGTGCCCGGCGCGAGTCCGCAGCCGGGAGTTCCCGCAGCGAAGCCACTGCCGGGCGCGCCCGCAGCAGCGGGTGCCGTGGTCGTAACGAACACACCCGGCGCCGCGGCGAAACCTCCGGTCAAGCTGGGCACGGTCCCGCCCGCAAATGCGAAAGCGCAACCGGCGGCAGCGCCAGCCGCGGCCGCGGCGACGAAGAGCCAGGAAGCCCTGCGGCAGAGAGTTTGGGAGCAGACGAAACGCTACTCCGTCGAACTCGGCATGGTTCCCGTCGCGCTGCTGGGGATGTATCTCATGCATCGCGTCAGGCGCAGACGCTCGAAGGCGGATGACTTTGTTCCCGCGCACATGTCGATTCAGGTTCCATCGGACTCCGAGCCGTACGACATGAAGAACCCCGTTCATTCGATGAAGGTCGAGGATTTCGAACTGCTGGTGGCGTTGATTTATCAGCGTCAGGGCTACCGCGTTTCGATGCCCGCAGCACTGGGCGGCGGCCGGGGAATTGACTTCACGCTTGCCCGCAGGTCCGAACGCATTCTGGTTCAGTGCAAGCGCATGAATCAGGACCAGCGCATTCCCATCGAGAAGGTGCGCGAGCTTTACGATGCGGTGACCACGGCCGGCGCGACCCGCGGAATCTACGTCGCGTCATGCGGATTCACTTGGGATGCCCGGAACTTTGCCAAAGCCAAAGGCCTTCAGGTCATCAATGCGCGAACTCTCGACGAGTTGATCACCGCGGCCCGCGAACAGCCCGACGAAAACCTCACAGACGTGGCGGCGTGGATGCCGAAGTTCCTGAGCAAAGTGGAAATCACAACGCCACTGTGCCCCGCATGCGAAGCTCCGATGGAGCAAATCAACGCGACAAGCGAGAGTTCCGTCTGGGTCTGCAGCCAGCGCCCGGAATGCAAAGGCCGCCGCGCCGGTCGAAAACATCAGAAGCCGGTCAAGCCCCCGCAGCCGGCTGCGGATTCCGCCACCGCCGCGGCCTGAGCAAGCCGGTCGTCCGGCGGCGTTTCCTGATATTACCGGTCGAGCACCATTTCGATGGAGCTCTCGAAGAATCCGTCGCGCTGAATGGCTTTCGGCGGCGGCGGCAGCGAGGAGATGTTCTTGCACACCGCTTCCAGCGAATCGTCCACGATACGACTGCCGCTCGATTTGGAAACACGCGCCCACAAGACCGCGCCGTCGGCTGACACACGGAAACGGATGACGCCGATTTGCGCTCCCGCATTTCCATCAACGCCGGTCAGCGGCTGCTGCCAGACGTTGCGAAACTTTCCCTCGATGAGCTCGCCGTAGCGCTTTAATTCGGCAGCCACTTCGGCACTCGTTCCCGTTCCGCCAGCCGCTCCCGGGCCGGGTTTTGTTCCGCTCTGGGCGACGGCGCCGGTTCCAGTGCCCGGTGTGTGCGCCGGGCTCGTGGGAGCCTTCGATGGCGTGCGTACGGCGACGGTCTTTCGCGGCGTGGGCGAGGGCGTTGATTTGGCAGTTTTCTTTTCCGGCGCGGCAGTCGGTTTCGGCGTCGCAGGCTTGGGTGTCGCCGGCTTCGGCGTGGGCCTTGGCGTCGGCTTCGGTGTCGGTGCGGGCGTGGGAGTCGGCGTCGCGGGAGTAAATTCATCCGGTGTCGCCGATTCAGTCTTGGCGGGCGGCGGCGGCTCCGCGGGCGGCGCAGCCGGCTCTGATGACTCCTCCGGCGCGGATTCCGCCGCAGCGCTCATCGCTCCGCCATCCAGCCACGTGATTTGCTCAACCGGCCGCAACGGGAAGAGAACGCGCGAAACCCAGACCGCGCCGCCGATGAATGCCGCGTGTAGGACGAGGACGATGCTGAACGTCACCCAAAAGCGTTCCCCTTTCTCCACATCCGGCGCGAGCGGGTCGGAAAACATCGTGCTACTCCGACCGCGGCGTATTCCCAAAGCCGATGCGCTTCACGCCGGCGCGCTTCGCTGTCTCCATGACGTCTGTAAATTTCTGCATATTGGAATCCTTGTGTGCGCGGATGAGCACCGCGGTCTCAGGGTCCCGCGCCACATGCTGCGCGAGTGCGGATTCCACATCGTCCAGCGTGGCGGGCTTCCCGTCGAACGAGAGACTTCCGTCAGCGAGGATTGAGACGGCACGAACGCGATCCGTATTCACAGGAGTTCCCTGCGCGTCGCCGGTCGGCAGCACCAGCTCGGTGCTGTTTTCGATCAGCGGCGTGGTGATCATGAAAATGATCAGAAGCACAAACGCGAGGTCGAGCAGCGGCGTGACGTTGAGTTCGCTCACCGTGGCGAGTTGATGACGCTCGGAGAATTTCCGCCTCATTCCGCAGATTCCTTTCTCTCGGAACGGTGGTCCACGTAGCGGTGTTCAAAGACGCTCGCGAGCTCCGCGGCGAAAAGCTCCAACTCCACGACCATCCCGCGCATCGTGCTCACGAGATAATTGTGCCCGAACATTGCGGGAATCGCCACGAGCAGACCCATCACCGTGGTAATCAACGCAGCCGAGACGCCCGGAGCCATCGCCGTGAGGTTAGCCTTTCCCGCCTGCGCCACATCGCCAAACGTCTCCATCACGCCCCACACCGTCCCGAGCAATCCAAGGAACGGCGCGCCGCTGACCACCGTGGAGAGCAGCACCATCTTTGCCTCCAGCGCCAGCGCGCTTTCGCCCACCGTGCGCTCCATTGCGGTCTTGACCACGCCCATCTGCGCGGGCGAAATGCGAGGTGCCGTCTCAAGTCGCGCAGCAAAGGTGTCGTCCACCTCCGCCGAGCCGAGCATTTGCAGGCACAACTCCTCGCAGCCGTCCTGATACACCGTAAACACCGGCGTTCCGCGAAACCGCGCCTGCGCTTCGTAGAGGCTCAGCGGCTGGCGGTTTCCGCGGAAGGCCTTCAGGAAATCCAGTCGCCGGTCCGCCGCGCGACGGAGCTGGCGAAACTTCGTCGCCATGATCGTCCACGAAAGCAGCGACGCGAGGAACAGCGAGAGCAGCACGAGCTTCCCGGGAAGCGTGCAGTTTTCAAACGCGTAGATGAGGCCGCCACTGTGGTCGGCCGCCAGAATGTAGAAGTGCGAAATCACCATCGCTGCCGCCCTATTATCAGCGCTCCACCGCGACGGAAAGCGAACATCAAAAAAGAATCCGACTTTTTTCTAACGAATCCGCGCCCCGGCGGTCTTACTCATTGTTCTGGGGGGAACAGCGGAGTCGTCGGCAAGGTGTAGTGAGGCCGGCGGCTCCGCACTTTTTTGTACCGAAACGGCAGAATTCGCCCTTCCCGACCCGCGGACGCTTTGCCATTTTCCCCGCCAATGCTCGCAAAGATCTACTCGGCAGCCGTTTTCGGCGTGGACGCCTATGAGGTGGAAATCGAGGTCAATTCCGGTGGCGGAATGGACACCGTGATCGTCGTCGTCGGCCTGCCCGATACCGCCGTGAAGGAGGCGAAGGATCGTGTAACGACGTCGATTTCAAACAGCGGCTTCTTCTGGCCCGCCGGGCGCACGACCGTGAATCTCGCCCCCGCGGATGTGAAAAAGGAAGGCCCCAGCTTCGACCTGCCCATCGCGCTCGGGATGATCCTCTGCCAGGAGGAGAAGGAGATCGAAAACGCCGCGGAGTTCTGCTTCGTCGGCGAACTGGCGCTCGACGGCTCCGTGCGCGCCGTCCGCGGAGTCCTTCCGGTGGCCATCGAAGCCCGCAGGCGCGGACATTTGAAAGTCGTCGTCCCGGAGGCCAACGCCCGCGAGGCCGCCATGGTCGAGGGCATCGACGTTTACGGCGTGCGCAATCTCCGCGAGGCGTACTCGCTTCTCGTCGGCGAACGCACGGTGAAGCCCGTGCGCGAGGACCTCGCCTCCTTTTTCCAAAAGCATCAGAACTACGAAGTCGATTTCGCCGATGTCCGCGGCCAGAACCACGTGAAGCGGGCGATCGAAATCTCCGCCGCCGGCGGCCACGGCATGCTGCTCATCGGTCCTCCGGGAAGCGGCAAGAGCATGCTCAGCAAACGCGTGCCCACCATCCTTCCGCCGATGACGATGGAGGAAGCCATCGAGACGACGAAGATCCACAGCATCGCCGGACTGCTGCTCGAAAAATCATTCGTCGCCACGCGCCCGTTCCGCTCCCCGCACCACACCGTCAGCGATGCCGGCCTGCTCGGTGGCGGCGCAAACCCCGCACCCGGCGAGATCAGCATCGCGCACCACGGCGTTCTGTTTCTCGACGAACTGCCCGAGTTCAAGCGCACCACGCTCGAAGTCCTCCGCCAGCCGTTGGAGGACGGTCGCGTGACGGTCAGCCGCGCGGCGGGAACGGTCACCTTTCCCGCGGAGTTCATGCTCGTCGCGGCGATGACTCCCTGCCCCTGCGGCTTTTTCGGCGACCCGAAGCGCAAATGCCGCTGCACGCCCCAGCAGGTCGAGCGTTACCGCGACCGCATCTCCGGCCCCCTGCTCGACCGCATCGACCTCCACGTCGAGGCGCCCGCCGTTTCGTTCGACGACCTCCGCAGCGACGAAACCGGCGAGCCCAGCGCCGCAATCCGTGCGCGCGTCATGGAATGCCGCGCCATCCAGCAAAAGCGCTTCGCCGGCAGCAAATCCCGCGTCAATGCCCGGATGTCCTCGCAGCAATTCCGCCAGTTCTGCACGCTCGACAGCGAAGGCGAGGGAATGCTCCGCATGGCGATGGATCGGCTCAACTTCAGCGCACGCGCCCACGACCGCATCCTCAAAGTCGCCCGCACCATCGCCGACCTCGCCGGCTCCGAAACCATCGGCGCCGAGCACGTCGGCGAAGCCATCCAGTACCGCACCCTCGACCGCAAGCTCTGGGCGTAAAATCATCACGGGCACACCGGCGTGATACGCTCCCGGGGCGCTTCGGACACCACCT
The DNA here is from genome assembly GCA_005791535.1 of Verrucomicrobiaceae bacterium. Classification (GTDB taxonomy): domain Bacteria; phylum Verrucomicrobiota; class Verrucomicrobiia; order Chthoniobacterales; family Chthoniobacteraceae; genus SXWH01. The sequence goes on along the minus strand of SXWH01000179.1, from coordinate 15,423 downwards.
TCGAAACGCCCCCTATTCGCTGAGAAATGCAGCGCGCTCCTCGGGAGTCATCCCGCTTCCGGATTCGAGCCACTCGAATGCGGCGGCGGGATTGTTGGAGAACCAGCGCTTGATGACTTTATTCGCGGTCGCCTTTCGTCGCGCAGGATCCGAGACGGAAAGCGCCCATTCCATTTTTCCTTCCACATCATCGACCGGCGAATAATCGACGTATTCAGCGATCGCGGCATCCCGCGCGGGGCCCTCGGGAACGGCAACGAGAAACTGTGCGCCCGCGACGGCATCATCCCGTGCGAGACGCTCCGCCATCTTCGCGGCAGCGGCCGTCTTCTCGGCGTCCACAGGAAGTCTATTGATCCACTGTGCCGCGCCCTGCCAGTCGTCTTTTTCCCAAACGATCGCGAGGTGCTCGACGGTCGCCTTCAGATCGACACCGGTCCGGGGTTCCGCGAGCAGCGCGGCTGTGGCGGCCTTTCTGTCCGACTCAAACCAGCCCTCGTAAATTCCCATCAGCGCATTGCTGCGGGCGTTTGCATTCGGAAGGGAAAGCGCCCATTCACGCGCAGCGGTGCGGTCCCGCTTTGCCCATTCCCACGCGGCGGTCTTCATGGCCTGCGTCGTCGAGTCGTCAAAAATACCGAGGCTTTCGAGTCGCCGCGCGGCCCGCTCTGGGTCCGTAATTTTATTCCTCTCCCCGAGGATTCCGGAAAGGCTTCCGTCGGCAATCAATTCGGGCGCGTGAATTCGCGCGAAGGCGAGCGCACTATCGGCATCGGAGCGTGCGATCGTTTCCAGGATGGTCTTCAACGCCTGCCCTTTGTCGCCGCCCTCGCCCATGGACTTCGCGAAGGTTGCCGCCGCCGCAGGGTCCTTTGACGCCCAGACACCCCAAAGCACCGCACCGTTAATATCGATAAAACCGCCGAGCTTCTTGTGCGCAATGAGAAACTCCGCGGCTGCCTTCGGATCCAACTCCGCCCAGCGGCCAACGAGAAAAAACTCCAGGCCCTCGATAAAGTCATCCTTCGAGTCTCCCTTCATTTCCGCGTGCGCCTCCATCACCATAGGAAAATCGTCCGCAGTGAGCGCATCGGTCATTTGCATCGCCCGGCGCGCGTAACTCAAAAGACTTCCCTCTTTGGAAAAACCCGCCGCCGCACGCTTGAACCGTTCGCGATCCCAAGGAACATGTCGGCGCGCATCGTCCGTCGCATCGGGAACCGGCTCCATCACACGGCCGACCCGCAGGCGCGCCTCTTCGTCGGAAATCCCAGCATCGTGATTTGATCCCGCACTTTTCGCGAAAGAACCGTCCTTCGTGTGAAAGCCACCGCCCATCGAAAAGCCGATGCCCCACGCTACGACGACAAGCACGTAAGGAAGGAAGGCCCGTAGTTTTGGCGACATGTCAGTGGCACCTACAATGCGCGGCTAGCACTGAATTGTCCCGCTCGAAATACGAGCGCCCCCGAACAGCCGGGATATCCGACTAGTGACCCAGCGTCTGCCGGAGCTTTTGCGCGATCTCGATGAACGCCTTCCCAATCGCGCTCTCAGGCTCCGCGGAGGTGATTGGGTTTCCGCGATCGCCGGATTCGCGCGTAGCGATGTCGATCGGAATCTGGCCTAGCAGCGGCACCTTCTGCCGGTCGGCTTCGCGCTGCCCGCCGCCGCTCCCGAAAATGTCGTAGCGAACGCCGTCGCTCGGGCATTGGAAATACGCCATGTTTTCGATGATACCTAGGACGGGGACGTTTACTTTCTGGAACATGGAAACGGCCTTGCGCGCATCGAGCAGCGCGACTTCCTGCGGCGTAGTGACGATTACTGCGCCGGAAAGCGCGACCGTCTGGACAATCGTGAGCTGGATATCGCCGGTGCCCGGTGGAAGGTCGAGCACGAGGAAATCCGTGCCGTCCCAATTCACCTGCCGCAAAAACTGCTGCGTGTACTTTGTCACCATCGGTCCGCGGAGGATGGCCGGGGAATCATCTTCAAGCAGGAAGCCCATGCTCATCAGCTTCAGCCCGTAGCGTTCGATGGGAATGATGCGATTATCCTCATCGGCAAACGGACGCTCGTTTGCGCCGAACATGATTCCCACGCTCGGTCCGTAGAGGTCGCAATCACATAGCCCGACGCTCGCGCCGGTCGCGGCGAGCGCACATGCAAGATTTGCCGCGACAGTGCTCTTTCCGACACCGCCCTTGCCGCTGGCGACGGCGATGACGTGCTTCACACCGGGAATGGAAGTCTGCGGCATCGACTGCGCGCCCATCGGCTGCTGCTGCGGTGCCGTGATGTCGATTCGCACAGCGACGCTCGTGACGCCCGGAATTGCAGAGAGCGCGGCTTCCGATTGCTCCTTAATCTGCCGCGGAATGGCGGCATCGGCGGTGGACATGCTCATTTGCACGACCACTTCGGTGCCGGTGATGCGGATATCCTTCACAAGGCCGAAGCTGACGATGTCGCGGCTGAAGCCCGGGTATTTCACCGTGGCGAGTTGCTGACGAATGGAATCGGTCGTAATCATGGCTGTCTTTCGAGTTTCTAAAAATGCGGGGCGGGAGAGAAGCGCGCCACCGCGCGGGTGGCAAGCGTCGTATCGCCGGAAGAATCTACGCTTTCGAACGTCCGGCGGTAACTTCCGCACAACATATAGCGTCCTTCTCGAAAACCACCGACCAACCATGAAGTTCCACATCGCCCTCGCAGCGCTCTCGCTCACAACCTTCGCACACGCCCGACTCGGCGAAACCGAGGGGCAATCCCAGCTTCGCTACGGCCAGCCGCGCGAAGATTTGACGGCTCCAAGCGACCAACCGCTGATGCCCGGCTCCATCGAAAAGAGCTACGAATTTCACGGCTGGCGCGTGCGTGCAGCATTCGTCAACGGCGTCTGCCACCGCATCGAATACGCGCACATCCCCGTGGATGGACAGCTCAAGCAAATCGCCGACGCAGAGATTAAAACGATCCTCGAAGCCGAGAAGGGCCGGTTTTCATGGAAGGAGGAAAAAACCGACACGCCTCCCGCCCTCAAAGGACTCGAACAGGGATTGAAGAAGGCCTTCAAAGTAAACAAGTGGGTCCGCACGGACAAGGCAAAGGCGGAACTCGGCCTTGGGCTCGTTCTGAAACTCGAAACGAAGGAAGCCGACGATCTGGCGAGGAAACTGGCGAAGATTCCGAAACCTCCGGGTGCGCCCGAACCAGGCAAGCAAATCCCGAAGTTCTAGCAGGCTGGGACGGAGCAGTGCGACCGTCCGACCCGCAAGAACGCACGAATATAAGACGAATTTAATCGGGACAACCGCACCGGCTGTGGCATTCTCAGCGGTCCGAACCATGCCATCCGAGTATCCAGAAGACGATTCCCGCACTGCGCCGTTTCAAGGAAAAGCGACCGAAAGCGCCGTCCGCCGCGCGCCGGAAACCAAGACGCGTTACGTCGATGTTCCGGCGTCACCCGAACGCGCTGTGGGACCACGCAATCTCGCCTGGGGCGTCATTTTTCTCGTCGCAGCGTTCTGCGCCTACTGGTTTGCGCTGATTTTCTCGGGTCACAACGCCACCCGGTCGGTTATCGCAAGCCTCGGGACCTTCGGGCTTATCTGGCTGTTTTACAATCTGCGCGTTCTCCGCCAGCGGCATGGCATCTTCCTCGCACTCTCGGCGATTCTGCTTTTTGGCGCAGCGATGCCGCTCGTGGAACGCGCATTCAGCGGACTCGATCGACTCGCCCGCGAACGCCTCGCCGAGGAGCCTGCAACTCCGAAGCTGGATGTCGCACCGCCGCCTCCGATGACCGCGAAAAATGCACCGCCAGCGCCGGTCGCCCCGGAATTGCCGCCGGCCCCGGAAGTGCCGGAAAAGCCCGCCGCTGCCGAGCCGCCGGATGATGGAACGGTGCGCGAACTTCTCGTGCCGCCGCCGCCCGCGACTGCAAAGAAGGTGATTGAAATCACAGAGGACATTGAGACGAAGATCGGTGGCCGCCGTTACACAGTGAAAAAGGGCGACACGTTTGAATTCGTGAGCATCAAGGACGGCATGACGACCTTCAAAGCGGGCAAGGATCTCGCGACCGTGAGTTCCGATGTGGCGAAGTTCCGCCTCACGCACGAGGAGCTTTATCTGCTCGCTCAAAAGGAAGCCATGCGGCGCTATCCCGCGCTCTCGGAGAAGTTCTCCGAAGAAAATCAGAAATACGTAGAGGCGTCGCGGGAACTGAAGGAAACGCTGCCGGATTTCTTCAAGGCACCTGACTGGCCGCTCCGTCTGGCCGAGCAACTGGCCGCCACGCACGGATGGAAATCAGTCGATGACGCCGAGCCCGGCGCAAAGCCGGGCGACTCGCCGGCAGATTCCCCGGCTGCCGATTCGCCAAAGCCCGCGGACTCCAAACCGCAGCCGCCGCCCGCCGATACGCCGCAGGAGAATCCGCTGCCACCGCTCCCGCCCGAGGGACGCTGATAAACACCGGAGCGGGTGATTCCATTCGACATCGCCCGCGCAGACTTCGCATACGTCAAGCATGGCAAAGAACGATAAAGGCATTTGCATCCTTGCGGGTGCGGGACCCGGCGACCTCGGATTGGTGACACTCAAAGTGCGGGACGAAGTTTCGCGAGCAGACGTGATCGTGTACGACGCGCTCTGCAACCCGGAGATTATCAAATGGGCACCGACGGGCGCGGAAATCATCTACGCCGGAAAGCGCGCCAATCAGCACGCGTTGAAGCAGGATGAAACCAATGCGCTGCTCGTGAAAAAGACCGCGGAAGGAAAGCGCGTCGTGCGGCTCAAGGGCGGCGACCCGTTCGTCTTCGGTCGTGGCGGCGAGGAAGCCGAGGAACTCGTGAAGGCCGGCCTGAAATTCGAGATTGTACCTGGCATCAGCTCCACAATTTCCGCGCCAGCCTATGCGGGCATTCCCGTGACTCACCGAGAACACACGGCGCAGTTCACCGTCTTTACCGGACACGAAGACCCGACCAAACCCGAGAGCACGCTCGATTACGAAGGGCTCGCAAAAAATCCCGGCACAAAAGTCATGCTGATGGGTGTCGAGCGCATCGCTGCGGTTTCGGAGAAACTGCTGCAGCACGGAGCGCGTGCAGATTTACCCGTGGCGCTCGTGCGCTGGGGAACAACCGGCAGGCAGGAAACGCTTACCGGCCGGCTCGACAACATCGCGAAAAAAGTCGCCGACGCCGGTTTCAAAGCGCCCGCCGTTTGCATCATGGGCGATGTCGTGAAGCTGCGCGACACACTAAACTGGTTCGAAACCCGCCCGCTGTTTGGCAAGCGCATCGTCGTCACCCGCACTCGCAAGCAAGCCGGCGCACTGTCCACGAAACTGCGCGACCTCGGCGCGGACGTGATTGAACTCCCGACCATCCGCATCGAACCACCGACCGATATCCTCGCATTCGGACAACTCGTGCAGGACGCCCACACTTACGACTGGCTAGTCTTCACATCGCCGAACGGCGTGGAGGCGTTCTTCGAGATGTTCTTCAAGATATTCAAGGATGCCCGCGAAATCGGAGGCGTCCGCATCGCGGCAATCGGACCGGCAACCGCCGCAAAAGTCCGCGAGTATCATCTCGCCGTCGATTTGCAGCCCGAGGAGTACGTGGCCGAGAGCGTGGTCGAGGCATTCAAGAAGGAAGGCGACGTCGAGAACCTCAAAATTCTCATCGCCCGCGCCGAAGTCGCCCGCGACGTGCTGCCGGAATCGCTTACCAAACTCGGAGCCATCGTGGATGTCGCATGCGCCTACCGCACCGTGCCGGAGACCGAGGACGTAAGCGGCGGCATGGCCCGCTTCCGCGACGAGGGTGCCGACATGATTACGTTCACGAGTTCATCCACCGTGGAAAATTTCCTCGCGCTCAAACTTCCAATGCCCGCCGGCCTGAAAGTGGCAAGCATCGGGCCCGTGACTTCCAAAACCGTACGTGACCACGGACTCACCGTGGACGCCGAAGCAAAGGTCTTCGACATCCCCGGCCTGCTCGCAGCGATACGGAAATATTACGGCGTATAGCGCCTACCGCTTCAGCCGTGCGGCGACATCAGCCTGGATGGATTTCCACAACGCTGCGAGGCCCTTCGATGCAGCGGCTTTCACTTTGGCGAGCTGCGATGCCGAGGAGACTGCGGCACGGGTGAACAGGTAGAACTTGATCTTCGGCTCGGTGCCCGAGGGACGCACGGCGACGCGGCGGCCATCGGCGAGATCGAAAATGACCATCTTCTCGTTCGGCAGCGTCTGCCCCTCGCAGTCCTTGTAGTTGTTATTCGCGAAATCGCGCACGCCCGTGACTTTCACGCCATCCATCGTCTTCGGCGGCTCACTGGCAAAGGATGTGGCCAGCTTCTGGATAATTCCCGCGCCAGCGGCTCCGGCGTAGGTGAGCGTCTGGTTCTCTTCGAGGAAGTAACCGTATTTGAGATACGCTTCGTCGAGCAGCGCATCGACGGTGAGTCCGCGTGATTTCGCATACGCGCAGACTTCCGCAAACAGCACGACTGCCGCGTTGCCGTCTTTATCGCGGACAAAATCATGCGCGCTGTAGCCGTAGCTCTCCTCACCGCCTGCAACGTAATACACGCTATGCTTCAGTCGCAGTGCCCGCGTTTTTTCCTCGTTGAGTTCGCGGTAATTTCCACGCTCTTTTGCGGGGATGGCGTTCTCGTACTGACCGAGTTTTTCGCCGATGTATTTGAAACCGGTGAGCGTTTCGACGCAGCGAAGCCCGTGCGCATCTGCGATGGCCTTTTGCAGGTCGGTGGTCACGAGCGTCTTGATGATCGCGCAGCGCGCCGCGTTTTCCTTCGTGATGATTCCGAGCGCGATCATCTTCTCCACGCGATACGCGGCGATGAGCGAGCCGATTTGGTTGCCCGTGAGGAGTTGCATCCGCCCTTCGCGATTGCGAATCGCCACGCCCATGCGGTCGCAGTCCGGGTCCGTCGCCACGACGACATCCGCCGCTTCCTTCTCCGCAAGCGCGATGGCCTTCGAAAGAGCTTCGGCGTTTTCGGGATTCGGCGATTTCACCGTCGGAAACTGACCGTCAAATTTATCCTGCTCCGCAACCGTGGCAAAACGGAAGCCGAGCCGCTTGAGCATCGGCTTGATGATGATTCCACCCGTGCCGTGAATCGGCGTCAAAACCACCTTCAGCCGACTGGCCGCCTTCACCATCGGACGGTCGAGGAGCAGCGTTTCGAGGCGGTCCATGTAGGCCTCGTCCACTTTTGCGCCGAGCACGATGCGCTTCCCCTGCTTCGCCTTCGGGAGCGGCTTATACACATCGCTCGTCACCGCATTCACCAGCTTGATGATCGCGCTCGCGTGCGGCTCCACGATTTGCGCGCCGTCGGAAAAGTACACCTTGAATCCGTTATCATGCGGCGGGTTGTGCGAAGCCGTGACTACTGCGCCCGCAGTCGCGTTCACATGGCGCACGGTGAATGAAAGCTCCGGCGTCGAGCGCGGCCCGTCGAACACATACGCATCGCAGCCCAGCTCCGTCGCCACCTTCGCAGAAAGTTCAGCGAACTCCTTGGAAAAATGCCGCGTGTCATGCGCGATGGCGATGCTCGGGCGACCCTTCTTTTTCGCCGCCTTATGCGCCTTCCACATGTAAGCCACGAGCCCCTGCGTCGCGCGGCTGATGTTGAAATAATTCATCGCATTCGTCCCAGCGCACGGCTGGTCGGGACGCGGTCCCGTCGATCTCCCTTTTTCCGAAGGCGTAACCACTTCACCAATCGAACGCCCGCGCAGTCCGCCGGTGCCAAATGCCAGCGTGCGATAAAAGCGGTTCACGATCTCCGTGTAGCTGCCGGAGTCCTGAAGTTCCGAAATCGACTGCAGAAACGCTGTGTTCCCGGCCGCAGCGGCCGCGCCCACATTCGCCGCTGTCTTTGCCAGCACATCGGCTACGGAAGCTGCGGATTTCGAGAGCGAATCATTCGGAGTGTTCTTTTTCATGCGTGGCTGAAAAAACACATCCGCACCATTCCCGCAACGCGCGAATGTGGGCGCTTCAAATTCCCGCCTGCTACTTCACCGCGCCGACCACCAGTTCACAGAACTTGTCGCGAGGCTCGGCGCTCTTCGGAACAAGAACGTTTTGCACCATAAACACCACGGTCATCTTCTTCTCCGGATCGACCCAACCGTGCGTCGCGAATGCACCTCCGTGGCCAAATGAATTTGCACCAAATGCCGCGGTGACTTTCTTCTCGCCGCCATTGGTGAACCAGCCGAGACCGTACTGAATCGGCTTACCCGCTACAGTGTGCGATTTAGTCATCTCCGCGACACCTTTGGCGCTCACGATGCGTTTCCCGTCGAGTTCGCCGCCATTGCGGATCATTTCGTAGAAACGCGCCATGTCGAGAGCGGTGGAAAACAGCCCGCCGCTCGGCTCTGCTTCGCGCTTGATGTCGGGGTCGTTGGTCAGGAATGCGTTGTGCGCCGGCACGAGTTTATCCCCCGAAAGTTTGTAGGTGCGGGCGATGCGGAGCCGCTGTGCGGCTTCGGGCGCGAAGGTCGTGTCGTCCATCTTCAGCGGTCCGAGGATGCGCTCCTGAATGAAGACGCCGAACGGCTTCCCGGACGCAACTTCCACGCAACGACCGGCGACGGTGGTTCCGAAGCTGTACTCGAATTTCTCACCGGGGTTGAAATCGAATGGCTCCTTCACGAGGTCCTTCGTGTATTGCTCCAGAGGAACGTTTCCGTCGGTCGGCTTGCGGTCAGGATCAGCCAGGCCCGAGGTGTGCGAGAGCAAATCGCGGAGCGTGACCGGGCGCGCGAGTGGCTGTCCGTTTGCAAGCTTTGCAGCACCGAGTTCCGGCACCCATTTTGAGGCAGGCTCGTCGAGCGAGAGCTTGCCTTCATCGACGAGGATCATCACCGCAGTTGCCGTGATGTTCTTCGTCATCGAAGCAATCCAGAACATCGCGTCGGTCGTCATGATGCGCCCGGTTTCGATGTTCGCGAGCCCTGCGGCATCGTGATGAACGACGCGCCCGTCTTTGACGACGAGCGTGACCACGCCGGCCGCACGCTTTTCCTTAATCATAGCCTCCATCGCCGACTTGATCGCATCGAGCTTCGCAGAGTCCAGACCGACTTCCTCCGGTTTGGCCGGAGTCAGCGCAGCAACCGGCTTTGGTGCTTCCACCTTCGGTGGCTCGGACTTCGGAGGTTCCGGCTTCGGCGGTGGAGGAGCCGCTGGCGCCGCTGGTGCAGCAGGAGCAGCAGGTGCCGGTTCCTTCCATCCGTGCTCGATTTTGATTCCTGCGCGCGATTTCCCAAGCGCGTCAGCCGCGGCGTCGGAAACCTTTGTTTCGAAAAGATAGATGCGTTTGAGCGACTTTAATCCGCCAATCTGGGCTAGCCCCGCGTCAGTGACCGCCGTGTTGAAAAGATTCAGCGACTCCAACTTCTCCAGACCTTTCACATGCGCCATCACCGAGTCGTCAGCGCTGGAGTTTGCGAGGTTCAGTTTTTGCAGGTTCTTCAGCGTTGCGATGGCGGCAAACTCCTCCGGTTTCGCCTTCACTCCGGAAAGGTCGAGTTCGACGATGGACGGCATCTTTCCGAGCATCGTGAGCGCTTCCGACGGTTTGTCCGCACCGCGAAGATTCACGTATTTCCAGTTGAGCCCTGCGGCGAGCGGCTGCACGAGAATTCCGCGCTTTGAAAGTTCCGCAGCGGCCTGCTGATCCTCCGGGGAAGGAGCCGGACCCGGGTCCGCTTTATCCTGTGCGAGTACGACTGATGCCGCGAAAACAAGTGCCGGGAAAAACAACGTAGGTTTCATGGGCATCCGTATAGATGAACGCGGTGCGAGAGCTCAATATCGATTCCTCCACAAACACGCCGATATCCCAGACGGAAAGGCCCGCATTCCGCGGTCGCAACGCGTCCCGTCCGCCACCTGCCCTGAATCCTGTGATCGAGAATCATTTTCTTTTTTTGAAAGATTCTTCGCCATGGCCCGTTTATGGGGCATGACAACAACCATGAACGCTCCCGAACGTGACCAGCCCAGCCGATGGCAGGCACTCGTATTCGCAGGCAAGGCTTGGGCTCATCGGGCGGCCAGAACCGCACGGGAACTGACTTCCGGCCCACGGAAACTCGAGCGAAAGCCGGTTTCGCGAGAGGGCCGGGTTCTCGCTTCGAGCGACACGCCGCTCTTCTCGACAAGCTCGGATGCAGAATTCGCTCTTCAAGCTGGTAAAATTCAGAACCTGCGGAGGATTGCAGCAGCACTGAACGGGCTCGTCATTCCAGCCGGCGAAGTCTTCAGCTTCTGGGCAAACGTGCCCCGACCAACCGCATCGCGCGGCTTTGCGCCGGGCCGCGAACTCCGCGAAGGGTGCATCATTCCAAGCATCGGCGGTGGCTTGTGCCAGCTCACGAACTCGCTTTACGGTGCCGCGCTCGATGCAGGGTTTGAAATCGTGGAGCGCCACGCACACTCACGGAGATTGCCGGGCTCGATGGCCGAGGCAGGCCGCGATGCGACCGTGTTTTGGAACTACGTCGATCTGCGATTCCGTGCATCAGTCGATGCGCAAATCGAAGTCCGGCTGACGCGCTGGATGCTCAAAATCGCATATCGCACGCGCACCGATGTGGAGCCGCTTCCGACGCCCAAAGCAACGGTCACGGCTGCACCGCCCGCCGGACCGGAGGCCGAAAGCTGCGAGACTTGCGGCGTGACGAGTTGCTTCCGGAATCCTGCCGCAATATCGCTTCCGAAAAAACCGGCGACCGCATGGCTCGTGGATGCGTTCATGCCCGAGCACGATGACTATATTCGCGAGCATCGCTCCGAAACCGACACCATGCTCACCCCGATCAACAGTCGGCGCTACGGAATCGGGCCTTACCAATGGGACTCAGCGGGATTTGCAAGGGTGATCGACTTCCCGCTTTTCACCGCGCAGCGATCGCTGCACTCGCGGAGGCTCGCAACGCAGGGACCGACGCGTCAGCGGGCCCTGCTTGCGATGGATGAACAGCTCGCCGCGCTTTACGAGAAGAACGTTCCGTACACGGCCCTTCACGTGGTCGTGAGCCAGAATCTCCTTCCGTTCCTGTGGCGCTCCGGAGCTCTAGGCGGACGCAGTTTCGACGTCCTAATGACAAGGCTTCCGCTTGCGTCGATCGAGTCGCAACTCGATCAGGCGGCTAAAGCGTGGCCCGAGGCGAAAATGCTCACCGACTTTCGCGCCGACCCAGAACTTCTTGAACTCGAATCGGAGGCGCTGGCTGCCGCAGACCACTGGCTCACGCCACATTCCGCGATTGCTAATCTGGCTCCAAAATGCACGAAGCCGCTGCCGTGGCGCCTGCCGAAATCACAACTACGCAAGCGCGGTGACCGCATCGTATTCCCGGCGTCGACACTTGCATGCAAAGGCGCGTGGGAACTGCGCACAATCGCCAGAAGAACGCTGATGCCTCTCACGCTCACTGGACCCGTGATCGAGGGACGCGAATTCTGGGCCGGATGCAATGCCATCCCCGCAGGCGCGGATTGGCTGGCAAATGCAGCAGCCGTGGCGCTTCCGGCATGGGTGGAAAATCAACCTCGCCGGCTTCTCGCTGCGGTCGCGGCGGGAATTCCAGTCATCGCCACACCCGCATGCGGAATCCATGACCTGCCCGGCGTTACCGTTATACCTGAAGGATGCGTCGATTCCCTCGCGGCGGCTATCAGCGCGCTGGAGTGAATTTTTGCGCGCATCGCGCAACTTCTTGCATTGCGAACGCCGCCGCGCCAAAGAACACCACCCGCTGCGGGTCGTTTGACTCGTGGCGCACCGGACGAACTCCGGCACCGTGTCATTCCCGTAGTTACAAACTCCAAACAACATGAACCAAGAATCCAGAATCATCACTCCAGACCAGCTCAACCGCCGCAGCTTTCTGCGTCGGACAGGCGGTCTCCTCGGCGGCGCTGCCATCGCCACAGCGCTCGATCCATCGCAATTCGCACACGGCGCGGCGACCAGCGAGGAACTCAAAATCGCGCTCATCGGCTGCGGCGGACGCGGCTCCGGCGCGGCGAACCAGGCCCTGAGCACCTTCGGTCAGGGACCGGTGAAACTTGTCGCCATGGCAGACGCTTTTGACGATCGCCTCAAGGGCTCGCTCAACAATCTCAAAAACCAGCACAAGGACCGTGTCGATGTGAAGCCCGAGAATCAGTTCATCGGCTTCGATGCATACAAGAAAGCCATCGCCGCTGCTGATGTTGTCATCCTCGCCACTCCTCCGGGATTCCGCCCGATGCAGTTCGAAGAGGCGATCAAGCAAGGCAAGCATGTATTCATGGAGAAGCCGGTGGCCACGGACATGCCCGGCGTTCGCACCGTGCTCGCAGCCGCAGCCGAGGCAAAAAAGAAAGGCCTCAAAGTCGGAGTCGGTCTCCAGCGTCATCACCAGAAGGGCTACATCGAGACGATGAAGCGCCTGCAGGACGGCGCGATTGGCGACATCACCTCGATGCGCGCCTACTGGAACGGTGCAACCCCGTGGCTCAAGAAACGCGCCGACCTAGAGAAAGCCGCAGGTCGCAAACTGACGGAAATGGAATACCAGATGCGCAACTGGTACTATTTCACATGGATTTGCGGCGACCACATTTGCGAGCAGCACATCCACAATCTCGACGTCATCAACTGGCTCAAAAAGGGCGCGCCGGTGAAGGCGAACGGCATGGGCGGATGCGAAGTCCGCAAGGGCCAGGACTACGGCGAAATCTTCGATCATCACGCCGTCGAGTTCGAGTACGAGGACGGCTCCCGCTGCTTCAGCCAGTGCCGTCACATCGTCGGCTGCTGGAATAGCGTGTCCGAGCACGCCGTCGGAACGAAGGGCAAGAGCGACATCTCGCGCCACACGATTAATCCATTCGGTGACGGCGAAGGCTGGCGACACAAGAACGAGGGCGACAAAGATCCGTATCAGCAGGAGCACGACGACCTCTTCGACGCGATTCGCAACAACAAGGATTACAACGAGGCCGAATACGGCGCCATGAGCAGCGCGACGGCAATCCTGGGCCGCATGGCAACCTACTCGGGCCGGGAAGTCGAGATGGCCAAGGCACTCAAAGAAGCTCCGAGCATCTTCCCGCCAACGCTCGCATGGGATGCCGACATGCCGGTGAAACCCGGCGCCGACGGAATGTATCCGCGCGCCATCCCCGGCACATGGAAGCCCTACTAAGAAGTCACGGCAGGCACCGCATCACTTCAAACGCCCTTCCCTGTTCGCACGGGGAAGGGCGTTTTCGTTTTTCCCGGCAACGAATGGATAAGCCTAGTCCTGCTTATCTACCGACGTCGCCGCGAACCCGAAGCAGCGACGGAAACCGAGGCAGTCCCTTCGAAGTCAAACCCCGGTAACGGTAAGTAATGACAGTCCCGATTGCCGGTAGGTTGACGCGATGCGAATCAGTGAGCCCAGCGCCAATGGAGAACTCGCGCCCATCCGGAGCGCGCACCCGGAGCTAGCCAACCTGGCCTTCGTATTTCCCTTTCCCGGGAATGTGAGCGATCACGGTAGCTTCCGCGTCATCGTGAGGTTTTACTTTGAGCAAGGTCGGCGAGCGTCCCGCTTCGTACTCCGAATCGGGCTTGCGCAGCATCAATCCCTCACCACCGAGCGATACGATGCGGTCCCGCTCGGCGATGAGCTGTTCCGGATTCTTGCAGCGCTCCTGCGGGACGACTTTCACGAGTCTGGAATCGGAGGGAATCGTCTTCGAGAGAAACTTCATCCGTTCCTCGAATACACCCTTCACACCAAGCGCATCGAAGACCATGAAACGAACCGCTGTCCAGCGCTCCTCCGGCTTGGCCGCGAGCACGACGCTCGTCGTCTCCTCAAATCTCCCCCGCCCCATCCATAATTCACCGTCGAGGGCTGCATCGGCCGGGAGTTCTGCAAGGAAGTCGGGCGGCGCATGAATGACGTTTCCGTTGCGCGTCCGCAATACGCGGCCATCCCAAAATCCGCGCCCGCCGTCGCATTTTTCGCTCATCCACCAGCCGGTGGGATCGATTGCGGGCGGCCAGACATTGGCGAGGAGAAGCGCCGGCGCTTTCTCGCCGCCGGACGAGGTCCGTATTGAAGCGGCAACGTTCTCCCCTCTCGCGCCTGCAAATAAACAAATGGCCCAAAGCAACGCAGCCAGAAATCGGCGGTAGAGCGAGGAATTGATCATGCGTCAATGGATTCGAAAAGCTCCGCCGATGTTAACCTGCGGGAAGTAGGAAAGATGCGTTCAAAGCCTGAACCAATTTCAGCACGGACAGTAAGTCTCCGCCACCAGCCTCCCAACACGAAGCAGAACCGCCCCACATTTTCTTAACGGGGCAGCGATGCCTTATATTCATAAATCCTCGAAAGTAGCCGCAACGAACTTATCGGGACAAAAGGAAACCGGCTGCACGGGCGATTCGCCTGCGCAGCCGGTTGAAATAACGTTCGCGGTCTATTTTACACGCCAAACTTGCGGCGCGCACCGGCAACCGCACTCATAGCAAAGCCGAGAAGCGCGACAGTCGAGCCGCCATCCGGGACAGATGCCGGCGGCTCCACGGGTCCTGCGTTGATCGTGAGTTCTGCTGAGATGAAATCCAACGCATCCGATCCAACGGTATCCTGAATGAACAACGTCCAGTCGCCCGCTGCCAACGTCAGGCCATTAAACTGACTCAGACCGAGAGCACTTCCATTACCGGTTGTGCGGTAGGTTCCGGCCAGTGGTTCGGATGAAAAATTCACCACCTGACTCGCCTGCTCGTCGAAGGTAATTGTACGGTCAAGAAATCCGCCGGTACCGGACGACCAGCTTGAAGCATCAATCAGATTAGCGATCGTACTCGTTCCGAACTCTACGGTGTTGCCAATCAACTGAAAAACAATCTCGTTGTAGAATGGTGTTCCACCAGCGTTCACACCGAAGGTTTCCCCATCGTGCTTTCCAAATCGAATCGCGATGTTTACGTCGCTAATGATGCCTCCCGATTCCCCGATTGTGAAATTGAAAGTCCTCAAGCCGCTGGATGCATCAAAAAGTCCCGAAGTCGTGTTTACCTTGGTAATGACAGCCGCATCCGCTTGGCTGGAGAACAGACAGAACCCGGCAGCCATGGCAAAGAATGTTTTAGTGAGCATTTTCATAATTTTTGTATTCCCGTCGAAAGACACAGCAATAAAGTGGGGTCTTAGCACTTTTAGAGCGGATGAGAGCGGAGGATTTTAAGCAAAAGACGGTAGAGATTATCGTGTCGGTGATTAAAGCGCCATTCGGATTCTTTGAGGTGGAGAATGAAGTATTCGTGACGGATACCGCGCAGCTT
>SXWH01000178.1 GCA_005791535.1 Verrucomicrobiaceae bacterium | reverse complement strand
TCGTGAAGGTGAAGGAGCCGCTGGAGTCCGAATGGCCGCTTCTTCGTGAGGGCCAGATTCTGTTTACCTACCTTCATCTCGCGGCAAGCAAATCGCTCACCGAGGCTTTGGTGCAAAAACGAATCACCGGCATTGCCTACGAAACCGTGGAAGTGAACCGCCGGCTGCCTTTGCTGGAGCCGATGAGTGAGATCGCGGGGCGCATGAGCGTGCTCGTGGGCGGGAATCTTCTCGCGAAGCATCACGGGGGCTGCGGTGTTTTGCTCGGCGGCGTTCCGGGTGTGTTGCCCGGAAAAGTCGTTGTGATTGGCGGCGGGACCGCCGGTGTAAACGCTGCGCGAATGGCCACGGGGCTCGGTGCGGATGTGACGATTCTCGATGTCGATGTGGAGCGCATGCGTTTTCTCGACATCACGCTTCACACCGCGCACACGCTTTTCTCCAGCCCCGCGCACATCCTCGAAATGCTGCCCGAGGTCGATCTTCTGATAGGCGCGGTGCTCGTTCCGGGATTTCGCGCACCGAAGCTGATTACGCGCGAAATGATGCGCGTGATGAAACCGGGGAGCGTCTTTGTGGATATCGCAATCGATCAGGGCGGCTGCGCGGAGACTTCGCGTGCAACTACGCATCACGACCCGATTTTTGTGGAGGAGGATGTGACGCATTACTGCGTGGCAAACATGCCCGCGGCTTATTCGCGGACGGCGACTCAGGCGCTCACGAATGTGACGTATCGCTATGTGGAATTGCTCGCCGACCATGGATTCCCGGGTGCGCTGGCGAAGGACCGCAATCTCGTCGGTGGTGTGAATCTTTTCGACGGAAAGGTGACTTGCAAGGGTGTTGCCGACGCCCACGGAATGCAGTTTCACGCGCCGGCGGCGCTCGGTTGGTAAAAAAGCGTGTCCTTGCAGACTGAAACCAAGCTGTTTTACTGAACGAATAGTGTGTCTGAAGGGTCCGAGTCCTAAAGACGCTCAAGATCCAATCATCTCATCATGAACTCACGATCCGTAGCCATTTTTGCAGTCGTCGTCGCCGCCGTTGTCGGAATCACCATGTGGTTCCTTGGCAGTGACAATGCTGCACATTACACCCCGCCGCCGGAGGCTCCGAAGCCCGCAAAAGGAGCGGGCAATGAGCCGGTCAATGTGGATTCCGCGAAGCCGGTGGTTCCCGAGAAGGTCGTGGTCACCGAACCGAAACCCGAGGAACCCAAGCCCGCGCCGGCGCCGATTGTGCTGACCGAGGACGATCGGAAAATCGACGAAGCGCTCCGGCTTTACCCGGGCAACAGCGACCAGGATCACCTCAACACCGCGCAGGCGCTCATCAATTTGCTCCCGAGCCTTACGAAGGACGGGCAGGTCGAAGCTTCACAGCACATCGTAAATCTCCTGCCCGATGAACAGTGGAGCAAAGTGAACCACATTTGGCGCAACCCGGCTTTCAATGAGGACGTGATCGAAGTGCTGACGACCGACCTTTTCAACCGCGACGACAAGGTAAAGCTGCCTGCGCTGCTGGACGCCATCCGCATTCCCAATCATCACGCGCGTGAGGAAGCCAAGACCACGTTGCAGGTTTTCCTTGATGAGGACTACGGTGACGATGTCGGGAAGTGGGACGCCGCGATGAAGGCGTATCTCAAGAAAATCGACGACGAAGAGAAGGAAGCCAACGCCGCGGCACCAAAGTGAAGCTGGTCCTTGCCGGCACCGGCGCAAGCGGAGCGATTTACCTTCAGCGCCTGCTGGACAAAATCGACGCGTCCGCACACGAGGTTCATTTGGTTCTGAGTCCGTATGCGCGGCAGGTCATCCGCGACGAGATCGGGGAACTACGAATTCCGGAAGCGGTGCGCCAGCAAGGTGACAAGACGATGAATGTTCCCTTTGCCAGCGGCTCCGCGCGTTTCGATGCGATGGTTATCTGTCCGTGTTCGATGGGCACGATGGGCCGCATAGCCGCGGGGACCGGGGACACCACCATCCTGCGTGCGGCCGATGTTTTCCTGAAGGAACGCCGGAAACTGATCCTGGTCCCGAGGGAGACGCCGTGGAACCTCATCCACGCTCGAAATGTGTGCACTTTGATCGAAGCAGGCGCGCTCGTGATGCCGGCGAGCCCGGGATTTTACAGCCGGCCGCAAACCGTTGCGGATGTCGCGGACACCGTGGTCGATCGAATTCTCGATCAGCTCGGATTGCCGGTTGCCGGTGCCTACCGTTGGGAGGAATAAGTCGATATTCCACTAATTGAATCCTCCGCAGCGGGGTCGTCTGTCTCGATATGAAAAAACTACTCGCTTTGATTTCATCACTGTTTGTCACCTCGGCCTTTGCCGATCCGCTTGCTGTTGGTGCCGCTGCACCGACGCCGACTGCCAAGGATCAGGACGGCAAGGCGGTTGCTTTCGCGGACGTTTACGCCAAGGGCGTTACGCTCGTTTACTTCTACCCAAAAGCCGACACGCCCGGCTGCACCAAGCAGGGTTGTTCCTTGCGCGACTCGTGGGGTGAACTGTCCAAGAAAGGCGTGCAGGTTCTCGGCGTAAGCGGCGACAAACCGGAATCGCAGAAAAAGTTTCGCGACAAGTTTTCGTTCCCATTCCCGCTGATTGCGGATGACGATGGCAAGGTCGCCACGGCATTCGGCGTTCCGCAGCGGGTTTTCGGAATCTACGCGCGGCAGTCCTTCCTCGTGAAGGATGGCAAGATCGCGTGGGTGATGACCGAGAAGACGAGCACCGATAAGCATGCGGAGGACGTGCTGAAAGCTTTGGAGACGCTGAAATAGCTTCGCAGCGGAAGGACTCCTCGCACTTTCAACAGGCCGGATTTCTTTGGAAGTCCGGCCTGTTCTGTTTTGTGTTCGGACCGGCTCCGGAATGGGTGCGATGCTTGACAGATTTTCGGTTTGCGGCGCATCCTTCAAAACCTTGAACACCCACTCTCGAAACGGTCGCTTGCTGACCGGAAACGGTTCTGAAATCACCTTGTTCCTCCAAATACGCTTTCGGCGCGTCTCGCCGGAAATGGCCACGATGCGCTCGTTGATCAACTGAGACGTTGAAGCCGTCCGTCAGGGCGGATTGACTACCGAGACACACCATGGGTCCTTCTCTTGATGTAAATCGCCCCCGCAATGTTGATTGGAAGCGGGCGGCAGCTCTTCTTTATGGCGACTGGGGAACGTCGAAAGCTTACGTTATCGGCCTTGCATTCGTAGCCGCGGGATTCGCTGCACTTCCGGTCATTATCGCCGTGTGTGTGCTGACCGCGGTGGTGGGTTACAACTACACTGTCGTTTGCCGCAACTTTCCGGATGGAGGCGGTGTTTACTCGGCGGCGAGACAGAGCAGTCGGTTGCTGGCTGCAGTTGGTGCGCTGCTGCTTATCGCGAACTTTCTCGTCACCGCTGCATTGAGCGGCTGGTCTGCCATGAGTTACTTTGGTGTGCCTCCGCATTGGATTCCTTATGCGACGATGGGCACCATTGTTCTGCTCGGCGGAGTGAACTGTTTCGGCCCGAAGCACAGCGGGACGATGTCAATCGCGATGGCCATCCCTACGCTCATCGTCGTGATTTTGCTCGTTTGCATGGCGATTCCGTTTCTCAGCACGGAGTCGCTCCGCTGGCCCTCCGAGGCACTAGCGGACCCGGCTTTCCGTGAGTCGCGTCCTCACGCCACCCACGGCGCGATGGCTCAGACTTGGGTATGGTTTACCGGAGTTATCCTGGCGCTCAGCGGCGTGGAGGCCGTTGCCAGCATGACCGGAGTCATGAAGCTCGATCCCGGGAGCGATCCCGAGAAGCCCCGCGTTGGGAAGACTGCCGGGAAGGCGCTTTTCATAGTGGCGATTGAAGTCATCGTAGCGACCGTTGTTCTCGGCTGGGCGATGCTCTCCTTGCAGGATACACCGGAAAACTCGGCGAAGCTGGAGGCTCACAAGGACTACATGCTCCGCTTTCTTGGCGAACACTACGGCACCGCGCTGTGGGGACCGGTTGCAGGAAAATGGCTCGGTATGGTCGTCGGTGTTGTTTTCGGTGTGCTCCTGCTCAGCGCGGTAAACACTGCGATCAATGCCGTTGTCGGTGTGTTCTACATGCTCTCGCAGGATGGTGAAATGCCGCGCTCGCTCACGAGGCTGAACCGGCACGGGGTGCCTTACATTCCGCTCGCCCTGGGGGCCGGTCTGCCTGTCTTGATTCTGACCTTCACGCAGAATCTCGAGGCGCTCGCGGAGCTTTACGAAATCAGCGTCGTCGGAGCGATTGCCGTAAACCTCGGTGCGTGCGTTTCAAACCGGAGGCTCGACATGAAGTGGTTTGAGCGAGCGCTGATGGCGATCACGTTCGTGGTGCTCCTCGGGGCGGAATTGACCATCGCCTACACGAAGCCCAATGCGCTCTTTTTCGCCCTTCTCGTCATTGGCGGCGGTCTGGGACTGCGCGCCTACTCGCACAAAATCACCGGGATTAAGACCCTCACGGTTGCCAAGGAGGTCGCGGACCTCGTCACACCGGAGGCAATCGACCGCCTCCGTCCGCAGCTCGTCGAAGGGCAGAAAATCATGGTCGCCGCACGCGGTCCCACGCCGGTCCTGCGTTTCGCGCTCGATGAAGCGAAGCTGCGTAATGCCACGTTGTGTGTGCTCTACGTAAAGGAAATCGCTGTCTTTCTCGGAGCTGCCCAGAACAGTGGCATTCGGAAGCAGAATCGCTGGCAGGACGACCCGCAGGCCGCAATGGTCATGTCTCTTGCGATGAAGCTCGGCGAGGAAATGGGCGTGCCGGTGCAACCGGTGTACGCCGTAAGTATGGATCCAGCCGCGACGATTCTCGATCTCGCTGCCACGCTGGGTGCTGACTACCTCATGCTCGGCTCACCGCATCGTTCCGCGATGGCGAGACTGCTAAAGGGCAACGTGGTTGAGCGCGTCGCATCGCACCTGCCGGAAAACATCCAGCTCATCATCCACAGCTAAAAAAACACCCGCCGTGCTTCTGAAAGCAGGCGGGTGTCTGAAAATGCTGCGTCTTCGAAGGTTTACGCGCGGCCGAGGTAGGCGCCGTCTGCGGTGTTCACTTTCACCTTCTCGCCTTCCTTGATGAAGAGCGGGACTTGGATCGCCTTGCCGGTCTCGAGGATTGCGGTCTTCTGCACGTTGTTTGCGCTGTCGCCGCGAACGCCTTCCGGCGATTCGGTGACCGTGAGAATGACGGTCGACGGGAGTTCCACCGAAGCGGCCTTTCCTTCGACGTAGAGAATCTCAACACGCTGGTTTTCCGTGAGGTAGTCCTTCACTTCGCCTACGAACGATTCGTCGAAACTGATGGTCTCGTAGGTTTCCGGATCCATGAAGTGATAGCCGGAGTGATCCTTGTAACTGAAATCGAGTTTCGTGCGCTGCACGTCGACGAGGTCCACCTTGTCGGTGCTTCCGAAACGGACGTCGGCGCTTTTTCCGGTGCCGATGTAGCGGATGATGACCTGGACGAATGCACGCAGATTTCCCGGCGTGCGGTGCTGCACTTCGAGCACGATTGCCGGGTTGCTGTTGTAGCGGATGCACATTCCTTTGCGGAGATCGTTGGCGTTGGCCATGGCGGTATGAGAGACGTTAAAAGTTGAGGTTGATGTTCGTTTCCACAGCCAATTCTGGCCGGAAAAAGGGCGCGCACTATGCCCGCACAACCGACTCTGGCAAGCGCGGAGTTGCTGCGCGACCTTTGGCGCTCCTTCTCGCGGGCGAAACGGAGGTGTGCTGGGTCGGGGAGCGGTGGCATGGTTCGCAGTGGCCGCATTTCCCGGCGCACGGACTTGCGCTGGGGGCTTCGCCGAGTATTGATGACGGCGGTGTTCAAGCAATTCTTTACGAATAATTTTCTCGCAAAGGTGGTCTCGGTCCTTCTGGCGACGCTGCTTTGGGCCGTGATCAAGCAGCGTCCGCTGCAGGATCCGGCGTCGTTTAATGCGAAACCGCCGGAGCCAAGCGTGAATTTTGGAGCAGGAGTCAATGGCAAGTAAACCGAGGAAGATGTTTGGCACGGATGGCATCCGTGGGGTGGCAAATCTGGAGCCCGTAACGGCGGAGAATGCACTCCGCTTGGGTCGCGCCGCGGCTCACGTATTCACCGAGGCGGGCCGGCGCACTCACAGGACGGACCGCCGGCCGGTGATCGTAATAGGGAAGGACACGCGGCTTTCCGGCTACATGCTGGAGAACGCGCTGGCCGCGGGAATCATGTCGATGGGCGTGGATGTCTTTCTGCTGGGACCGCTGCCGACTCCCGGTGTGGCATACATCACGCGTTCGCTGCGCGCGGATGCGGGAATTGTGCTGAGCGCATCGCACAATCCGTACGAGGATAATGGCATCAAGTTCTTCCGGCACGACGGCTACAAGCTGGACGACGAAATCGAGCACCGCATCGAGCATCTGGTGCTTTCGGGGGAAATCGAATCGATCCGCCCCGTGGAGGACAAAATCGGGCAGGCGAAGCGCATCGACGACGCCTTGGGCCGGTATGTGGAGCAGGCAAAAGCGAGTTTCCCGAAGCATCTCACGCTCGAAGGACTGCGCATCGCCGTGGATGCCGCAAATGGCGCGGCATACAAGAGCACGCCGTGGATTCTCAGCGAACTCGGCGCGACGATCACCGTGGAGGGAAACCACCCGAACGGACGGAACATCAACGCCGATTGCGGAAGCACGCACCCCGAGGCGGTCGCGCGGATGGTGAAGGCGTGCGGTGCGAGCGTGGGAATCAGCCACGACGGCGACGCGGACCGTGTGATTTTGTGCGACGAGCACGGTGATGTGGTGGACGGCGACGAGATTCTCGCAATCGCGGCGCTCGACGCGATCCGGCGCGGGGAGCTTTCGAAGAATACGCTCGTGGCGACGGTGATGAGCAATTTCGGACTGGATGAGACGCTGCGCGACAATCACGGACGCGTGCTGCGCACCAAGGTGGGCGACCGGTATGTGATCGAGGCGATGCTGGCGCAGAATCTGAACATCGGCGGCGAGCAGAGCGGGCACATGATTTTCAGGGATTACTCGACGACGGGCGACGGCATCGTGAGCGCGCTTCAGATTTTGCGAATCATGGCGGAAACGGGACGGCCGTTGAGCGAGTTGAAGCAGTGCCTGAAGAAATATCCGCAGGCGCAGCGCAACATGCTGGTGCGCGAGAAGCCCGCACTGGAGACGATGCCGGATGTTCTGAAGCTCATCGAGGACACCGAGCGCGAACTGGGTGGAGCGGGCCGCGTGTTGCTACGCTACAGCGGCACGGAGCCGAAAATCCGGTTGCTCATTGAGGGTCGCGACGGCGACCAGATCAACAGGCGGGCGGACCGGATTGCGGAACTCGTGCTTTCGTGCATCGGAGCATAGCGATTGATTCGGCGACGCTGCGGGCCTAATGGTCGCGCCATGAACCGCCGTTTCTTTCTCGCCTTGCTTCTCGCCACGACAGCCTTCGCACAGAACAAACAGCCCGATCCAGCATTTGCACCGGTGCAGGACGTCGCTGGGTTACCGCGCGTCTTGATCATCGGCGACAGCATCTCGATCGGCTACACGGCGCAGACGCGGGAGCTGCTCAAGGGCAAAGCGAACGTGCACCGTAATGCGGGAAATGCCGAATCCACAGTGACCGGTCTCGCGAAGCTGGATGCGTGGCTGGGCGCCGGGAAGTGGGATGTGATTCATTTCAACTGGGGGCTGCATGATTTGAAGCAATTCAAGGACGGGAAGCTCACGCCGGGCGCGCCGGTGTGGGTGACGGTGGAAGATTACGAGAAGAACCTCGCGAAACTTGTGGAGCGGCTGAAGGCGACGGGTGCGAAATTGATCTTCGCAAACACGACACCCGTCCCCGAGGGCGCAAATGGCCGCGTGCCCGGGCTCGAGCTGAAATACAACGAGGCCGCCGCTCGCGTGATGAAGGCCGCGGGTGTGCAGGTGAATGACCTGCATGCCTTGTGCGTTCCGAACCTCGCGTCGTGGCAGAAGCCGCGCGATGTGCATTTCACCGCCGCCGGTTCGGCAAAGCTGGCGGAGCGTGTGGCCGCGGAGATTTCAGCCGCACTTGAGGCGAAGAAGTAGCGGTCAGCGACCCGGCGCGAGTTCGAATAGAAAGCCCTTGAGGTATTCCGTCTCGGGCATGGTGGTGATGATCGGGTGATCCGGTGCCTGCGAGAAGCATTCGAGCTGGCGTAGTGTCTTGCGCGCATCGACGGCGGCCTCATTGATGACGCCGATGAGGTGCTCGCGACTGACATGGTGCGAGCAGCAGAACGTGGCGAGCATGCCGTCCGGGGCGAGAAGCTTCATCGCACGGAGATGGATTTCCTTGTAACCGCGTAGCGCGTCCTCAAGTTTCCCGCGGCTCTTTGTGAAGGACGGTGGATCGAGAATGATGAGGTCGTATTTCGCCGAGGGGTCGTTCGCGGCGACGTTGTCAGCGAGCTTCAGGAAATCGAAGGCGTTTTTCTCGATGACATCAATCGAGAGTCCATTGCGGGCGGCATTTCCGCGGATCTGGTTGCAGGCATCGGCGGAAATTTCCACCGCTGCGGCGCTTTTCGCACCGGCCTTCGCGCACGCAAGGGCGAAGGCTCCCTGATTGGCAAAGCAGTCGAGCACGCGCCGCCCATTCGCGTAACGCGCGACGGCGGGATAGCTGGCGACCTGATCGAGGTAAAAGCCCGTCTTTTGTCCGGTGAGCAGGTCCACTTCAAACTCGAGGCCTGCAGCGATGATGGGGAAGGGCTTCGGTGCCGTTCCACGCATCATGGCTGTGCGCAGTTCGAGGCCCTCGGCGATGCGAATCGGGGCGTCGTTCCGCTCGACGATGCCGGCGGGACGGAGCAATTCATCGAGTACGCCGGCGATCTCGTCGCGCCGCATGTCCATCGCAAGCGTCAGCGTCTGGACAACGAGGTAGTCGCCGTAACGATCGACGATCAGTCCCGGGAGTCCGTCGCTTTCGCTCCAGACGAGTCGGCCGAGCCGCGGGTCGCAGCCGCGCCGCGTCCGGTACTCGACGGCCTGCGAGATGCGGCGTTGGAAAAAGTCGCGGTCCAGGTCCTGTTTCTGGCGGGAGAACCGGCGCGCGATGATCTGGGACTTCGAGTTGAAAATCGCCGAGCCGAGCAGGCGGTCCTTGCCGTCCTTGATGACGATGACTTCGCCGTCTTTCGGTTCCCCCCACGACTTGAGGACCTCGCTGGAGTAAACCCAGTCGTGTCCGTGGTAGATGCGCGAGCGTGGTTTGACGATGATTCCGGCCATAAATTGAGCGATGAGTTTCAGGAATCCCGAACGTCGCTCGCGCGCCGGTCGGAATTAACGCTTCTCCGGTGCCTGTGAATCGGGGGGCACTGCAAGCTTCGATGTGTCCGAGCGGCTTGATTTCTTCGAAAAGTCCGGGTCGTCGCAGCCGCAGTGTTTGCATCGCCACGGCCAGACCCGCCGGCCGATCGTCAGCGCGATCCAACTGATAGCCCAAATTCCGGCGGTCGCGACAGCAAGGCCCGCGTGGAGAAGATGGTTTGTCTCCACGCGCACAAAGCGCTGTTTATGATTACACCGCGGGCAATGGGCCCAGATTCGGTCATCCTGCAATTTGGAAGTCACTTTTAGGTTTTGGGTTTGGTGGGAGGCAGGGTGATGGATTTGTGTCACTGAATTGTTACGGATGCCATACAAAACTTTGTCACGAAACCGGCAACGGAGCCCAAATTACGTGCTGCTGGCAGTATAAGGAGGCTGGATTTTTGGTTGTTCGTGCTCAGAATCGCCGAATGTCGAAATCCGGACCGCGTGCAAAGATCGCTCTTGTTGGAATCGGACTCGCGCTTGTGCCGGTGCTGCTCCTCACGTTTGAAGCAGGCACGCGGATGTTCCGCCCGCCGCTGGACCCGCTCGCGGTTTTTGTCACATCGCCGCAGCTCCGGATCGACACGCAGGGTGAGAATACAAGCGGGATGTTTGAGTTTGACCCGCTGCTCACCTGGCGAATCCGGCCGGGATTGCGCGACATCTGGTGGGATTTTACAACGGTCAACACGAACAACCGGGGTTTTCGCATGAATCGCGAGATTTCCGAAAAGAAGCCGGGCACGGTGCGAATCATCACGCTCGGTGATTCGGTGACGTTTGGGTATCGCGTTCCACTGGCGATGGACCGAACCAAGCCGAAGGAGACCGACGACGGGCGTGCGTATCCGGCGATCCTTGAGGAGGCGCTCATCGCAGCGCACTCGCAGACAATCGAAGTCATCCCGCTTGCATGCCCCGGTTACTCGAGTGCGCAGGGACTTGCATGGCTGCGGCGTGAAATCGCGGAGTTGAAGCCGGATATTGTGACAGCGTGCTTCGGGTGGAACGATATTCGTGCAGCCGGTCTGCCGGACCGGGAGACATTTCCGCAGACGGAAGGGCAGGTGAGGGCGCGGTCGTGGATCAGCCGGAGTCAGGGGTTGCTCTATTTGACGAAGGAGGCGGGTGAGCGGAATTCGCGAGTGCCGTCAAAACGCGCACCCGAGGCGAGATCCTCGCCCGAGGAATACACGGCACATTTTGAGAAAATGAATGAGGTGTGCCGTGCGCACGGAGCATGGTTCGGGATTATTCTGCCTGTGTATCGCGACCCCAACACGCCGGAAACCGATCCCGGCCGATACACCGATACCGCAGAGGGCGGCCGGATGACGACATATCGCAACCGCCTGCGTGCGACTGCAAACGCAAATCAGATCCCGGTTCTTGAAATCCCGGAACTGACGGAGGCGCAGTGGCCGGCGACGGCCGGTTTGTTTGGAGAACGGATTCACCCGAACGCTGCGGGCCACCGGTTGATGGCGGAGCGCATCGCCGTGTTTCTCGCGCCGGTCTTGCGCGCGGCAGCCGGATCAGGTCACTGAGCGGGAGGCGTCGCGGGCACGTTGAGCTGGATGGACCACTCGGCCGGCGTTTGATCCTGCGTTGCCCTCGGGCGGAGTGTGTCGCGTCGAAGTGGAACGAGCACCGGCGGGTTGCCGTCCAATTGCAGCCACACTCCCTGCTCGCGAATCGCACGGACCTGGACCTTCAGTCGCTGGTCGCCGGCGCGAACCGGAAGATATTCGCCTTCCTCAAACGAGCGACCGTTAATCGTTGCGAGTGACGGGTTGCCGAGAAGTACGCCGGAAACGTTGAACGATTCGGCCGACAATTGAATCTTCGGAACCTCGACCGCTGCCTTGGCTGTCTGCACCGGGCGGACAGGTTCACCTTCCTTGGGTCGCTGCCAGCCGATTGGCCAGAATGGCACCCGGCCATCGAGCGAAATGGAGAACGATGAACGGTTCTTCAACGAATACGTTTCCGGTTCGGCGGGCTGCTGCCCATGCGCGAGCGACGTCAACAGAATCGCGGCGGATAGAAGATGCGAG
>SXWH01000177.1 GCA_005791535.1 Verrucomicrobiaceae bacterium | reverse complement strand
GGGGAGCGGTTCGGTTTCCTCGATGCGGTTCAGCCAAAGGAGGAGCTTGGGATCGCGGCCGTGTTTTCTCGCGATGGAATACACTGTTTCACCGGCGGCGACGACGTGCGTGTTTCTGGCTGGAGCAGGGGATTCGGTGCGCGTTTTGAACGGCTTCAACGGCACCGCAGGCTCTTCTCCCGCAGAGAAAGCCGCCGGGCTCAGGGCCACCAGAATTGAAAGCATCAGGCGCATTATGGTTCTATTTCAGGCGCTCTTATTAAGCATGAGCCTTGCCAAGCGGGCATTGTGTCCGCTGGCGATTGGGTTTTGACACATCAGGAGCGCATCCGTATTCCTGCCCTCAGATATCTTGATGGCATCCTTTTCTCCGATTTCCAGGCACTCCATGGGCAGGACCTTTCTTGTCTCGGCGTCGCTGCTTGCCGTGACGGGAGTGGGGCTGTTTTCGGCGGCTGGCGTCGCATTTTTCCGGGCGACTTACGGGGACAATGGTGAGCGTAAAGTGCCGCAGCATATCGATGTCAGCCGTCTC
The DNA here is from genome assembly GCA_005791535.1 of Verrucomicrobiaceae bacterium. Lineage (GTDB taxonomy): Bacteria > Verrucomicrobiota > Verrucomicrobiia > Chthoniobacterales > Chthoniobacteraceae > SXWH01. Next base: position 8,867 of record SXWH01000177.1, on the reverse strand, counting down.
GTCGCGGAGAGTCCGCCGCCACCGACCGAAGAGCTTTCGACGGTGAATCCGCTCGACGACGTTCCGGCCGACGAACCCTCGGCCGAGACGGTTCCCGCCGAGGTGCCACCGCCGCCGCAGCCGGCGCCCGCTTTGGAACCTCCGAAGAAAGAGGCGACTCCTCCCGCCGCGCCGCCGCGCCCGACGCCGGTTCCGCTGAGTGCATTTACGCCGAAGGTCGATCCGCAGGTGACCGAGTTGGTCGAGCAGGCCAAACTGCTCCGCACCAAAGGCGATACGGCCGGCGCGCTGGTGAAACTTCGCGAGGCCGCCGGCATCGAGCCGGGTAATCCGCTCCCGATTGCCGAGACGGCCTACACGTACGAAAAGATGTCGCTCCCCGACAAGGCAGCCGTCGAGTGGAAGCGGATTCTTCAGATGGGCGAGAAGGCCGGCCTTTACTACTCTGCAGCGAAGTCGAAGCTCGACATCGCCATGGGAGCCGCGCGCGCCGTTGCATCCGGAACATCGGGCGTCCCCGTTGCTAACGATCTTGGAGCCGGGGCTGTGTTTCCGGAAGGTCGATTCATGGCATTGGGAGGGGTCCGGCTGACTGATGCCGCCGCCGGAGGACCGGGCAAACGGTTTACCCTCACGATCCCGATTTACGCGAAGGATGGTGCCGTTTCGAATCCAAGGAAGGATGTCGTTACGCACGTCCGGTTTTACGACATGATCCACAACAAGGAAATCGTGCCCACGACGGCCAATGTTTCCTACCGGTTCGCCTCGCCTCCGGCCGACTGGAGCGAGGGCGGACTGGAGAACCTCGAAGTGGACTACGAACTTGCACAGACCGGTCGCGACGATCCGGCTGGAGAGAATCGCCGTTATTACGGTTACATTGTGCGCGTTTTCTACAAAGGTGCGCTGCAGGCGTCATTTGCCGAGCCTGCGAACCTCGCTCAAAAATTCCCGGTAAACGAAAAATAGAAGCTACAACCACTGATGAGAATCATCCTTGTTGACGATGAATCGAGCGTTCTTCCTGAAATGCTCGCCGTTTTGAAATCCATCCCCGGACATGAAGTCCGGGTTGCCGCGAATTCGCAGAAGGCGCACGAGCACGCTGCGGCGCTGGGGGGCGTGGATTTGTTGATTACGGACGTGGTGATGGAACCGACCGATGGTTTCACGCTGCGCGGGGAGATTCAGGCGTCGAATCCGAACGTTCGTGTTGTGTTCATCAGCCAATATGACTTGAGCGATTACGCCGAGCACCTCGGGGGCGCGACTACACTCGCAAAGCCCATCGATGCGACGGCGCTGCGTGGAGCTGTGGAAAGCGCGGCCGCTGCGCTCGCGGCACCTGTGGTCCGACCTGTTCCGGTTGCGGTGCCGCAGCCGGTGGCATCGGGAGTGCGACAGCCGACAGCAGTTCCGCAGGCGGTGCCGCAGCCGGTCGCATCGGGAGTGAGACAGCCGACGGCAGTTCCGCAGGCCGTGCCGCAGCCGGTGGCTTCCGGAGTGAGGCAGCCGACGGCAATTCCGCAGGCGGTGCCACAGCCAGTGGCGTCGGGAGTCAGGCAACCGACGGCAGTTCCGCAGGCCGTGCCCCAGCCGGTCGCACATCCCGCTACGCCGGCGAAATCGCCGAAGACCCAGCCACTTCAGGCGGTTCCGGTTTCCGGAGTACGTGTTGCTCCGGCCCAAGGCATCCCTTCGCCAATTGCTTCCGGCATTTCCGCGCCGCGGGCCGCAGCGGTTGCCGATTCACTCATCGGAGTATTGCTTGGAGACTATCGAATTGAGCGCGTTATCGGGACGGGGATTTGGGGCAAGGTTTATGCCGCGACTCAGACTAGCGTGAATCGACTGGTCGGATTGAAAGCGCTCGACCCTGCACGCTCGCAGGATCCCGATGAGCGGGCGCACTTTCTAGCGGACGCCCGCGCCAAGGCGGCGGTATCGCATCCGTTCATCGTTTCGGTGTTCGAGGCGGATGAGCGCGAGGGTATTGTTTTCTACACTCACGAGTACCTCGATGGAGCGACGCTCGCGGATATGATTCAGCAGCGCCGGGGGCTGGATGAGAAGACTGCGCTTCACGTGATGAAGGTCGCGGCGGAGGGACTGAACTACTTGTGGACCCACAATCTCGCGCACGGTGTATTTGATGCATCGGCGATTCGTATCGGCGGCGACGGAATTGCGCGGCTCGCGAATCTTGCGACTGCGGGAGCCAATGCCGATACATCCATCGAAGCGGAACTCGCGACGCTCTCGAACACCATTCGCAGCCTGCTTCCCGCAAACGCGATGTCGCAGGGGCTTTCGATGTTGCTGACGCGGATGCAGGGAGGACCGAATCCGGTCACCGGTTGGCCGCCGGTGCTGCAAGCGGTGAAGGCTTTGGAGCCGAAGGTTGTTCCGGTCGAGGCCGCGAAAATGAAGGCGGCTGACGATGCGGCGATGCGTGCCGTCGAGGCTGCGCGGAAGGCACAAAAACGCGCGGTGATGGTGAATATCATCACGCTGTCGGTATTGGTTCTCGTGATTGCGTGGCTCGTATGGAACTACGTCGTTTCAAACGAGCGGAAACTCGACGCCCAAATCCAGGTTCCCGCAGGCTCGTATCTCATCGGTGAGTCAGGCGAATCCGTGCAGCTCCCGGGATTCGAAATCGACCGCTTCGAGGTCTCGATCGGTCGGTATGCGAAGTTTATCGAGTGGTGCCAGCAGGCTGAGGATCCTTTCAAATTCGATCACCCGCGCGGACGTCGCGAGATTTCCCACGTGAACAGTGATGTGCTCATCCTAATCGCGAATGCGAAAAAGCGCGGTGCCCGCGTTTTCAAGGATGCGGCAAAGAACGAGCCCGGAACCGAAGTCGACCTCAACAGTCCGATGGTTGGAATCACCTGGTGGGACGCATATGCGTTTGCGAAGTGGGAAGGCAAAATCATCCGCGGCGGCGAAGAGCGGGACCTTCCTCTGGAGGAGGAATGGGAGGCCGCGGCCCGCGGGAGTAAGGGATTCAAGTATCCATGGGGCGATAGCTTTGAGGAAAAGCGGTCCAACTCCGGAGCAGATTATCAGCCTCTCAAACCCGGAGCAAAGGGCGAGAAGGACGGATACAACTACTGGGCGCCGGTCGATCAGTTGAAATCTGATTCGAGCCCTCTCAAGATCGAAGGCATGGGTGGCAATGTGATGGAGTGGGTTTATCGCAAGGAGGGAAGCCGCGAGATTCCGGCGCTAAAAGGTGGCTCTTTCGCCACCGGCCCGACCACCATGTTTGAGCGCATCATGAAGGTACCCGCCGAGGATTGCTGGCTTGTTTACCCTGCCAACATGAAAGCCGGAGCCGCGCCCAAGCCGGGCGAGCTTGACCGCATCTATGTGGGTGACGATGTGAAACCCGAGACCCGCGCGCTCTACATCGGCTTCCGGACGGTGAAGCGAAAATAACCGCTTTTTCTCGCGTCGCCGCTTGAACCGGCGCGCAGACAGGGCAAAACGTGCGGTATGAAACCACTCCTCTCCATTTTTGCTCTGTTCGCCGCTTTCGCCTCGGCTGCGCACGCGCAGCTCGCGGTGACGCTGGACCTCGAACGGACACTGTATCTCCGCGGCGAGCCGATCGAGGCCACGGTCCGCATTCGCAACCTCGCCGGCAAGGATGTGATGCTTCGCGACCTGCCTGGCCACCAGTGGTTTGGCTTTCAGGTCGAGCGCGGAGCGGACAATCCGATCGCACCGTATGACGGCAACTACCGGAATCAGCCCGTCAATATTCTCGCCGGCGAAACCGTTGAGCGGAAGGTGAACCTATTGAAGTTGTTCCCGATTAATGAACTCGGTGGATACAAAGTGCAGTCGGCGATTTTCTTTCCGGATACCGGCAAATACATGATCTCCGAGAAGCGCCCGGTGGAAATCACCGACGGAAAAAGCCTCTGGTCGCAAACGGTTGGAGTTCCGTCGGGGAAGGATGGAGCCGGAAGCTTCCGTGATATGGAATTGCTTTCCTTTCAGCTTCCCAAGGAGCGCGCCCTTTACGCCCGCGTGACCGAGCAGGATACTGGAAACGTGCTCTGCACCTATCCGCTCGGCCACATGCTTGTCGGCATGAATCCTTCGACGGAGTTCGACGACAGCAACACGCTGCACGTTTTCCACATGGTCGGGCCGAACACCTATTGGCTGTCGAAAATCGGTGTGAACGGAGAGTGGCTCGGGCAAACCATCTGGATTGCGCCGAAGGGTCGCGCTTCGCTTCGGAAGAAGCCCGACGGCTCTCTCGTCGTCGCAGGCGCTAGCCGCAAGCAGGAGCGCGTCGGTGCGCCGCCAATCCCGAAATTGAGCGAACGCCCGGTGCCGATTCCCGGACAGTAGCAACATGGGAATCACCGGCGTATTGAAATCCACGCTTGCATTCCCGACCTTAGACTCGCAACGGAATCGCGCATGTTGAACGAAGAACAAAAACAGAAGGTCAGCGCATGGATCGCTGATGGCGCAAAACTAGCCGACATTCAGAACCGCCTTGCCGAGGAATGCGGGGTGCGACTTACCTACATGGATGTCCGGCTTTTGGTAGATGACTTGAAGCTCACGCCAAAGGACCCAGTCGTAGAGCCACCGAAGCCTGCCGAAGCGCCCGCACCCGTTGAGGACGCGAGCGAGTCGGGGCCGGTAGGTGAGGCACCTGCTGAACTCCTGCCCGATGCCCCCGCGGGGTCCGGAAAAGTCAGTCTTACGTCCGACACGATCGCGCGTCCCGGCACGGTCGTAAGCGGAACGGTCACGTTTAGCGATGGCAAGACGGCGACGTGGTATCTCGACCAAACCGGGCGCCTCGGTGTGGTCCCCGCCGAGCAGGGTTACCGGCCGCCGTCGGCTGACGTCCAGGAGTTTCAGTTGCTGCTCGACCAGCAGCTTCAGCGAATGGGCTTCTAGTCCGGTCTATCGGCGATTGTTCAATGATCGAATTCCTGGAACCGCGAATCGCCCCGGCTGGGCTGATTGACGTCGTTGTCTCCCGTGGCAACGTCGTGCTGACAACGGTGACCGGAGTCGATGGGGACGAATCCGCGGTGATCACGCTGCCTTCTGCGGGCAGCCTTACAATCACGCCCGGTCCGACAGTTGGGATTCGTTTTAATGGCACGACCAGTGCGCCGGGATTGCCGCTGACAGTCGCTGGTTTTACCGGCGACCTGCGCGTCTCACTCGGCGGCGGAAACGACTCGCTCACGCTCGATGGTGGTTCATACCCGGGCGATGTGTCGGTGAACCTCGGCGACGGACGCGACCGACTCGTCGCCGGCGCAATCGCGGAGCCCGGCCGCAATTTCCTTTTCGCCGACGGGGTGAGTGTCGGTGGCGCATTTTCTGTCAAAGCTGGACGCCACGCAGACACGATTGAAATCACGGGTGACACCGTAGTTTTCGGTGGCTCCGTTTCCGTGGATTCCGGTAGCGGCGTCAACTCGCTCTTGGTCTCCGCTGCGGATACCACGATTGCCGGGGGTGCACGGTTTTCAAGCGGAGGTGGCTCGGACCTTTTCGTATTTAAAGGCGCGAAACTTCTCGTGGAAGGCGCGCTGAGTATCAGTTCCGGTGCCGGTAGCGATACTGTTCAGTTCACTCCACAGTTGGCCGAGCTGTCCGTCGGCGACGCACTTTCCATCGCTTCTGCAGGCTCGCGCTCCGCAGTCATCGAACAAACCATCACGGGTGTCGCGAAGGTGACCATTGGCGGAGCATTGAAAATGAAAGGTGGCACCGGTGATCGGGTGACGCAGTCCATCACCGGCGGCCCGGGTACGGTCGGAGTCGGTGGAAGCATCGATTTCTCGGCGACGAATCCGACGGTTCATATTCAGGCGTTGACGTCCGGCGGGGCCGGTTTTGAAGTCGAGGGTTTCGTCCGGTTTTCATCCCGCGCCATCACCGCGAACCAGACGCTTTCGCTTTCCACCGTCGCGACGCCGATGATCACCGGTGATGTCGCGTTGGCAGGCGGGATCCAGGTGGTGCTGGCCGTAGCGGGGCAAATTGGCGGGGACGTGCGGATCACAACGGCCGCAGGTCGGAATGCGACGGTTTCGTTGAGCGATGCCGCCATTTCGGGCGCTGTCCGCGTAGTGACACGCGACACTTTTGGCCACACTGCGGCAATTTCGCTCGAAGATCTCGGCGTGCAGGGGGACATCGCCATCCTTTCCGGCATCGGTGCATCGACCCTGCGGGTCAACCAGCTTGATGCCTCCGGCCGATTCGTGGCCTCCCTCGGCGACGGGCAGAATCAATTCCGAATCGAACAAGACGGTGTCGCCGGCAACACTACATTCCACGGTGCGGTCGTCCTCACCGGCGGGCGCGATGCGGATACATTTCTAATCGCAAAAACGGGGAACGACGCAGTCGCGTTCCTTGCGACCGTCATCGCCGACGGGCGTGCTGGGATTGATACCGTCACGGAAGGCGAGGCATCCAGCCATCCGGCGGGCCTTGTTCTCGAGAAAAGGAACGTTCCGTAAAGTGGGACTGAAAGCGCAGCGATGCCCGCTGGCAAGCTTGCGTGGGCTGGGTTGGAAAAAATCTGGAGCGAAATCCCGAATATTGCAGTGCTCCGGTTGCCGAAGCGGGAAGCGGAGTTAAGATGGCACGATGGACTGCGCCAGTGTGGCAGGACGATTACTTTTAAATCCCATCATTTTATAATGTTCGATAACATCTGGCCGCTGGTCGGCTTTCACGTTTTCATTTTCATCGTACTCGCTCTCGATCTTGGTGTTTTTAATCGCAAATCCCACGTTGTTTCCCTCCGTGAATCGCTGATTTGGACCGCGGTCTGGGTCACGCTGGCTCTCTCGTTCAATCTCGGCGTCTGGTATTACAAGGGAAGTGACAAAGCGCTGGAGTTTCTGACCGGCTACGTCATCGAGTACTCGCTCTCGGTGGACAATATTTTCGTGTTCGTGATGTTATTCACTTATTTCCGCGTGCCGGCTGAGTATCAGCACAAGGTTTTGTTTTGGGGCATCATCGGCGCGCTGGTGATGAGGGCGACCATGATCATCCTAGGCGCCGTGCTGATCGCGCAGTTCAACTGGATTCTCTACATCTTCGGCGCTTTTCTTGTCATCACGGGCATCAAGATGCTCTTCAAGGGCGATGAGAAGGTCGACCCAGAGAAGAACCCGATCATTCGGTGGTTCAAGCGTATCGTTCCCGTCACAAGCGACTATCGCGGCTCGAAGTTCTGGGTTCGGGAGAATGGAGTTCTTCACGCGACGCCGCTGTTTGTAATCCTAATCTTGGTTGAACTGACAGACGTCGTCTTTGCGGTGGATAGCATCCCGGCGATTTTCGCCATCACTCAGGACCCGTTCATCGTTTACACGTCGAACATCTTCGCGATTTTGGGTCTTCGCTCGCTCTACTTTGCGCTGGCCGGAATCATCGACAAGTTCCACTACCTCAAAATCGGGCTCGGACTTACTCTGGCCTTCGTGGGCACCAAAATGCTCCTCGGCCATACGCCGTATAAAATCGGCATCATGCCGTCTCTGGTCACGATTGTGTCGATTCTCTCCGCATCGGTCATCGCATCCATTCTCTTCCCGAGAAAGACTCCGGCAACCGACGACGGTGATCTTCCCGGGACATAAAGTTGGGTGAACGGGCGGGTGCTCGCCGACTTACCAAAGCACGAGCCAAAAGACGGCGCCGGCGAGAATCAGCGACATGCAGCCGGCCCCGGCGGGCTTTGCTGTGAATCGTTCCGGCGATGAGGCTCGCAGATCGGCTTCCAGTTTTTCCACAGCATCCTTCGCTTCGGCGAGCCCGAGGCCGGTTTGCTCGCGATAGAGTTTAATCGCCAGAATCTTCTGGCCCGAGAAAAGTGCTTCCTGGATTTTTGCGGCGTTTTCTTCGGGTGTGGGCGTTTCCATGGTCCGTCTTTTGTCTGCTCGTGAATCAATTGAGAAGCCCGAACCGTCGTTGCGTTGCTGATGGCTCATGATGGGCAGTCCCCGCCAGTTTCCGTGCAGCGTCGGGCCAGATTTCCAAATCAGAATGCAAGAATGACGAATGCTACCTCATCTACGAAACGCACACCGAAAATGAAAGCAGTCCGCCGAACTGCCGATGGCGACCTCCCGGCGTCGCTGACGCCGAAGGAAATTGAACGGGACGTAACTGCACGCCGGGCGTCAGCCAAACAGACCGTGCAGGCGATGTCGCTTGCCGATTTGCTGAGCCGCCACGCGAGCGGGAAGCCGCCCGGCGACACTTTGGACGAATTGCGCGCCTTGATTGCCGGAGCTTCGACGGACGAGCGAAAGGCGCTGCGGCAGTTGCTTTTCGAGCCGGCGGAGAAAGAGGATGCGGGCATCGATCCGGATATCGAACTCGCGGAAGGCTGGCGCGAAGGAGTGTATCCGTATCGGAATCTCCTCTCGCGAAAGTCTTATGAACGGCAGAAATACAAGCTGCAGACGGAATTGCTGAAGCTGCAAGCGTGGGTGAAGGAAACGGGGCAGCGCGTGGTCATTCTTTTTGAAGGACGCGACGCGGCCGGGAAGGGAGGCACGATTAAGCGCTTCATGGAGCACCTGAATCCCCGTGGCGCTCGAGTTGTAGCCTTGGAAAAGCCGAACGAAGTCGAACGAGGCCAATGGTACTTTCAACGCTACATCGAGCATCTCCCCACCCGCGGTGAGATCGTCCTTTTTGACCGCAGTTGGTACAACTTACCTGATTACCTCCATGAAATCAGAAGGGAAAGGACAGTGGAACTATTCGCCGAAGGCTTCAGATTTGACGATCTCATGCGGTGGAGAGCGCATGCCTATTGGGTTGGTACCAGGTTTGTC
>SXWH01000176.1 GCA_005791535.1 Verrucomicrobiaceae bacterium | reverse complement strand
GTCGATGGCCGCCACACCGGCACCGGCGGAGGAAATCACATCCTCATCGGCGCGGAGACTCCGTCCGACTCGCCCGTGCTGCGCCGCCCGGATTTGCTGCGCTCGCTCATCACGTACTGGCAAAACCATCCGTCGCTGAGCTGGCTGTTCAGCGGGCTATTCATTGGCCCGACTTCGCAAGCACCGCGCGTGGACGAAGCGCGCAACGACTCGCTGTACGAACTCGACGTCGCATTCAAGGAACTCGACCGCCAGGAAGCCGCCGGCACGGTCACGCCCTGGCTGGCTGACCGCCTTTTCCGCAATTTGCTCATCGACTCCAGTGGCAACACTCACCGCGCCGAGTTCAGCATCGACAAACTCTACACGCCCGACTCCGCGAGCGGTCGTCTCGGGCTCGTGGAAATGCGCGCATTTGAAATGCCGCCGCACGCGCAGATGAGCCTCGCCCAGCATCTCCTGCTGCGCGGACTCGTCGCAAAGTTCTGGAAGCAACCGTACCGCAATGAACTCGTCCGCTGGGGCACCGACCTCCACGATCGCTGGATGCTCCCGCATTTCTGCGAAACCGATTTCCGGGATGTCATCACCGACCTCCGCGAGTCCGGATTCCCGTTTGAGTTCGACTGGTTCGCTCCGCATTTCGAATTCCGCTTCCCGCGCATCGGCGACTTTGCGCAGCGCGACGTTGAGGTGGAACTCCGCACCGCACTGGAACCGTGGCACGTCCTCGGCGAAGAAGGCGCGGCGGGCGGCACCGTGCGCTACGTCGATAGCTCGCTGGAGCGTCTCCAAATCAAAGCCCGCGGACTCACTGGCGAGCGGTTTATTTTGCTCTGCAATGGACGCCGTGTCCCGCTGCACTCCACCGGGACAAACGGCGAAGGCGTCGCCGGAGTCCGGTACCGCGCATGGCAGCCGCCAAACTGCCTGCAACCCAGCATCCCTCCGCACGCGCCGCTCATCTTCGACCTGTACGATACGTGGAACCAGCGCAGCCTCGGCGGATGCCAGTATCACGTCGCTCACCCCGGCGGGCGCAACTACGAGACATTCCCGATCAATAGCTACGAAGCCGAAGCCCGCCGCCTCGCGCGCTTCTTCACGCACGGCCATACGCAGGGAGTGAAAGTCCCGCCGCCCGAGCCCGTGAACCGCGACTTCCCATTCACGCTGGATTTGCGCGGGTAGCAGAGGACGTTTTGTCGGGAAAATTACCCGCTACAGATGTACGACGCTTGCCGGGTTCCGAACCAGTAACTCCCGTCCCGCCACGACGGCCGCGTTTATGTAGGTCGTGCTGTCGTCCACTTGGCTTCCGAAGCTGGCGTGGATGTGGCCGAAAACGTGTAGGCGTGGCTTGATTCGTTCCAATTCACGACGCAGATGCGGGCATCCGAGATTTGGTGTTCCTGCGGTTGGGCAGTCCAGTATCCCGTAAGGGGGAGTGTGAGTGACGAGAATATCTATTCCGGACGGAATTTTCCTCCAATACCCAATGAGGTCGGACTCCGTCGCGTAGTATGCGAATCCGGACAATTCCGGGCACCAGGGCGAGCCGTAGATTCTCAGACCATCGACCTCTATCTCCGTGTCCTCGAGAACGGTCGCGTTTGCAAAAGGGAAAGCTCGCTGTTGGAGGAGGAAATCATGGTTTCCGCCGATACAGACCACCGCCTTCGCCGGTAACTCTGCGAACCACATATCAACGTTTTCAAGGACCGCTTCATCGTCTCGCTGAAAGCTGCAAAAATCCCCGCAATGAATCAGTAGATCGCATGGAGGAATTACTACTTCGCGATGTCGAGTATGGGTGTCGGCGATAATGCAAACGTCTTTCATGGAACTGAGCGAGATGTGCGGTGTAGCTAGATTCTGCAAGTCTGTCTTAGAATCCAAAACGGCAGAGCGCTGGAGCGATCATCGCGGTATTGTGGTTCCGCGATTCCGGTCACAGCCTAGATGTGTCGAAACAGACGACTTGTTCCGCAGTATGATGCAGCGTCACTACATCATCCACGCGTCGAGCTGCGGAAGCAGGCGGCGTTTGCTCTCGGCTTTAAAGCGGATTTCCTCGGTGGCGAGCGATGTCGCGCGTTGCGCTGCCGCGGGAAGATTCGCCTTAACAAACTCCTCGAGTTCGACGGCACGCTCCTCGTCGCTGAACGCGCTGAAAAGCGACGGTGCAAAGCGGTTGGCGTCGTTGGAAGTCATCCTTGAAAGCAGCGCAGGCAGATTCTGCTGCGCAAATTTCCATGCGAGTTCCGGAAAGTGCGCGGACGCGACATCGCGCACGAGCCGCGTGCTCTGGCGCGCCGGCAGTTCATCACCGAGCGAAATGGCGAGAGCCTTGCGAGCTAGCGCCGGCTCATGTGTCTGGGTGAGCGCCCGATAGAGTTCCGCCTTGTGGTCGGAGTCGACAGTCTGCTTTGCGCGCGTATGCAACTGCTCCCAGACTTCCGGAGATGCGGTGTGGCCGCCGACCGTGAGCACGACTCCGCGGAGTGGGGGGCGGAGCGAATCGGCATTTGCGAGGTATTGCGAAAGCCGCTTTTCGATCTCCGTGCGGAAGCTGCTGATTCCCCACGACCCGAGCATTCCGATGAGTTGGATGCGCAGTGATTCCGCCGCCGGTTCCTCGCCAGCGCGTGGCTCCCAGCCGCTTCGGCGGACGATTGGTTCGAGAAGCTTTGCTGCTTTCGCGCGGAAAGCCGGCCGCCGATCATCGCCGCGAAGCAAATCATCGAGGGAACCCAGCGGACGAGCCAGTTCCGAGGCTACGAGAGGCGTGGCCTCGTTGCGGAGAAGTTCGGCAATCTCAAACCAGCGTGCAAGCGGTGCTCTTCCGGAAAGGACGAGTGCCCACGTGTCCTGCACAATGATGATCTGGTCGACTTCCGGGAGGCGCGTGAGGTTCAGCTTGAGCTGCTCCCAAGCTTCGCCCTCGTAGCTGACGCGAAAATATCCCGCACCTCCCGAGTTCACGACAATCGGTAGTTTCGACTTCGGTATGGTTAACGGTTTCGGACCGACGACATGCACCACCGCCTCGCCGGCTGGGAAGGTCTTCGTATTCGCGGGCACAATCCAATCAAGCGGGGTGGGCGACTTTTGATGAATGGTGAAGCGCTCCTGCGCGAGGGTGACGTTGCCGTCCCGGTCGGCATTTACGCGGACGACGGGGAATCCAGGCTGATTCGTCCATCCCGCAGCCATCGCGCGCACCTGCTTGCCGGACGAATCTTCGAGAGCTTTCCACAAGTCCGCAGTGGTCGTGTTTCCCATCGCGTGACGCTTGAAATAAAGCCGCATCCCGTCGCGAAATGCCTCCTCGCCGAGCCACGTTTCGAGCATGCGCAGGAACGCCTGGCCTTTCTGGTAGGTGATTTCGTCGAACGCGTTCTCCGCCTCGGATTCGTTTGCGACCGGCTGCTGAATAGGATGGGTGGTCGAGCGCGCATCGAGGCGCATCGCGGTTTCCTTTCCTCCTGCCGCCGTGGTCCAGACTTTCCATTCGGGATTAAAATGGTCGCTTGCCTTGGTCGCCATCCACGAAGCGAATCCCTCGTTTAGCCAAAGATTGTCCCACCTCGCCATCGTGACGAGATTGCCGAACCATTGGTGGGCGATTTCGTGTGCGACGATCCCGAAAACGGCGCGACGATCCTGAAATGTCTGCTCCTTCGGGTGCAGCAGGAACGCATTGTCGGCGTAGATAATGCAGCCCCAATTTTCCATCCCGCCGGCACCAACACTTGGAAATGAGACCTGATCGAGCTTCGGTAGTGAATATTTTGCACCGAAGTAATCGTCGAAAAACGGCAGCACCTTTTTCGTGGCGTCGAGCGCATACGGAAGGTGCTCCTTTTTTCCGGGTGTCGCAAAAAGACCAAGGTCCACTGCGCCAATTTTATCGCGGAGCGCGTCCAGTTCCGACGATACGAACGCCACGAGATAGCTCGGCATCGCGGGCGAAGTGCCGAATGCGATTTCCCGCTTTCCGCCGTCGAGCGCGCGGTCGGTCGTTTGCGGCGCATTAAAAAGCGCGGTGTGATTCGCCGGGACGATTGCGGTGAGCTGGAACGTCGATCGGAAGACTGGTTCATCCCAGCATGGAAACATGCGGCGCGCGTCCGATGGTTCCATCTGTGTTGCCAGTGCTTTGTGCCACGAGCCGTCGGGCATTTGATAGCGGGTGATATAAATCCCTTCCGGTGCTTCGTTGAGCCGACCGCGAAACTCGATTCGTACGCGATGCTTTCCGGCGGGAAGTTCCGTCTGAGGCGTGAGCGTCAGAAGTTGCGAACCGTTGTCGGCGATTGCTTCGACAGCCGTTCCGTTTGCGGATGCTCCCGCGATTTCGAGACCGAGGGAATTCAGGACGAGTTTCCCGAGCGGTTTTCGCGTCTCGACGTCGATCTCCACTGAACCGGAGAACTTCGCGCCCTCGATATCCGGCTCGATCCGGATTGCGTAGTGGCGCGGATAGGCGTCCTTCGGTAGTCGGCCCGGTGTTTTGTCGAATGCGAACGGCTCCTCCGCAAACGCGACGGTGCTCAGGGCGAGAAATGCAAACCAGCGCATGGGTCAGGGGGCGAAGATGCCCGGCAGAAGGTAGATGCGACCCGGTTGAAGATTATAGCCGGTCTGTGGTCCGACAGTGACTTCGATCTTCTTCGGAGCCTCGGCTTTTCCGAGCAGCCGGAGATACCGGCCGATGCTCGCCGGAAGTTCGTAGCGGACCACCGCCGACCCGGGCGCGCCTCCGAGTTCCTGAGCTTTCTTCACGGCGTCCTCAAAGTCGCCGATTTGATCAATCAGCTTCGCTGCAAATGCATCGCGACCCGACAGCACGCGTCCGTCCGCCACGCCCGCACGCAACTCCGCCTCGGGCAGGCCACGCTGACTCGCGACGATGCCGACGAACTTCCCGTAGGTCTGCATCACGAGGTTCTGCACGTATTCCTTTTCCTCGGGCGAGAGTACGCGGGAGCCGCTGAGCATGTCTTTGAATTTGCCGCTTTTGAAGGTGACCATCTCAAGCCCCACTTTTCCGAAGAGGTCAGCGTAATTCAGGGTCTGCATGATCACGCCGATGCTACCGGTGAACGTGGTATCGTGCGCCACGATGTGTTTTGCGCCGCACGCAATGTAGTATCCGCCGCTGGCTGCGACGGAGCCCATGCTTACCACCACAGGCTTTCTGGCATTCGCGTTTCTTACCGCATTATAGATGATGTCGCTGGCGGTCACTTCGCCGCCGGGGGAATCGATCGCGAGCACGATTGCGCGCACTTCGGCGTCCTCCACGGCGTGATTGAGTTGGAGCTTGATGTCCTCGACCATCGATTCGCCGACTGCGCCCGGCTCGAAACTGGAGATCAAGCCGCCGAGGCGGATGACGGCGACCTTGGATTTCGTGCCGGGTGTGGTCGCCTCGGTTACGACGTGCTCGTGGAAGGACAGGCGTTCGGTCGCGAGGCTCGCGGCTCCGCCGAGGATGAAGATGAGATTGAAGATTAGACTGAAGCAAAGGACCGCCGTGAGCAAAATGCCGAGGCAGCCGAAACGTTTTTCGTTGGCCATGCGCGGACCCTGTTCAAAAGGCTTGGGAACATCAACGCCGAATCCGCCTCAGCCCTCGAGCGCGTGATAGAGCGCGTGCATGAAGGCCGCATTGTCACTCTGCACGTAGTGCATCGCGCCTCCCATTCGGGAGAAGCTCTTGCAAAATCGAAGGTAGTAGGCCGGTGAGCTTTTCGGTGGCTCGCCCTGCGTCCAGTCCCATCCGCCGCCGTCCTGAAGATCCACGACGAAAATACTGTGACCGTCCACATTGGGCATGCCGTCCTGTGCGCGAATATTATGAACGCAGCTCAGGCTCTTTTCAAAAACCTGCGGCGCCATGATTGCCGAGCCAACCGAGAGGACAACACCGCCGTCGAGCCGCTCCACGCTAGCGCAAAAGGAATGGAAATCCCGCTCCGCTGCGCGCCCGATTGCAGCCCCGTTGAACATCGGATGGCAGCTCACGATGTCATACCCGATTCCCGGATGCACCGTCGCCGGAACCCCGAGCCGGTGGGCCTGCGCGAGCAGTGATGCGTGTTTCCAGCGATGTTCGACTCGGTGTGCGCCAGAAGCGATGCCGTGATGAAGCATCGCGTTCAGCAGCTCCGCGCAAGCCGGAGCATGGTTGTCGGCATGCGCGAGGCCGCTTCGCAATTCCTCGGGAGTCGGTAAAGAGCAGCCGTCTTCGTGGATGAATCGTCCCAGACTTTTTCCGTAACCTTCGCCCGCGAGGCCGCCGGCGAGGAGTGCGAGATGGATGTTGCGCCCCGTTTCCTCCCATGCCCCGAAGGTTCCATCGGCCACGTTCTTCTCCACGCCCTCGCACGAGCGGCCGAGCCATGAGAATTCCCAATCGTGAATGCTGCCGGCGCCATTCGTTGCAAGGTGCGTGATCCAGCCGCGTTCCATCAGTCGCGTGATGATCAGTGCCGCGCCGTTGCGAATGAGGTGCGCTCCGTACATGAGAATCGCCGCGGTCCCGTTCTGCTTCGCTTTTCGGAGCGCATCCGCTGCTTTGGCGACTGCGGCAGAATCGTGCCGCGGGGCGGGGGAGTTGGGGTCGATGAGAATATCATCCACCGCGAGCAAGCTCCGGCGATTCTTCAGCGGCTGGGTTCGAATTTGGAGTGGGTCAAACATGGTTCGGAGATTGCGATGTTCGTTTCGCTCAACGTGAAGGACAGCAATCGGCGCGTCCAGCTTTCAGGACCGACCGCGCCGTTGTCCGGCGTGCTGAGGCTTTGAAGCGCACGATTCCCGAACCTTTGCCGCCTGCTCGCGGATTTCGTCTTTTTCCGAATCGCTGAGCCGCTTGAGATTGCGCACTTGCATGACGGTACGTGGGTTCTTCGCGAGCGCCGGTTCGTGTTGCAGCAGGAAATCCCAGTAGAGCGTCGTGAATGGACACGCGCGTGCGCCGGTGCGCTCAGCGGGATCAAAGCGACAACCGGAGCAGTAGTTCGACATGCGCTGGATGTATTTTCCCGTCGCGATGTAGGGCTTCGATGCCATCACGCCGCCGTCGGCGTATTGCGACATCCCGAGCGTGTTGGGCAGTTCGACCCACTCGACTGCGTCGACGTAAACGGCGAGATACCATTTGTGGATCTCCCGCGGTCGAACTCCGAGTAGCAGTGAGAAAAGACCGGGGACCATCAGCCGCTGGATGTGATGCGCGTAACCGTATTCGAGGGTCTGTCGGAGCGCGTGCCGGAGGCAATTCATGTCAGTTTCTCCGGTCCAGTAAAATGGCGGCAGCGGCTGGTCTGCACCGAGGGCATTGCGGTCGAGATATCCGGGCATAAAGCGCCAGTAGATGCCACGCACATACTCACGCCAGCCGAGGATTTGCCGGATGAATCCCTCCACGTTTGCGATCGATGCGCGCTTCTCCTTCCATGCTCGCTCCGCTGCGGTCAGCACCTCGCGGGGGTCGAGCAACTTGAGGTTCATCGTTGCGCTCAGTCGGGAGTGGTAAAGCCACGGCTCGCCGGACCACATCGCATCCTGCCAGTTCCCGAAATCATGGAGCCTGTTTTCGATGAAATCGTCCAGTGCCGCTCTGGCCTCTGTCGCGGTAACCGGCCAGTCGAACTTCTCCAATTTGCCCGGATGCTTTGCAAAACGGGCATTCACCAACGCCAGAACCTCGCGAGTGACCGCATCGGGAGGGAAAGCACGGGGCGCGGGAAGCAAGCCGGGGCCGTCCCTGCCGAATGATTCCCGATTGTCGTGGTCGAAATTCCATTCGCCGCCTGCGGGTTTGTCGCCGTCCATGAGCACGCCGGTTTTTACACGCATCTCGCGGTAAAAGTATTCCATGCGAAGTTGCTTCCGGCCGTTTGCGTGCGCGGCGAACTCATCTGCGGTGCACAGAAAATGGCGGTCGATTCGAATCTCGAGTGGCACTTCCGCATCGCGGGCCACGGCGGTGATTTCTTCGCGCACGCTCCATTCGCCCGGTTCGACGATGATGAGTCTTTCGGGATTCGTCTGCTTGATTGTCCATGCGAGTTGTGCGGCAAGCGTCTCGTCCGGTGTTCCCTTCCCGGATAAGCCGTTCCACTCCGCAGATGTCGCCGTGAGTGCCCGGTAAAGCACCCGCCAGCCACGCGCCACGAGCGCATCCCGAAAATGACGCATCGCTGCGAGGAACATGGCAATGCGTGGTTTCGATGACCATACTTTGGCGGATTCGTGCGTGACCTCCGCGATCCAGATTGCGTCTGTTTCAGGGGCAAATTCATCGAAAGCTGAGGAGCGCCCGTCGAGTTGATCGCCGAGGACGAGGATGAGATTTCTAAGCTTCGCGGGACGTTTCATGAGTTGCCGGATTCACTACGTCTCTCGATGTCTTCGCGGCGCTGTTGGATTCCGGCAACCCCGGCTTCTTCATCCGGCAGCGGTCACTGCAATACTTCACTTCGTCCCACACGCCTTCCCACTTTTTTCGCCAGACGAATGGGTGCCCGCAGGTCGCACAGTTCTTCTCGGGCAGGTTGTGCTTTTTTACGCCTTTCATGGCTGCCCCGACGAGGGCGGGCGATCTTCGTTCAGGCGACGGAGTGAATCGAGATACGCGTTCTTCGGTGAGGGTTTCACGGGCCGCTCGTCGGTTTGCAGCATTTTCTCCACGCGTCCGCCGCTCCCGGCGATCAGCCCGGCAATGAGCGGGGCTTCGGGGAGGTTCTTCCAATACTTCTTCGGCATTTCGGATTGCATCGCACGCACCTTGAGCCGGGCAGGATTGAAGATGCTGCGGTAGTAAGTGCGCCAGAGGACGTCGAGCGCGTCGTCGTCCGGTGCAGCCGTGCGAGACACGCCGGGGGTGAAATGCAGCGAGATTCCATCCCAGTGTGTGCACTCGTGAGGTGTGAGAATCGACCAATCCATGCCGGCGAACCGCTTTTCGAAAAAGCCGGCAGCCAGCCGCACGATTCGGTGCTCGGGCTCAAACCACGCGACGAATTGCTCCCGTCCCGTGGCCTCGTCGCGCCCGACGAGACGAAAGCGGACGAAGGCATGCATCTTGTGAATGTCGCGTCCGACGGCCTTCGCCCATTGGGCAAGTTGCCGCACGTCGGGGTCCGTGGATACCGCGAGGAGATGCCGTTCACTGCCATGTGTGAGGCGCCAGAGCACACGGTAAAGGACGCCCCAACGGCGCGCGTCGCGATGAGCGGCGACGCTTCGTGCAATTTCGAGAAACGCCGCCGGCACTTTCGGAACCGAGCCGCGCTGCGGGGCATCGTCGGCCGGGGCGAAAAGGCCGGGCTCCCGCGCATCGTCGGACCACAGGATTTCGTCGGGTGATACGCGCAGTGCGAGGAGTTGGCGCGCACGCTCACGCCATGACTCAAAGACCGGCTCTATGTTGACCGTGTGCATGGCTACAACTCGCCGGAGCGAACGGAATTGATATCGTTCGCATCGGGTGGCGGAGGCGCGTCGAAGTTCAGCTCCGTCTGCTTTGGCGGCGGAAGGAAACGCGCGCGTAGTGAATCATCGTCGAGCCCGAGCCGGGCTGGTGTGTGGTCTGCCGCGATGATGAACGGCAGCACTTTCTTCATCGGAACACGGAGACGCATCAGGTCCGCAAGGCGCAGCCGCGTGTAGCGCCTTGCTCCGAGAATGCGCTGCACATTCCGCACGCCGAGACCCGGAACTCGGAGCAGAATCTCGCGGGATGCCTTGTTTACATCGGCGGGAAAAATAGCGCGGTTGCGCAACGCCCACGCGAGTTTGGGGTCAAATTGCAAGTCGAGGTTCGGCGCGGCATCGGACGCGATTTCATCCACATGGAAGCCGTAGAAGAGGAGCAGCCAGTCCGCCTGATAAAGCCGGTGCTCGCGCACGAGTGGCGGCGGCTTGATGGGGAGAATTGATGATGGTTCGGGAATCGGGCTGAAGCCTGAGTAATAAACGCGACGCAGCTTGTAGTCGCCGTAGAGCACGTCCGCGCGCCGCAGGATGATTGCATCCGTGGAGTCGTCAGCGCCCACGAGCATTTGCGTGCTCTGACCCGTTGCAAAAGGCGGCGGCTTCGGTGCATCCGGCTTTCGCCTTTCCGCGTGACGCTCCTCGATTCGCTCGCGGATGTGCCCCATCGCATCCTGCGTGCGTGCGAGGTTCTTCTCCGGCGCGAGTTTTGTGAGGCTCTGCTGCGTGGGCAGCTCGATGTTGATGCTGATGCGGTCAGCATAGCGCCCAGCCAGTTCGATGAGCGCGGGCGACGCCTCGGGACTCGTCTTGAGGTGACTGTAACCGCGAAACTGATGCTCCTCGCGCAGCTTCCGAGCGACTTCGATGACCAGCTCCATCGTGTGGTCCGCGCTTTGAATGATACCGCTGCTGAGGAACAGTCCTTCGATGTAGTTGCGTTTGTAGAAATCGAGCGTGAGTTGCACGACCTCGTCGGGAGTGAATCGTGCGCGCTGGACGTTGCTGGAGCGCCGGTTGATGCAGTAGTAGCAGTCGTAAAGGCACGCATTGGTGAGGAGCACTTTGAGTAGCGAAATGCAGCGTCCATCGGGCGCGTACGAGTGACAGATGCCCGCGCCGCCCGTGGAGCCCACGCCGGAACTCCCGCGTGAATCCTTTCGCGCGGCGCCGCTGCTGGCGCAGGATGCATCGTATTTTGCCGCATCCGCGAGGATTTCGAGTTTGCGCTGAATATCCATGGCGTCGCGGGGAGCTAGGGAGTTCCCGCCTTTTCGAGCGGGTAAACTGTGACATCCACTCCGCGTGACATCACCACATGGTCCGGCGGGCGTCCTGTCGGCGTGAAGCCATCGAGTTGAAGGAGATTTTCGTCCCACGCCGACACCTCCGCGCGGCTGAGTGGATACGGTTCGTGATGGACCGCGCCGCGCTGCAGTCCATCGGGTGGGGAGCAAAAGAGCCGGTAGCGTTCGACCAGAAAAAACTCCAGCGAACCCGGCTCCGGTTGCGGCAAAGCGGCTCCGGGTGCGTATTCAAAAACGCAGCGCGTGCCGTTTGCCCGCGCGCCTGTGCGCAGCGATTCGTACCGAATGCGACCTTCCGCCGCGCGGGTCGATTTCATCTCCGCGTGCTCGTAGGGAAGATGAAAGAAGCGGCGCGCGATTTTCACCGCGAGCCATTGGTTTGCGTCGAGGGAATAGAACCACACACCCGGCACGCCGGCGCGGTCATGCACATAAGTTCGGAGGTTCATTTCCATGAAGTTGGAAATGCCGGGCACCGGAGGAACGAACCGCGGCCGGATATTCCGCATGAAGAATGGGACGACTCCGAGAAACGCCTTTCCATGATGCGTGTCCACGAAGAGCCCGTCCGGAAGCGTCGTCTGGATTTCGGTTGCGGAATACTCCCAGTGCAGAAACAGCAAATCGCGCCACTGCTGCAGCATTACCGCTCCGGTCGCCGGTCTCGACCGCGTGGCGAGACGCTGCTCCATGTCCGGCAGATATATGGAGTTTGCAGCAGTGCTCATCGCCGGAAGGTCGGGTTGAAGTTCGTGGCTCTTAAATTCAAACAGTAACGTCCGACGCTACGCTTTGCGTGGTGCCGGGGTAACAGGAAATGGATTCCGTCGCGCGGAAATCTTCCGGACAGCAGCCTAGTTGTCCGGATGCTGCTTCAACAATTCGGCCGGCGAGTAGAAAGTCGCTTGGTCCTTGGTCGCGGCGCGGACGGCGGCGACTTTCTCGGGCGTGATCACGGAGGCTTTATTGCCGAAGGAATTGCGCACGTAGGTGAGAACGGCGGCGATTTCCTCGTCCTTCAGGCCTTTGAATGGCGTCATCGGAACGAGACCCGGGAACTTGGTTCCATTGATTTCGATGGGGCCGGAGAGACCGTGCAGCGTGAGTTTGATCAATCGCTCTTCATTGCCCTGCGCCCAGTTGGTTTTTGCGATGGGCGGGAAGCTGGCGGCGGGCAGGCCGAGACCGTTTTCCTGATGGCACGTGATGCAGTGTCCTTCGCGGCTGTAAACCTCCGCTCCTTTGAGGTAGAGTTCCTTGTCCTTGCCGGTCAGGTCGGTTTTGTATTCGCGTTTGGGCGCGGCTTCCACGGCCCGGCCGTTGAGCGTGGCGAGCGCGGTGTCGAGGACGGGCTTGATCCAATTGTCCACGGGCTTTGCGGCGGCCGTTTGCACGATCGGCAGACCTTTTTCAGCGCCGAGCCACGATGCAGCGGCGATGGCTTCGAGGCGCACACGGCCATTTTCGTCCTGCGCCGCGGCAGCGAGCAAAGCGGATTGGTCCGGAATCCGGTGGCCGGAATACCGCAGTACATGAACGGCGGCGGCGCGTGCACGGGGATCTTTTGCAGAGAGAAGCTGGCGGAGGAGCGAAGCGTCAGTCTGATTAAATCCCCACGTCACCCACAGAGCTTCGAGCAGGTGGTGTTCATACCGGGCGTCGGCCTTGTCGAGCGCGCCGATCCATTTCGCGAGTGCGGGCAGAACCTCGGCGGGCTGGCGTCCACGCAATTCGCGACGGACGCGGTAGCGGGTGCGGTCCTCCGGGAGTTTGAGGTTTTCGAGCAGGACGGCGATGGGGGCGCCCGCGATGATCGCCGGTTTCACGAGCGGGCGGGACGGATACGTGATGCGATAGATTCGGCCGTGGACGTGATCGCGAAGCGGGTCGCGGGCGCTGTGCTGCATGTGACCGATGAGCTTGTTCTGCCAGTCCACGACGTAAAGCGAGCCGTCCGGCGCAAACTCGAGATCCACCGGGCGGAAATTGGGATCGGATGACACGATGAGATCCTGCCGGTGGAGGCTCTTGTAGCCCGTGCCGTCGTCTTCCAGTGTGTGTTGTTTGATGCCGAGGAAACCGATGTTGTTGCACAGCATGTAGTCGCCCTGGACGTCGTCCGGGAAATGCCGACTCGAGACGAATTCGAGCCCGGAAGTGGGGCGGACCTGATGTTTGCCTTCGACGAGATTCGGGGGCAATGGCGCGAATTCGCCGTATGGCACATTGACGGTGCCAGGCTTCATCCAGCGCATTCCGGGGTCGGAAGTATCGAGGAAGAAATTCTGTCCCCACGCATCGAAAGCAACTCCCCACGGATTCGGGATTGAGAGCCGGGCCGAACGTTCGAGTTGGTGTCGCTGCGGGCTGTAGCGGAAAAATCCGCCGTTGGAGCTGCGCACCGGACCGTAGGCGGTTTCGACGTGCGTGTGGAGAAAGGTGCCCTCCTCCATGTAAATCGCACCGGATGGATCGGCGCAGAACGCGCTGATGACGTGGTGCGTGTCATGATCATCGAAACCGCTTAGAATCGTAGTACGTACGTCGGCGCGGTCGTCGCCATTTGTGTCCTGCAGGAGCAGCAGGTTGTTCCCCTCCGCGACATAGACGCCCTCAGGCGCGAGCTCAAAACCTGTGGGCAGGTGCAGTTTGTCGGCGAACACGATCTCTTTGTCGGCTTTTCCGTCACCGTTGGTGTCCTCGAGGATGAGCAGTTTGTCGTTGGGTTTCGGATCGCCGGGGCGCCAGTGCGGATAGGTCGGCATGGTCGCAACCCACAGCCGGCCTTTGTTGTCGAACGACAATTGAACCGGGTTGGCGAGATTCGGAAACTCCTTCTCGGACGCAAAAAGGCCGACCGCGTAGCCCGGCGCGACTTTAATCGAAG
Source organism: Verrucomicrobiaceae bacterium (assembly GCA_005791535.1). Taxonomy (GTDB): domain Bacteria; phylum Verrucomicrobiota; class Verrucomicrobiia; order Chthoniobacterales; family Chthoniobacteraceae; genus SXWH01. The sequence continues at coordinate 7,999 of SXWH01000176.1, read as the reverse complement.
CGATTGCCTCTTCGCCGCTTTTGTAAACGACATCGGGCGGCGTGGCGATGGGCGGAAGTTGTTTTGTCTTTGCGTCGGCGGCGGCAAGGTCAAATGGTTTGCCTGCGAGCGCGGCCCAAATTCCCTCGTCGCGAACAGCGGTCATTTCTTCGAGCTTCGCAAGTTCATCGGGGTAATTTTTCGGCCCGTAAGGCGCGTGGCGGCGTCCAAAAACGTGCACGCCATTCGGCACTTTGTAGTACTTCAGCCACACCCAGTTTTTCTCCTGCACGGCGGCCGCGACTTTCGCCGGGTCACCCTTCTTGGCTTTCGCCGGTCCGAAGATCGCATCGGCCAGAACGGGCGCGAGCCGGGCGTAGGCAGCTTCCGTGAGCAGCGCGCCATCGAGGGTCAGAGGTTGTCGTTCCTTCTTGTACCAATCACGCGTGACACCGAAAAGATTCACGAACCGCACCCGGTTTTGCGCGGCGATTTCCTGCATCGCTTTTGTGTAGAGTGCTAGGTTCGCGTTCTCCGTCTTTCCGTCCGGTGTGCCATGCGTGGCTGACAAATCCTCGAACGCAACCGGCGACACGAGCACCAACTGTGGCGCCGCCTTTCCGTTGTATTGCTGGGCCAGCGTGTGCTTCACGAAATCCGTGAGTTCGCCGCGGAAGCGTTCCAGGCCCGCCGGGCCGTCAAACGATTCGTTGAAGCCGAAGAACGCGACCACGACGTCGGACTTCAGGCGTGTCAGCCACTGGTCGGGCGTCTCAAATGTGCCGCTTCCAACGTTGCCCGAGCCCCAGCGATCCTTCGCTTTCGAGAGCGGACGATACTTGTCCGCGCCGGGGAATGCCCATGGCGAATTGCGGCCAGAGTGCGGACGGAAGCCCGGCGTATCGCCTTCGTCGCACATGTTGCGAATCGTGATGCGCTGGCCCGCATAGCGCATTTGCACCTCGGCTTCGAAGCTCGGGAAAAGCCCCATCCGCGAACCGAGTCCGTTTCCAATCAGCACGAGACGCGAGCCTTCCTCCAGCTTGGCAGGTTCCTGGGCCAGCGCAGCGTCGAAACAGAGAAGTGATATGAGAGCGACTAAAAATGGTTTCATGATTTGGAGTGACTGATGTTCTTGGCGATGCCTCTGCCGGAGTTGCAGGGCGGCGGGTTCTAGAGCGTGCAGCAAGCGGCGACGAGCGGATTTTCGTGCGGTTCATGCATCGGACGCGGGGACGATGTGGGAAAGCAGCTTTTCCGCGTCCGCCCTGTAGGTATGATGCGTTTCCGCTTTATGAGCAAAACGACCACTTCCGCACCGCGCTGGATGCGCAATGTTCTTCTCGCTGCCGGTGCTTACAACGTGCTCTGGGGTGCGTTCGTTGTGCTGTTCCCTTCGGTGATTTTCCAGTGGCTCGGTATGCCGCTGCCGAACTACCCGCAGCTCTGGCAGTGCATCGGGATGATTGTTGGCGTTTACGGGCTGGGCTATGCGATTGCTGCGTCCGATCCGGCGCGGCACTGGCCGATTGTGCTGGTTGGTTTGCTGGGCAAAATATTCGGGCCGCTTGGAATGGTGCAGGCACTTTGGACGGGTGCGTTGCCTTGGGGATTTGCGGTGAATTGCGTGACGAACGACCTCGTCTGGTGGGTGCCGTTCGGATTCATTTTGAAACACGCTTGGGAACAGCATCAGGTCGATTCGGGTGAGGACGACCTTCCCGATGAAGTCACCCTGCTCGCCGAAGCGCGGGCGAGTGACGGAACCAGCCTTGCGGAGCTTTCGCGAAAGCAGCCGGTGCTCGCAGTTTTTCTGCGGCATTCGGGTTGTACGTTCTGCCGGGAGGCGCTCTCCGACATCGCGGCGCGGCGTTCGGAAATTGAGGCGACCGGCGCGAAGATCGCGCTTGTTCACATGGGAACGTCGGAGTCGTTTGCGGCATTTGCGGGAGGATACGGGCTTGGCGATTTGCCTGCGGTTTCCGATCCCGCGCGCCGGCTCTACCGCGGAATCGGGCTTCGGCGCGGGAGGCTTTCGCAACTGCTCGGCTGGGGTGTTTGGTGGCGCGGTGCGCAGGCGTTTTTTTCCGGCCATCGCGTCGGAAAGCTGCAAGGCGATGGAACGCAGATGCCGGGCGTGTTTTTGATTCGGGACGGACGCGTGGTGCGTCGATTTCTTCATGCGACCGCGGCGGATCGGCCGGACTACTTGGAGCTCTGCCGCGTCCCCGGCGCGCAGTGACCGCGTCTGTGGCGGGCGACGGCGCGTAAACTGGGCGCATCTCATTTACAACACATGAATGACTCCGATTCACTACCCCGCGTCTGGCTCATCACCGGCTGCTCAAGCGGTTTTGGCTTCGCACTTGCGAGTGCGGTTCTTGCGCGGGGCGGACGCGTCGTTGCCACCGCACGGAACGCCGCTGCGTTGAGCGAACTTGCCGCTCAGTTTCCTGAAGACTGCCTGACGCTTGAGCTCGATGTGACGGATGCGGTGCGAGTGAGATGCGTGGTCGCTCAGGCTGTGGAAGCATTTGGAAGGATAGATGTCGTTGTGAACAACGCCGGCTACGGGCTTGTCGGGGCATTCGAGGAGTTGGGGAAGGAACAGATTGCCCGCAACTTCGGGACGAATTTCTTTGGCGCTTTGGAAGTGATCCGTGCCGCGCTGCCGACTCTGCGGGCGCAGGGAAGCGGGCACATCGTGAATATTTCCGCCGCTGCGGTGATCTCCAACTACGCGGGATTTTCCATCTACGGCGCTTCGAAGTGGGCGCTTGAAGGCGTTTCAGAATCCCTCGCGGCCGAACTCAAGCCACTCGGGGTCAAAGTCACCATTGTTCAGCCCGGTCCCTTCCGCACCGATTTCATTGCACGCTCCCTCGAGCAAGCGGGAAGTCACATCGCCGACTACGACCGGACGAGCGGAAAGTTCGGGCGCTTCCTGGAAACTATGGCCGGCAAACAACCCGGCGACCCCGAGAAGGCAGCCGAAGCAATCATCGCCGCCGTGGAATCCAAGACGCCGCCCTTGCGGCTCATTCTCGGAAAATACGCGAACGAGAAGACGCGGAAGAAGTTCACCGATGCCGAGCGCGAACGCGCCGCTTGGGAGCACGTCGGCGCGCCCACTGATTTTGCCGCACCATCGCAATCAGCATGAAAAAGAGTTCCGCTTACTTTCTTCTCTCCGTCGTCGCGTGCCTTCTGAGCGCCTGCGCATCGCCCAAGATCTGCACGCGCGAAATTACCAAATCCGATGCGAAGGCGGCGGCCCTGCTAGCGGAGTCCCAGCGCGCGCACGGAGCGGAAGCTTTCGCGAAGGTCCGCGATGTGAGCGTGTGCGATGACGGACGATGGGCGTCGGTAGGCCCGAAGTTCCAGCCGGTGCTGGCTGATCGGGGTTTTCGGCGCAGTTCGGAAGAGCGGTTGCTCATTGGGCCGCGCGTCGTCGCGCAGAAGCACAGCGGGCCCGAGGGTGGAAAATTTGTCATGCGCACGCCCCGGAAAGTCAGCGTCGCTTACAACGGCGCGCTTTCCGCCGACGATGAGGTAAAGAATGCCGCCGCGCTGGTTGCTGACGCTTATACGATGTTCCTTTTAGGGCCGTTCTATTTCAATCGCCCCGGCGTTCTGCTCGCGCCGAATGGAGAGTCGGTGGTCGATGCGGCGGTTTGCGACGAGGTGCTCGCTGTGCTGCGTCCGGATGACCCTGAATGGCCTCGAAAGCACGCGCGGCGCGGAAGTGGACGTAACATTTCGCGATTTCCGCAAGATTTGCGGGGTCCTTTGGCCTACAGATTTCGATGAGCGAATCCGAGTGCCTTTTGATCTGCCCGCGCACCATTGGAAGATGGTCGGCCTGGACACGAATCGTGGCTTACGCACGTCGGATGTCATGTCGAGTAGGTTGAAGCGACGCGCAGTTCGCCCTGCGGCTCCCATTGCTGGGCAGTAGCACCTGTGCGAACGTCCGACCTGACCGGCGAGGCTCGGTCTTCGTGGTCCGTAGCGTAAAAAAGGCTAAGGTTAAGTCTGTTTTTGTATCCGCAAGAGCTTTGGGGATGGTGAATTGGGAGGTTTTTCGGGCGTGCTTTTTGAGCTCGGTAGAAGGGCGCTGACTCGGCTCGATTTGCCGGAGTAGTTTTTTCCACCGCGAGCAGGCTTACGGCTTGCCAAAGGAGTCCATGAGGGTAACGTCACGCCCCTTTTTCACGAAAATGCTCCGCGCTCAATCCGAACTCAAAATCTTCTCGGGAACCGCTCACAAGGTTCTCGCGCATCGAATTGCGGACCATCTCGGCGTTCCGCTCGGGGATGCGACGGTGGATACGTTTCCTGATGGTGAGACGATGGTGAAGATTAATGAGAACATCCGTGGGCGGGATGTATTCTTCGTGCAGCCGACCTGCCCTCCGACAAATCAGAACCTCATGGAGCTTCTGATTATGGTCGATGCCGCCCGCCGCGCCAGTGCGGCTCGAATCACGGCGGTGATTCCGTTTTTTGGCTATGCGCGCCAGGACCGCAAGGATCAGCCCCGCGTGCCAATCACGGCGAAATTGGTGGCAAATCTTCTCACGGCGGCCGGGGTGAACCGGGTTCTTACGATGGACCTCCACGCGCAGCAGGTGGCGGGCTTCTTTGATATTCCAGTCGACCACCTTTTCGCTGCTCCCGTGATCATCAACTATCTGCGCAGCATGAAGCTTGAGAATCCCGTGGTGGTGTCGCCCGACGTGGGAGGGCTGAAGATGGCGAGCGCGTATTCGCAGGCGCTCGATGCGAGCCTCGCCATCGTGGCAAAGCGCCGCACGAGTCCGACGGATGTGGAGGCGACGAGTGTGATTGGTGATGTAGATGGCCGTCCGGTGATTCTCGTGGACGACCTCACGGAGACCGCAGGCACGCTGACTGCGGCGGCAAGGATTTTGAAGGCGCATGGCGCTAAGCAGATTATGGCCTGCGTCTCGCACGCGGTGCTGAGCGACATCGGATTGCAGCGACTGAAAAGCTCGGAAATCACCGAGCTCGTCTGCACCAACTCCGTCCCGGAATCCGCGGGTGACGGATTCAAGATCACGCCGCTTTGCGTGGCACCGCTGCTTGCGGAGGCCATCCGCCGCGTGTCTGACGAGGAGTCGGTATCGTCGCTTTTCCAGATCCCGAAGACGTAGAAAATTTCCCCGGAACGAACACACAAACAAAAAAACAAAACCAATAAAGCAGTAGCTACAAAGCAATGGCCAAAACAGTAACACTAAAAGCAGAGCCGCGCGCAAAAGCCGGCACCACCGCATCCAAAGCGATTCGCAAGGCAGGAAAAGTCCCCGCGATCATCTACGGACGCCATCAATCACCGCAGAGCCTGCAGCTCGACGCACACACGCTGTCGCTGACCCTGCACGGCGGCACCGAGCATCTTCTCGTGAACCTCGAAATCGAGGGCGGCACGAAGACGCTCGCGCTCATTCAGGACGTGCAGCATCACCCGGTGAAGCGCCACATCGTCCATCTCGATTTTCACGCGCTCAAGGAAGACGAAGTCATGCACACCAGCGTGCCGGTTATCGGATTTGGCGAGCCTATCGGCGTCAAGACCGGCGGCGGTCTTCTCGAGCAGATCATTCGTGCACTCGAAGTCGAGTGCTTGCCGAAGGATCTCCCGGATAGCATCACCATCGATGTGTCGGGCATGAATCAGGGCGACTCGATTCACGTCAACCAGGTCGCACTGCCGGCTGGTGTCAAAGCACTCGTCAATGGCGACGCCGTGATCTTCCACTGCGCAGCGCCGACGGTTGAAGCCGCGGCGACACCCGCAGAGGGTGAGGCCGCGAGCCCCGAAGTCCTCAAGGAAAAGAAGCCTGCCGACGGAGCAGCTCCTGCAGCCGCAGCGCCGGCAAAGAAGGACGCCAAGAAGTAAATTGGACTGGATGAATGGCCCGCTTAATCGTCGGACTCGGCAATCCCGGTCGCGAGTATGCAGAAACACGGCACAATGTCGGCTTCATGGTCCTCGACCGTCTGGCTGCAGCCGCTGGAGCCATCTTCCGGACTGAAAAAAAGTGGCAGGCAGAATTAGCAACCGCCCGGGTGGGAGGAAGCGATGTCTGGCTTTGTAAACCGCAAACTTATATGAATCTCAGTGGCGAGAGCGTCAGCGCAATCACCGGCTTCTACAAAGTGGAGCCGCGAGATGTGCTTGTCGTGCTCGATGATCTGGCGCTTCCGCTGGGTCGTCTCCGCCTCCGGGAGAGCGGGAGTTCAGGAGGCCAGAACGGCCTCAAGAACATCCTGCTTCACCTCGGCACTCAAGCGGTGCCTCGAATCCGCATCGGAATTGGGAGCGGGGGAGACGCCTCGGGCCACGTGCTCGGGAAGTTTTCACCGGCTGAACGCTCCGCTGCCGATGAGGCCATCGCTACCGCCGTCGAGGCTGTCGAGTTTGTGCAAAGACAGGGCTTTGCCGCCGCAATGAATCGCTATAATCAACAACCGAAACAGAATAACTAAACTCATGAGCAAATATCGTTACGAAGGGCTCCTCATCCTGAACGTCAAAGGCAAGGAAGACGGCGCACAAAAAATCATCGACCGCATCGAAAAAGACTTCAAAGCCGAAGGCTGCGAAGTGGAGAGCGTCCAGAAGATGGATACCCGCCATTTCAGCTACGTCGCGGGCGACCTCGACAGCGGTTTTTACGTAAATTTCGTCTTCAAAGCCGCGCCAGCTTCGCTGGATAAGCTGAAGGCGAAGTTCAAGCTCGATGGCGACGTGTATCGCCAGCAGTACGGACGTCTCGCAGCCAAGGCAAAAGCAGCCTAGCTGACGGCAAGGTCCGAACCATCCAAACTGAAACCGGCGCACACCCGAACCCAGTCACACCATGGCGAATCTAAATAGAGTCATGCTCATCGGGAACCTTACGAGGGATCCGGAGATCAAGTACACGCCGAAAGGCACGGCCATCGCCGCCTTCGGGCTGGCGGTGAATCGCAACTACTCCACGGAAACCGGCGAGAAGCGGGAAGAGGTCACATTTGTCGATCTCGAAGCCTACGGACGGGTCGCGGAGATCATCGGCGAGTACTGCAAAAAAGGTCGCCCACTGTTCGTGGAAGGCCGGTTGAAGTTGGACACTTGGGACGACAAACAGAGCGGCCAGAAGCGCTCGAAAATGAAAGTCGTCGTGGAGAACATGCAACTGCTCGGCGGCCGCGAAGGCGGTCCCGGCGGCGGCGGTTCGGGTGGTTCGAGCGAATATGCGGACAGCCAGGCTTCCCCTCCGCCGCAGCGCCGCGCGCCCTCGCATGCGCCGAGACCTCCGGCAGACCCGGACCTTGACGCAGCACCGGACGACATACCGTTCTAGGAAGATTCGAAATCAAATCACAAAAGGCCGCCGGGATAATCCCGGCGGCCTTTTCGTTTTCTTCGGAGTTATCGCTCGCGCTGTAAGCTTCCCCTCGCATGAGACAGCTGAAAAGTAGAGGAATTTGGGAAGAAGAACCAAAAGTGAACGATGAAAAAGAGCCGATATGCGGAGAGCCAGATAGTGGCGATCCTGAAGGAAGCGGATGCCGGGAAGAAAGTGGCCGAAGTGTGCCGGGAGCACGGGATCAGCCAGCCGACGTATTACAACTGGAAGAGCAAGTATGGAGGGCTCGGGGTTTCCGAGCTCAAGCGGATCAAGGAACTGGAGGCCGATCATGCGAAGCTCAAGCGGATGTATGCGGACCTGGCGATGGAATCGTAGCGAAGCGGAGATAGACTGCACGAAGTGCTGCCCGAAGGGCGCGCAGCGTCAAAACCACGCATTGAAGGAGCTGATCGAAAAAAAGCTCTGAAGCCAGTCGAGCGCCGGGAGGCGGTCGACTGGCTGATTGAAGAGCAGAAGGTTCCGGTTGCGCGGGCATGCGCGGCGATGCGGTGCAGCCGTGCTGCATGGTATCGACCGTTGGTGGATGCGCGGCTTCGGGACGAAGAGGTTATTGAGAAGCTCAATGAAGTGGTCGG
>SXWH01000175.1 GCA_005791535.1 Verrucomicrobiaceae bacterium | reverse complement strand
GCCGCCGGTCCGCCGATGCTGCCGAGGTAAAAGCCACCGTGCTTTTTGCACGCTGCGGTCACCTGCGGTCCGCGGTTTCCCTTCGCGATCATCACCATGCTTCCGCCGTTTGCCTGGAAAATCTCCACGTAGCTGTCCATGCGTCCCGCAGTCGTGGGGCCGAAGCTGCCGCTCGGCATCCCCTTCGGCGTTTTCGCCGGACCCGCGTAGTAAACGGGATGCGCCTTGAAGTATTCCGGCAGCCCCTGCCCCGCGTCGAGACGCTCCTTCAGCTTCACGTGCGCGATGTCGCGGGCGACGATGATGGGACCGTTGAGCAGCAGCCGCGTCGTGACAGGATACCGTGAAAGCTCGGCGCGGATGTCGGCCATCGGGCGGTTGAGGTCGATGCGCACGGCTGTCTCGTCCTTGCGATGACGCAGAGCCTCCGGGATGTATTGCAGCGGATTGCGCTCAAGCACTTCGATAAACACGCCATCCTTCGTGATCTTCCCCTTCGCCTGACGGTCCGCGCTGCACGAAACGCCGATGCCCACCGGCAGACTCGCACCATGCCGCGGCAGACGCACCACGCGCACATCGAGCGCAAAATACTTCCCGCCAAACTGCGCACCGATACCCGTCTTGCGCGCGGCTTCGAGCAATTGCGCCTCCAGTTCCACATCACGAAATGCGCGGCCATGGACGTTACCGGTCGTCGGCAGGCCATCGAGGAACTTCGTCGAGGCGACCTTCACCGTCTTCATACAGGCCTCGGCGCTCGTGCCGCCGATGACAAAAACGAGGTGATACGGCGGGCACGCAGCCGTCCCGAGCGTCTTCATTTTCTGCGTGAGAAAATCGACAAGCGTCTTCGGATTCAGCACCGCCCGCGTCTCCTGATACAGGAACGACTTGTTCGCCGAGCCGCCGCCCTTCGCCACGAAGAGGAACTTGTACGCATCGCCATCCACTGCGCGCAAATCCAGCTCCGCCGGGAGATTCGTCCCCGTGTTCTTCTCGTCAAACATCGTCAGCGGCGCATTCTGCGAGTAGCGCAGATTGTTCTCCGTGTAGGCGCGATACACGCCCTTCGAAAGCGCCTCCTCATCCCCGCTCGAAATCACCAGATGCCCCTTTTTCCCCATCACGATCGACGTGCCCGTGTCCTGGCAAAACGGCAGCAGCCCCGCACTCGCCACGTCTGCATTCTTCAACATCGTGAGCGCCACCATGCGGTCATTCTCTGAAGCCTCAGCGTCATCGAGAATCGCCGCGACCTGCTTCAAATGCGCGGGCCGCAGGAAGAAATTGATGTCGTGAAACGCCTGGTCCGCCAGCAGCGTCAGCGCCTCCGGCTCCACCACCAGCACCTCGCGGTCGCCGCATTTTTCCACGCGCACATGCTCCTTCGTAAGCAGACGGTATTCAGTCGTATCAGCGCCGGTTTGGAAAAGTTCCTCGTAGTGAAATTCGGGTGTAGCCATGTCGCGTAGAGAAAAGGGATTTGGCAGAAAGGGCAAGACGCCGCAACGTCGGCGAGATTTTCAATCTCGCATCAGTGGTGTGATTTTTCGGCAAGGGAACGCTTCGCGCCGGAATCACACGCAACCAGCGAGATTAAAAATCTCGCCTACGTTGAACACTCGCAAGCCGACAACCATTCCCGAAACGCCGCGAACGCGCGCGCCCGGTGGCTCAGGCGGTTCTTCACCTCGCCGGGCAGTTCGGCAAACGTCGCGCTCTCGCCATTCGGGATAAACAGCGGGTCGTATCCAAAGCCCCCGCTGCCGCGTTCCTGCGGCACAATCACGCCCTCCACCGCGCCACTCCAAGTCCCCAAAACACGGTCGCCCTCGGCCACGCTCAACACGCAGCGGAATCGCGCGGAAAACGAATCTCCCTCCAGCTTGCGCAGTTCGTCGATGAGCCGTTCGCGGTTGGAGGCGTCGGTCGCCCCCTCGCCGGAATACCGCGCGGAAATCACCCCCGGCGCACCGCCGAGCGCGTCCACCTCCAGCCCCGAATCATCCGCCAGCACCCACCCGGGAAACCGCGCCGCCGCATGCAGCGCCTTGATCGCCGAGTTCTCCTCAAACGTCGCGCCCGTCTCCTCTGCCGCCGGCAATTCGGGAAAAGCCGTGAGGTCCACGACTTCATATCCGCTCCCGAGCATGGCGCGAAACTCCCCGGTTTTGTGGGCGTTCTTTGTGGCGATGATGATGCGTTGCATATGCGCAGCCTGCCGCCGCGCAAATGGACGTGCAAGCAGTCCGTCGCTGTCTAGGGAATCTCTATGGACCGCTCGCTGGTTCCGTCGGATACCCACGCGTAAAATCCGCCATCAAATTCGACAGTCCACGATGGCTTATACAGCCTTCGCGCTTGTGGACCGTTCTGCTCGTCGGATGAAAAGAACCGAAGCCGGAAGGGTTCAATGAGTCGAGAACTCCGATTTACATGAAACCACTGGACCACTTTCGGAAGCTCACTTGGTTCCACGTCCACGATGACGAGGTTTCGTTTAGTTTTTACGATCTCAACTCCCATGTCTTCGATGATGCGGGAAGGTTGCTTAATCAACAGTCCGCCACTCCGAACGGCTTTACGAAAGTCCTCCTTCAGTCTCGGCCAAAGTGATTCAGGTGGCGGCTGGTAGAGCGGATCATCTTCGTACGCAGATGACCACCGGTCATCTGCGGCGCCTGATCCGTGACTCGGTGCGTTCACTCGAAAATGGAACACCAGGCCGACCGCGACCGCCGCGACGCAAAGAAGAACCGTTAAGTAGATCCTCATAACGAAACCCTCTGATGCGCCTCCATGGAGAAGTCAACTTTCGAGGAAACATCGCCGGACGCCATGCGAAGCCGGCAGATTCCCGGATGAACCGACCTACTCAGCCTCACTTCTTCCCCTCAGCCCTCGTCGGCCCGATGCCGGCGAGCAGTATCTTTAGTGCTTCGTCCTTCGTGAATCCCTCGGCAACAAGCGCGTCGTAGAGCGCCTTCTTCTCCCGAGCCATCGCGCGGTTGGCGTCGATTTGCTCCTGGTTCTTCAGCACCACGTAGGTGACTCCCTTTCTGTCGTAAGACTTGTAGCCGTTTGCCTCCACGATGATGTCGAAAACTTCCCGCGGAGTCTTGTCTGTCACTCGCAGTGTCACATGCCCTTTCACTCCTTCACCAACGACGAGGTTCATGTTCATTTGCCGGGCTAGCGTGCGGAGGATCAGGTCGAGCTCGTCTCCCGAATACTCCCTCACCGTTCGTGCGCTGGAAACCGGGCGCGGCGCTTTCCCCGGGGCCGCTGGAGGCTCGATTGGGTCAACAGCGCGGCTTACGGACAACCCAACCATCAGCAGGAGCAGCAACGTTTTCATGCTCATTCTGAAACAAGTCGCGCGCCAAACCGGGGCGAAACTCGACCACGTGTTGAGCGAGAGGTTCCAATCAAGCACTTGAACTCCGCGCCCTTCCCCGCGCTCGACACCGCGAGAACTTCCGCCGAAGGTGCGCGGCATTGCATGATAGCCTGCGACGGACTCACTAAACTTTACGGCGACTTTACCGCCGTGAACGACCTCAGCTTTGTGGTTCACCCCGGAGAAGTCCTCGGCCTCGTGGGGCCCAATGGCGCGGGCAAGACGACCACCCTGCGCTGCCTCGCGGGAATCATCCCCGCCACAAAAGGCAGAGTGAGCATCGACGGCCACAACATCGCCGAGGACCCGCTCGCCGCGAAGCAGGCGCTCTCGTTCTTCGCCGATGAGCCGCGGCTCTTTGACTACCTCACCGTGCGCCAGCATCTCGAATTCACGGCCCGCCTCTACCAAGTCGCCGACGCAAAAGAGCGAGGCATGAAGTTGCTCGAAGACCTCGACATGGCCGACAAGGCGGACCTTTTAACCACCGAACTCTCCCGCGGCATGAAACAGAAGGTCGCCCTCGCCTGCGGATTCCTTCACCAGCCGCGCGTGATGTTCTTCGACGAACCGCTCACCGGCCTCGACCCACTCGCCATCCGCCGGACAAAGGATCTTCTCGTCGCGCAGGCCCGCGAGCGCGGCGTTGCAATTATCATCAGCTCCCACCTTCTTCATCTGCTCGAAGAAGTGTGCTCGCATGTGCTCATCGTCAAACGTGGCGCGAAAGTCGCGCACGGCACGCTGGCGGAAATCCGCAATGCGCATAACGGCGCGGCGCTGGAGGAGATCTTCGTACGCCTCGTCGGGGAGGACGCGGGCAAGTGAGCGCGCTGTTCTACCTTTTCACGCGCTCGCTCGCCAATTCGCTCATCCACCGGCTCAAGCGTCTGCGGCAGCCGAAGTATCTGCTCGGGCTCATTCTGGCGGGAACCTACATCTACTTCTACTTCTACCGGTTCCTCTTCGCGGAGTTCCGCGGTTCAAAGCTCATCATCTCGCCCGAGGAGCAGGAACTGTGGCGCAACATAGGCGCGGGATTGCTCCTCGCCGCGACCCTTGCGCTGTCGTGGATTCTTCCGTCCTCCCGCGCGACCATCAATTTCTCCGAGGCTGAAATCGCGTTGCTCTTCCCGGCCCCCATCACGCGACGACGGCTCGTCATTTTCAAGATCCTCCGCTCGCAGGTCGCGCTGCTGATCATCTCCGCATTCTTCACGTTTGTGAGCGGACGCTGGCGCACCGGCATCGATGCGTGGACGCGCACAGGAAGTTGGTGGATCATCCTCAACACCCTGTCGCTCCACCGCATCGGCGCGTCATTCGCACTCTCGCGCTTGCATCAACGCGGACTCTCAGACTGGAAGCGACGACTCGCATTCCTCGCCGCCGTCGCCGCGCTCTGCGCCGTGGTTTACTACACTTGGCGTGAAATGCCCGGGCTGCGTCCATCGAAGCTTCCGAAGGGAGCCGACCCGCTGACGCCATACCTCAACCAGTTCCTCACGGCCGGCCCGATGCCGTGGCTGCTCGCGCCGTTCAAACTCGTAGTGGCCCCGTTTTTCGCGCACGGTGCCATGCCGTTTTTCGCTGCGCTGCCCGCTGCCCTCGGCATCCTCGGCCTGCACTTCCTGTGGGTCGTGCGCGCGGATGCGTCGTTTGAGGATGCGGCGATCGAGTCCGCGCAAAAGCGTTCCGCTCTGCTTGCCGCCGCGCGAAAGGGCGAGGTCCGCGTCACGCCCGAAACTGGCAAGGCGAGAATCCCGCTGTTCACCCTTCGTCCACTCGGTCCGCAGGCGACGGCGTTTTTGTGGAAATCGTTCATTCGCGCGGGCGGACGGCGCACGCTCGGACGCTGGGCGGCGTTTTTCATGGCCCTCGCCGCGGGGTCGTTCTGGCTGTCGCATCAGAATGCAGAATCTCCCACGCCCGCAGTCGTCACGCTGTCCGTCATCATCGGAACCGGATGCTATTTCGCGCTGCTTCTGAGCTTCGTCCTCGTCGGACAACAGGCCGCAGGCCAGCTCCGGCAGGGCATCGCGGGGATGGATTTGCTGAAAACATACCCGCTCCCCGGCTGGCAGTTCGCGCTGGGGGAATTGCTCGGCCCAGTGCTGATGGGCACCGCCATCCAATGGATCGCGCTCTCCATCGGCACGACGCTCGCAATCACGCTCGCATCCGCCCACGCCGCCGATGCCGCGCAGCCTATCCTGCTCGGCGCAGGCGGACTGGCGCTATTCCTGCCGCTATCCAATCTCGGCAGCGCCATTCTTCCCGCCGCCGCAGCACTGGCCTTCCCCGGATGGATGAAACCGGGCGAAGCCGGCAATGCCGCGCAGGGCGGTCTGGAAGTGATGGGGCTCAGGCTGCTGCTCGGCATCTCACAACTGCTGCTCATCGCGCTGGCATTTCTGCCCGTCGCGTTCTTTGGCGCCGCGGCGTGGTTTGCTTCGGGGATGTTCACGGACGTGTTTGCATGGAAGGTGGCAAGCGTCGTCGCGAGCGCGGGATTCATTGTACTGCTCGAAGCCGCCGCCGGAATTGCGTGGCTCGGCTGGCTGTTTGAGCGCTTCGATCTTTCCGGTGAATAACGTGCGTCCCCTGCTCCACGAGTTCTGCGTCTTCGTGCTCAAGGAAGCACGGGCCTGCATTTTCGCCGGCAGCTTTCTGGCCGTGCTGATGATCTCGAAATCCATCCCGCTCGGCGGACTCGCGCGCTACGATTTCATCCTCATCGCCGCAATCGTGATCCAGCTCGCGCTCATCGCCACACGCGTGGAGACCATCGCCGAGGCCGGCGTTTTGTGCGTGTTTCACGTGCTCGGTCTCGGGCTGGAGTTATTCAAAGTGCAGCCGCACATCGGCTCATGGAGCTATCCGGAGGCAGGCTGGTCGAAGCTCTGGGGCGTACCGCTTTACAGCGGCTTCATGTATGCTGCGGTGGCCAGCTACATGTGTCAGGCATGGCGCATCATGAAGCTCCGCCTGACCGGCTACCCGCCGCACGCGCTTTCCATCGCGCTCAGCGTGCTTATCTACGCAAACTTCTTCACGCATCACTACCTGCCCGACATCCGCTGGTTGCTCATTGCCGCCGTATGCGTGGTCTTCGCCCGGACGCGGGTGCACTTCGTCATTGTGGAAAAGGAACGCCGGCTTCCGCTGGTAGGAAGCTTCGTGCTCATCGGATTCTTTGTGTGGGTCGCAGAAAATCTGGCGACCTATTTCGGCGCGTGGGTTTATCCGAATCAAAAGACCGCGTGGGCGCTTGTATCGACCGGGAAGATCACATCGTGGGCACTGCTGGTGATCGTGACATTCATCATCGTCGCCGACTTGAAGCACGTTCGCGAAGGCAGCGGCACCGTGGATCGCACACGGTAGCCCGCCGTGTTTCATAACGGGAATTTCGCTTGGCTAACCGCGGCTTCCCGAAGAAGGAACAACGCATGATTCGCCCGCTCCTGCTCTCCGTGCTCGCCGTTCAGGCTGCTGCGATGCAGCCATTCGTCGTGGACCGATGGGAACTGGTTCCCGACCATGTGGGAAACGGAACCGTGCAAAGCGCAAACCGCCGCTGGAGCGCAAAGCTCGAAGGAACTGCCGCATTTTCCAAAAAGCCGGATGCGCTCTCATTCGATGGAAAGACCAACGCCATCGTCATCGACGCAAAAGAAGCCGACCTTCCGGCCGCGGAGTTTTCCGCCGAGGTATGGGCGGCTCCGCGTTCCGGCGGCGCGTGGGGCGGCGTGATGGGCTGCCTGCAGGACAACGGCGACTTCGAACGCGGATGGATGCTCGGATACAAGGACTCCAAATGGTGTTTCGCCGTCTGCTCCGGGAAGAAGCTCACGTATCTCACTGCGCTCGACACGATGCGATTCAATCACTGGGCGCATGTCGTTGGCACCTACGACGGCACAACGATGCGGCTTTTTGTGAACGGAAAGGAAGTCGCCAATAGCGTCTCACAAAAGGGTCCGGTCGTTTACGCGCCGGCGCCGTTTGTCATCGGGGCTTATCGGGACAAGGACGAGAGCTACCCGTTCTCCGGCCTCATCGCCGAAGCCACGCTATGGTCGCGCGCACTCCCGATGGATGACATCGAGGCCCGATTTGCTTCACGCGAGAAGATGATGAATCCCGCAGTAAACATCCTCCCGCAACCACTCGTCGGCCCATGGGTGAAATTCACCGCTCACGACACGGCGACCGTTTATTGGGAATCCGAAGAGAACGAGAAAGGCGCTGTCGTATTCGGCGAAACCACGGCGTTCGGCTCGCGAGCGGTGGAGAAGGAGCCCTCGATGAATCATGCGGTGGAACTCCGCGGGCTGAAGCCGAAGACGAAATACTTTTACCAACTCCGCTTTCTGACCGCAGACGGCGGCGACATCGGCGGCGAGACGTATTCGCTGGAGACGGATTTCAATTTCATCCGCCCGCCGCAACCGGACGTGAAGCCGTTCCCCGGCGAGGATGATACGGCACGGAAGATTGCCGAGTGGTGGGCAGGCCATGCCCAGAGCGCAGTCGGCGAGGCGCGTGGCTACATCCTCGACTACGGCTGCGGCGACGGCCGGCTCGTCTGGGAGCTCGCGAAGACAATGCCGGGAGTGAGCGTCGTCGGCGTGAGCGAAGACGCAGCGGCGATTGCAAAGGCCCGCGCGCAACTCGACGCCGTGGGCGTTTATGGAAATCGAGTCACGTTGATGCAGTGTGATTTGAAAAAACTCCCATTTCACGCCGACACGTTCGACTGGGTGATTTCCTCCGACCTGCTCCGCAAAGGAAAGGTCCCCGGGCCAGTTGAAGAGGCGCTGCGCGTCACAAAGCCTCGTTCGGCTTTTCCCATGGAACCACCTTGGGGCAGCATCAAGCGGCCTGAACCGAGTCCTTACGACGAACTTGGCCTGAAGCATTGGCAGAAGTGGTGGAGCGTCTTTGACGACCGGGTCGAGAGCTACGGGGAAGAGAACGCAAATGATGTCCTGAACATGCTCCACGGCATTCGCTCATGGGAAGGCTACTCGTATTGGAAAATCGCCCCCAAAGGAGCAGGCGCTTGGTCGCACGCTTACGGAGACGCTGCAAATACCGCGAACAGCGGCGACTCCGTCGTGGCGGATGGCGAGGTCGGTCTGCGCTGGTTCGGCGAACCCGGCGCTCGCGGAATGATGGACCGCCAGCCACGGAACGCACCGCCGCTTTGCGTAAACGGCACATTCTACATTCAGGGAAACAACCGTCTCTTTGCACTCGACGCCTACAACGGCGCAGTCCGCTGGAGCGTGGAAGTCCCGGATCTCCGCCGCGTAAACGTGCCGCGCGATAGCTCGAACATGTGCGCCGCGACCTACGGGCTCTTCGTCGCTGTGAAGGACCGCGTGTGGCATCTCTCGGACAATTCCGGACGACTCGATCACACATTGAAAGTCCCCGCCGAAGACCGCGATTGGGGCTGGCTCGCTTGCTACCAAGACACCGCACGTTCTTACGCCACCGTCTTCGGCAGCACCATCAAGCCCGGCTCCACCTACACCGAATTTGAAGGCGGCGAGGCGTTTTGGTACGACACCCACACCGCCGCCAGCACGGCCAAAGTGCTCAGCGATTCCGTTTTTGCCCACGACCTTTGGACCGACAAATCCGCCGGAGTCATCATCAACTCCACGCTCTGCCTCGGCGCCGGCCGCATCTACTTCGTGGAAAATCCCACATTCCCCTTCTCCACAGGACGCGCCGAGGCGCTGGACCTCTACAAAGGCGCGCAGCTTGTCGCGCTCGACGCAAAGACCGGCAAACGGCTTTGGACAAAGCCCCTCGCACTCGGCGACCTCGGCATCGCAGAAGCGCTCTATCTTTCATACTCCGATGAAAAGCTCGTGCTGCTCGACTCGGCAAATAAGGCCTACCACACGTTAGCTTTCTCGGCAAAAGACGGGAAGGCGCTTTGGAATCGCACCCATCCGTGGAAGCGCGACCACCACGGCGGACACCTTTACCACCCCGTCATCGTGCGCGGCATGGTCATCGTCGAGCCCTTCGGCTACGACCTCGCGAGCGGCGAAATCCGCCTCAGCGAAATGCCCGAGCGAGGCGGATGCTCCACGCTCTCCGCGGCGAAGGATGCGCTGCATTTCATCAACTGGGATTACGACAAAGGCTCGCTCTACACGTGGGACCTCACCACCGGCTCGCAGCGGAAATTCAGCGGCTCGCGGGGGAACTGCTTCCTCTCCTTCATCTCCGGCAGCGGCATGATGCTCCTGCCCACAGCCAGCGGCGGATGCTCCTGCCGCTACCCGAATCAAGTCAGCCTCGGCTTCGGCTCCAAATGAAAGCGCTCGCACTCATCCTCATCGCATCCCCACTCATCGCCGCCGACTGGCCGACCTTTCTGCACGATGCGCAACGGACGTCCGCGACCACGGAAACCATCAAGCCGCCGCTGAAACTCGCGTGGAAATCCGGTCCACCCGAAGGCGGCACGCAGGCCTGGCCGGATGAAGCCAAGCGCGACGAATATCGCGCGGGAAAGGCGCTCGTTCCGCGATTCAGCTTCGACCGGGCGAACCACGTCGCCGTCGTGGGCGAACACATCTTCTTCGGCTCCGCGCAATCGCACTGGATGCGATGCGCCGACGCCGCAACCGGCGCGGTGAAGTGGACGTTCTTCACCGACGGCCCGGTGCGGATTGCGCCGTCCGTCTTTGACGGGAAGGTCTACTTCGGAAGCGATGACGGCTCGGCTTACTGCGTCGATGCGGCAAAAGGCGCGCTCGTCTGGAAGCACACGCCGGCCGGGAGCGGAAACAATCTGCTGCCAAACGATGGACGGTTTGTTTCCCCGTGGGCCATTCGCACGGGCGTGATTGTGGACAAGGATACCGCCTACTTCGGCGCGGGGCTCTTTCCGCACGAAGGCGTTTTCCTCTGTGCAGTGGACGCGAAAACCGGCGGGAAAACCTCTCCAGCGCATTGGGAGCATCGCGTGGAAAATGAGTTCACTCCACAGGGCGCGATCGTGCTCTCGAATGATCACGTTTTCCTTCCCGCAGGGCGCAGCACACCGTGGATGCTCGACCGCGCGACCGGAAAAGTCGCCGGGCAATTCAAGGACAAGAAGAGCGGCATGGGAAGTTTCGCAATGCTCCTCGGCGACACGCTTCTTTACGGTCCGGCAGACCGCGGCGGGTCCGTGCTGACGCAGGCCGGACTCGATTTCAAGGCGGTCGGGCTGATGACCGGAGCGAGCGCCGCTGCGGTAACGACGGGGATGCTATTTATCGTGGGAGAGAAAGGCCTCGCCGCCGTGAATCGCGAGAGCAAGGGAGTCGAGTGGAGCGCGAAGATTCCGCAGCCCGCATGCGTCATCGTGGCTGGCGAAACGGTATTCACCGGCGCCGACGGCGAGATTCGTGCGTTCGAAGCAAAGAGCGGACGCGAACTCGCGCTCATGAAATGCGACGGGCGGATTCTCGGGCTCGCAGCCGCGAACGGACGGCTCTTCGCAAGCAACGATCGCGGTCAGGTCTTCGTGTTCGCTGCCGAGTAACCGCTATCCGGGCGGCATCTTGCCGAGGCACTCGATGAGATATGGCAGCAATTGCTTCTTGCGGGACACGACTCCATCCAACTGCCAGATGCGGGGCGCGACTTCGGGATAGTCGATTTGAGCAATGAAGGATTCCTCGCCGCAAACAAGCAGCAACGACGTCTGCGTGGTGATGTCGGTGACGAGGAGCGCGGCGAAAAGAAATCCCTCCGACTGACGGCGGTCTTCCAAGGCTTCGAGCAGCGCATCCTGCTTTTCTGGGAAATGCGCGAACGTGAGCTCCTCGATTTGCGCGACGACGAAACGGTGCCCGTGTTCCGTGTACGGCTTCGAATCCGCGGTAACCGCCTGCTCGGGCGTGAGCGTCAAAAGCGGGCTGCCGACTGAGAAGAGTTCCTTCGCAAAGTCATCGGGGCTCACTTTTGCGATCGCACCGAGTTCCTTCAAGATGGAGGAATCCACAGCCGTCGTGGTGGGCGATGTGAGATTCAGTGTGTCGCTGATCAATCCCGCCATCAAAACACCGGCGATTTGTTGCGGAATCGCGATCCCCGCCTGCCGGTAGCACAGCGCAACAATCGTGGAAGTGCTGCCGACTGGATTATTCCAAAACAGAACCGGCGTCGGACTCGTGAATCCACCAAGGCGGTGATGATCGAGAATCTCCACGAT
This sequence comes from Verrucomicrobiaceae bacterium, assembly GCA_005791535.1. Lineage (GTDB taxonomy): Bacteria > Verrucomicrobiota > Verrucomicrobiia > Chthoniobacterales > Chthoniobacteraceae > SXWH01. The sequence goes on along the minus strand of SXWH01000175.1, from coordinate 8,053 downwards.
GGGAACATGATCGGCACCACGCACGGCCTGATCGAGTTCGTTGTGATCCACTAGGATCAGCTGCCGCGGGATATCCTTAATGAAGTCGGACTTTGAAAGAATGCCGCACATCGTCCCGTGGTCATCCACCACCGGAAAGAGAAACGCCCCAACGGCCGCAGTCTTATGCCGGGCGTCGGAGAGCCGCGTGTCCTTGTGAAAACTTAGCGACGCCTCCTCCAGCATTCGTCCGGCACGGATACTTCCACGGGACATCAGCACCGTGGTAGCCGTATCGGTCGCGGCGGAGAGGAGCGTCACACCTGCTGCGCGGGCTGCGATCTCGACATCGGGATCGATTGCATATCCGCCGGTCACAATCACCGCCCGGGCCCCGTGCTCGATCGCAAGCATCTGAATGTGCGGACGGTCGCCTACGAAAACGAGCACCTTGCGCCCCTCGCCGCGGTAATTCGCAAGTCGCGGCCCAAAGCTGTCCTGCCGCATCGCCCCAACGAGCAGAAAGAACTCCTCCTCGTCCGTCGTCAGGCTGCCGCAGATCAATTGCGCTCCCACGGTCCGAGCCACATCAGCAAGCGAAGCGACGACAGTTCGAGTCGCATGCGATTCCTCACGCGGCGGAAAAAGGTGGTGCGTGATTTTGAATGCGTTCAGCAATCCGACGCATCGACGCCGATCATCCACGACGGGTAAACCGCGGAGTCTGCGGCGGTCGATGAGCTGAATCGCATCATACACCGGAGTATCAGCATGAACCGAGACGACGCTCTTCTGCATCACGTCGCTCACCCGTGGCGAAACATCCGTCATCAAGACCGGAGACTCCACGCCGAAACGATGGAGCACGTAGTCAATTCGGGCATTGGTCGCGCCTGCACGCGCCGCGATCACCTGCTCCATTCCGCCAAGCCTTTTCAGTTCGGCGTAGCCGATGGCAGCGCAGATGGAATCCATGTCCGGATTTTTATGACCGATGACGATTGTTTGCACGCGCGCTGGATACGCACGCGGACGACCGGAGGCAAACGAAAGCGATTCGAACGGGCCGCGGAACTCCCAATCGGGGCATTTTTCAAAAATAGAGGTTGCGCAATGCCCCCGTAATTCTGCCCTCTGTTCCCAGAACGAAAATGAGCATTCATCCAACCGCGATAATTTCTCCAAAAGCCGAGATTGGTGCCGGCTGCGAAATCGGACCCTACTGCGTCGTGGGAGACGGCGTAATTCTCGGTGATGGATGCTGGCTCCAGCACCACGTCTCGCTGAACGGCCCCAGCATCATCGGAAAGGCAAACCAGTTCTTCTCTTTCGCGAGCATCGGCCAGCGCTCGCAGGACCTGAAATACAACGGCGAGCCGACCCACCTGGAAGTCGGCGACGGAAACACATTTCGCGAATTCGTCACGGTCAATCGCGGCACCGCTCCGCATTCGAAAACGGTCATCGGCAGCAGCAACCACTTCCTCGCCTATTGCCACATCGCGCACGATTGCTGTGTCGGGAACCATGTCATCTTTTCAAACAATGGGACGCTGGCCGGTCATGTAACCGTCGAAGACCACGTTGTGCTCGGTGGTCTCACGGCCGTGCATCAGTTTTGCCGGATCGGAAAATTCGCCATGACTGGAGGTTGCTCAAAGATCGTTCAGGATGTGCCTCCCTATATGATCGCGGACGGAAATCCGGCGCGCATCCGGGGAATCAACAAGGTCGGTCTTGAACGCCACGGATTCACGCCCGAAACGCTCCGGCACTTGAAGGAATCGTACCGCCTGCTCTACCGGAGCGACCTGAACGTCGGGCAGGCCGTGGAGCAGATTCGCGCGGAACTCCCCGACAACCCGGATTTGGAGCATCTCGTGGAATTCGTCAGCCGCAGCGCACGGGGAATCATTAAGTAGTCCGTCGGTTCCCCGCGTTTCTTTTGTTTCAACCGGCCGGTTCACTTGCCATCCTTCGGTAGATGGAATTGCCGGAGAATACCGAAAGGAAACTATCCAGACGCCAGCGAATAGGCCGCGTATGGGCTACGATTTGGCGCGCCGGAGTCAAATACACCGAGACTGACGGCGAACAGCGCGCAGCCGCTTTTGCGTACTACGCTCTATTCGCGCTGCTTCCGCTCACCGTTCTTTTGATAACAATCGGCACCCGCTTCCTCGGAGACCAGGCAATAGCTACGAGAGTCGTGTTTCAACTGATGGCCGATTATCTCACCATCGACCCATCGACACAGGCTTCAGTGCAGGCAACCGTCGAGAGCTTCATGCGTTCCCGCCTCGGTTCCGGATTGATTTCATTTGCGGTCGTTATCTGGTGCGCGCTCCGGTTTTTCCAGTCGCTTGTGACCGGCGTAAACAAAGCCTGGGGCACGAAGGAATACGACTGGTGGAGGCTGCCGCTGAAGAACCTTCTGATGGTCACCGTGCTCGCGAGCGCGTTGCTGATAGGCATCGTGACACCGGCCATTATCAATGCCGTCGAACAGTATTACCGGGAACACAGGAGCCTGTTCGATTTTGACCAAGGGCTTGGAAACCAGGTGCTGAACCTCGCGCGGTGGTTATTGCCTCCACTGCTCCTCTTCTACGCGCTCGTCTTGTTTTACAAATTCGCACCGCGAAGGAAGACGACTGTTCGGGAGGTCTGGATCGAATCACTCGCCGTCACTCTACTGCTCGGCGGATTGCAAAAGCTGTTTCTCTATTACGCAGGTCAGATCGCGCAGTTTAACCTCGTTTATGGGACGTTCAGCAGCGTCGTCGCTTTGCTGATGTGGATTTATCTGACGGGCGCCACGATCATTCTCGGGGGATGTTTCTGTGCGGCGCGATCGGAAATCACAGGAGGCCTTGCAGACCAGGCGATTCCGGAGCACGCAAAGTAACTGATAGTGAATTGTTTTCGACTCCGGGAAATGATTCGCGCTAGTCACAATCAGGAAGCCGCGCCCATTCGAAACAATGACAGTCCATCCCATTAAAGTTCTCATCGTCGAGGACATGCCGGAGCATGCAAACCTCCTCCTGCACATCTTAAATGAGAGCGCATATCCGGAATATCAGGCTGTCGCTGTGCCAACACTCGCCGATTGCCTCACACGGTTGTCTGCCGGCGGGATCGATGTCGTGCTACTCGACCTCACCCTCCCCGACAGCGGTCCGGAGAAAACGTTCCACGCCGTAAACAAGGCCGCTCCGGATATTGCAGTGGTTGTGATCAGCGGAGTGGCCGATGTATCGACAGCGCTCGAAATCGTCCAAGCCGGCGCGCAGGATTATTTGATCAAGGGCGAGGTGGATCACAAAGTCGTCATCCGCTCCCTTCAATACGCATACGAGCGCAAGCGCTCCCAGGTCGCCCTCCGACACGCGCACGATCAACTCGAACAACGCGTGCAGGAACGAACCTCCGCTCTTGTCGCCAGCAACCAGCAACTTCAGACCGAGATTGCAGAGCGCAAAAAGGCGGAGGAAGCCGCCGTTTTAAGCAACGGAAAGCTCAAACAGGCCCTCGCCGATCTTCACGCCACCCAGCAGGAATTGGTCGTTCGCGAAAGGCGCGCCGCATTCGGCGAAATGGCGCACGGAATTGCTCACGAACTCAACAATGTCCTCACTCCCATTCTGGCGTGGACCGAGCACCTGCTCCAAAAGCCCGAGGAACTCGGGAATTCCGAACAGGTCCGCGAGACCATTCAGAAAATTAACTCAGCAGCAAGCGTCGGTGCCGCAGCCGTCGGGCGTGTCATGAATTTTGCCCTCGATGGTGAGCCCGCTTACACGCGCATCGATCTCGCCGAAGTCGCAGAGGAGTCCGCGGCTGCCGCAGAACACGCTTGGAGAACGGAAGCAGGCGGGTCGGGTGCTTACATTGAAATCCGGCGTCTTCTCTCGCCTGTTCCGGAGGTCGTCGGCGAACGCGCAGAGCTGCGCCAGCTCGTTTCGCAACTGATCAGCAATGCAGCGCACGCTATCTCCGGTCGAGGAACCATAACCATTACCACGGCCATCAACGCGGAAAGCGTGGTCATCGCAGTGCGAGACGATGGCTCGGGCATGGACGCATCGACGCGGGAACGCTGCCTCGATCGGGACCTTGGCTCACGGCACCCGGATGGTCGCTCGTCCGGCTATGGGACGATTCACGGAATCCTGCAACGGCACAACGGCCGGCTCACAATCGATTCGGTCATCGGTCGCGGAACAAAGGCATCCATCTTCCTGCCGTTCGTTGCTAGCGATGCACCCGAGCCCGCCTCCGAGCCGGCACCGAATCAAACCGCGGAGACTACCGAGTCTTCGACAAACGCCGGAAAGCAGCGTCGTATCCTCCTTGCCGAGGATGACATGATGGTCAGCGAAGTGATGGTCGTGTACCTCTCCGAGGATGGATTTGATATCACCGTGACCAGCAACGGTCGCGAGTGCGTCGAAGCATTCACGCGCGCAAACGGAGCATTCGATCTCGTCATCACGGATCGCGCGATGCCGGAGATGGGCGGCGACGAGGTCGCGCTCGCAGTGAAACGCATCAACCCAAAGGTTCCCGTTTTGTTGCTCACGGGGTTCGGCGAACTGATGAACAGCGAAGGCGAGAAACCTGAGGGTGTGGACCTCGTGGTGGGAAAACCCTTCACGATGACCAGCCTGCGCGCAGCTCTCGAAACCGTGGGGTTCTAGACCCGTCGCGTTACCCGCGGAAACCGAACTTCTCCCCAATCGCGAGGCACTCGGCCAGCGGACGAAGACCGCCTGTGCAGGTCTCGTCGCTCAGATTCGCCGCCGCCGCGCAGACGCCGTAGCGGAGTTGCTCGGAAACCGGCCGACCCTCATGCCATCCAAGCAGAACGCCCGCCGCAAACGCGTCGCCCGCACCCGCTGCGCCTTTGATGTAGCCGCTCTCCGGGAGATTAACGGAGCCGTGCTCGTCCCACTTCCCGTCGCGCCCGAGCGCCACGCCGCCTTCCGGAAAATGAACAACCACACGCTCGCGGACGCCGGCATCGAGCAGCGCCTGCATCGCCGCGCGCAACTCGGTGCGGTCGAGCTTTCCATCGTTATGCACCTTTCGTCCCGTGCAACGTCCCGCCTCGAATTCGTTCATGATGCAGTAGTCCACATACTTCAACGACGGCATGACGATCTTTGCAAAGCGGTCGCTGTCCTCGCTCACACAGTCGATCGACGTTTTCAGCCCTGCTGCGCTTGCGGCGGCCAGAACCTCCGCTGCAACCGTGCCGTGCGTCGCGCTCGGACCATCGAGCCGATCGAGCAAAAGCAGATAGCCGAGATGGAAAATCCGCGCTGTCGAACCCGCAAAATCGAAATGCTCCGGCCCGAGCTGCGCATTTGCACCGCGGGCGTGGAAAAACGTCCGCCGGCCGGTTGCCTTCACCGTCATCACATCCGTGAAACTCGTCGCTGCATCCTTTGAGCGAAGCAGCGCGCCGGTATCGATGCCGTGCGATTTGCATACGTCGGTGATCCAGTTTCCGTGCTCGTCGTTGCCCACGAGCCCGGCGGCGGCCATCGGGAACGATGCTCCCATCAGCGCGATATCCACGAGGATATTGAACGGCGAACCACCGGTGCCCTTTGATGTGGAGAAGATATTCGCAAGTGTGTCCTGCTGGGGCCAGACGTCGATGATCTTGACCGCGTCCACGATCCAGTTTCCGCCTGCGAGTATGCCGTTTCGATTGCTCATAAGAATGGTTTGAAGAGCGCTGAGAGCGTACGAAGAAACGCCCGCTGTCCAGCGCGCTTTCACATCGAGGCGGACCGCAGCCAGGCTTCTTGGGAAACGCTCCCGGCCTTACGGCAGCGTCGCCTTAATCCGCATGTACTGCTGGCCGGGCGTTCCAAATGGAGTCGGGAAACGGAAAACCAAGGTCTCGGTGAAATCCAGATTTGTCGTGCGGCTCACCAGCACTCCGTTTGGCGTGAAACCGGCCGCGAGGTCGGAAGACGTCTCGCAGACCACTGCAACATCGCCATTCGATGTTCCTCGTGTGAACGTGAGCGTGAGATAATCCGCGGCCGGGTTCGTTCCCACGACGAGGCTCTGCCTTGCGCCAATCGGGAGATTGCCAGACGGCACATTGGGATTCGTCCCGAGCACGTATTCATGCAAGTCACGCACGCCGTCGCCGTCGGAATCACCGAGCCCGTTCAAGCTCGCGCTGTTCGTCGCCGCCCAGGCCGCGTAACCGGTGATGTCGGGCCCGCCGGGGTTGCCGTGCAGCAGACCATGCGCGAACCAGTTCGATCCGTCGCTCTTGTTCGCCGTGGTCGGATTCGAGGTCGTAAAGACAAGCGTGGAGCCGTTGCCATCGGGGCCCTTGGTCCAGAGCAATCCGTCGTCATCGTACGTGAAATCGAAAATATCGGCACCGGCTATCGTGTTTCGGAGAACGATCTGCTCGCCGCCGTTATCGAGACTGTTGATATACGTGCCCGCGATTTTCGCGCTGAGGCCCGGATAACTCGAATCCGGATAGCGCTGCTGGAACGCCGCGAGATTTCGCACGAGCACAATGCGCCCGCCGGGCGCGATCGAGCTGATGCTCGACTGCGCGGTGAAATCGAACTCGATTCCAACCGTAAACTTCACACCATCGAGCTGCACCTGATTCGCTGTCGGATTCCAAAGTTCGATAAACTCGTAGTCGTCGCGATCCACCGCCGGCGCAATAATCGGCCCTTTCGGGTTATAGTTCAGCTCGCTCACCACGAGATTTGCACTCGAAGCCGGAACGCCGACCACGAAGAGCGCCTCGGTCAGTGCGGACCACTCGTTCTTTGTGCTGTTGAAAATGCGCGCCTTCACGAGACCGGAAGTCGTTAATGTAGCCGGTCCGCCGGTGAGATTGCCCGCGCGAACGCCCCCGCCGATTTCACGCGGGTCCTGCTCGTCGAGACGGTAGTAGATCGTGCGCGTATCGCCCGAGGTACTCGGATTCGTTCCATTCGGGTCCGTGATGCTCAGCGAGTAGTTCACCGGAACAATTCCGCCAAACTGCCCGAACACAGGCGCGTCCGTAATTGGATACAGCGGCATCGATACGAGCGTCGGGTCCGCCGCTCCGGTACTCACTCCGCTGACGTTGTCTTTGTACGCGCGGAGTTGGGCGATGATCGTCGCTGCCCGGCCCGGACCGCTGTTTGCGTTCAGCGTCGCGATGGTGCCGGTGTTGACCCAGTTGGTCAGGCGGGTCTTCGCATTCAACCAGTCATTCTTCGTAAAGAACGTGGCACCGCCGGTCTTCGAATCGCCCCAGCGTGCGGACTCGGCGATGATGAGCGGGTCGAGAACAGCCGCCCGTGCGTTCACGCGGGCGATGACTCCCGCATTTGAAAGCGGCCCGTTGTTGAAGAAGTTCTTGTGAACACGGTCCGCGAACTTCATCCGGTATTCTTGACTGAACGCAAGGTTCTCGTGGAGGTAGGCCGGATTGGATTTCGCGTAGTTGGTGAGGTTGTTGTGCATGGCCTGCCCGAATGCATTGGTGCCCGAGCCCGCCCATGGTCCTACGCGATTATCCGAGCGACCGTCCTGATCCGTTCCCATGCCGTGCTCGTGGTCATGAGCGATGAAAACGAAACCGTTGTTGAGCGTGCGCTCTTTCAGGCCGAACCAGTTGTTTGAAGCTCCAATAAATGTCGAAAGCGGCGCGTCAAAGCTGCCGGTCTGGAAGCTGTTCAGCATGTAATCCGCGAGGTTGTCGGGATTCAGCATTTTCGGGTTCGCCGGGTCGGGCGTGATGCCGTTGCTCTGCAATCCCTGCATCGCAAAGTACCGCGCCGTGCGGCTGGCCTCGGAGGTCGTGTCCTCGCGCAGTTCCTTTGCGCGCCACCAAAAGCGCGCCCAGGTAGAGCCCGGCGCCACACTTGTGCCTTGCAGCATGGTTCCATCGGTCGCTTCCGTGTTGTAGCCACCGCTCCCGCCGGCGGACTTGATCACGTCATAATTGTCCTCGTTTCCGCCGAGATAATTCTGACCGAAGTTCGCCTCCGGGCGTTCCTGCGTCATGTAGAGTCCCCAGTATTTG
>SXWH01000174.1 GCA_005791535.1 Verrucomicrobiaceae bacterium | reverse complement strand
GTTGGGCTGCGCCAGCATCGTCTTCATCTGCTGCATCTGGAATTCGCCCATGTCGAGGCGCTCCAGGCCAAAGGTAAGCGTCTCCGTGCGCGAGAGCAGACGCAGCGAGATGGATTCGCCATTTACCGTGGGAATCGTGGAAACACGGACGTCGATCGCACCGGCCTGCGTGGTGAGGTTGATACGGCCGTCCTGCGGCAAGCGACGCTCGGCAATGTCCATGTGCGCCATGACCTTCAGGCGCGAAATGATGGCGCTCTGGAGCACGCGAAGCTGCGGCGGAACGGCGATGGGGTGCAGAATGCCGTCGATGCGGTAGCGGATACGGAGATCGTTCTCGAGCGGCTCCACGTGAATATCGGTCGCGCGCTCCGTAATGGCCTCGCGGATGACTTGGTTCACAAACTTCACGACGCTCGCCTCGGGATCATCGCTTGTGATGTCGTGCCCGACATCCTGCTCTATCGCGTCGTAGGCGCGGTTGTTTTTGAGGATTTCCTCAAACACATCCGCACCGACGCCATACGCGGTCCGCAACGCACGGAGCAACTGTGTGCGCGGGGTGAGTTGCCAGCGGATTTTCTTCCCTGCGAGCTGCTGGGTGACAATCTTCCGGGCGGTCTGGTTGAAAACATCGTAAGTCGCAAGCGTCACCGTGCCGTCTTCGGACTGCGCGATGGGTAGGATGTGGTGCTTGAAAACCACGCGGCCCGGGATCAACTGCAACGACTGCCGGTCCACTGAAGCCGGATCAATCTGCTCGACGGGCGTCCGGAAAATACGGCCGAGTTCGGCAGTGAGCTTCGCCTCATCGACCTTGCCGGAGTTGAGCGTTTCGATGGTCCATGTGCTTCCTGCTGGCGCTTTGAGCGCAAGCAACTCTGCAGCGGTGGCATCATCACAACCTGCGGCAAGCAGGGCATCGAGCAGGGATCGGAGCTGGCTCATGCGTTCGTCTAGCGGCGGAGTCCGGGATTCCCCGAGCGCACGGAAGGCGCGGCACGGAGAACCTTGGCCTTGGGAATCGTCTGACGGCTGTTCGGATTGTATATCGCGGCCTCCAAATCCGCCGGCACGTTCATCGGTTCGAGATGCTTCTCTCGAAGCTGAATCGGCTCCATCGGCCCCTCGGTCACGACGGGGCGCATCATGACGATGAGCTCGGTGCGTGTCTTGTTTTTCGACTTCTTACCGAAGAGCGGCCCGAGCAGCGGTATGTTGTGGAGCTTGTTGATGCCACCCGAGTCGTTCGTATTGCTCTCCTTGATCAGTCCACCGAGCACGAGCGTCGCGTTGTTCGGAACGGAAACGTTCGTTTTCAAAGCACGGCCCGCGATGTTCGGGATGTCGTTGTTATCGATTCGGGTTGTACCCGAACGCTCCGAGATGTTCTGCACGATTTCCATCGCTACTTCGCGGTCGCTGTTGATGCGTGGGACGACTTCGAGCTTCAACTGGATCGGCTTGAATTGAATTGAGCTTTGCGTGGTAGGCGTCGTGCCGGTCGTCGTACCGGTAAACGAACTCAGCGTGCTAGTGGGCACCGGGACTTCCTCACCGCTAGTGATGCTCGCCTTCTTATTGTTCATCGTGAAGATGCTCGGGCGGGTGACAACGCGGAACCGGTTTGTGGTTTCCAGCGCCTTCAGGACTGCGTCGAAGGAATTGCCGGACATAATGAAGCCACCGAGGCCGCTTGTGCCACCAGTAAGTATGCGAGTAACGTTTTGCTGGCTGATGAGATTGTTCAGGTTGAGGATGGCTGAACCATTGTCGTTAAAGCCGACCACGCTGGTGTTCGTCGTGCCGGTTCCCGTTCCTGTGCCCGTGCCAGTGCCCGTTCCTGCGCTGCCGAGGAGTCCGCCGTTGCGGAGGATGTATTCCATGCCGAACTGTTCGTCGTCGGTGAGCTTCAGCTCGCCAATGATGGTATAAATCATCACCTGCTGCGGACGGGTGTCGAGCTGGTCGAGCAGCGCAAACACTTTCTCCTTAATGTCGGCCGCGCCGATTACGACGACGCTGTTCGTGAGGCGGTCACCAATGATTGTCCCGTTCTTTAGTTCCTGGACGAGCGGAGTGCTTTCGCGGTCGCCGGTCGAGAGGGTTTCCTCGACGACCGAACCACCGCCGGAACTGTTGAATCCACCGGTGTTACCGAAGCGGTTGTTGCCGCTGTTTTGGTTGAATGTGTTTGTCTGGTTTCCGCCGGGACGCTGAGTGTTCGTTCCGGTTCCCGTACCCGTGCCTCCACCGCCTTCGCGCTCGCCTGGGTCTTTGATCGAGGCCACGACGGCGTCCATTACTTCCTCGACCGGACGGAAGCGCAGCGGACGGACCGCCGGCTCGTTGAGCTTCACGTCCACATCATACTCCTTGATGAGTGGCTTGATGATCTTCATCGCCACCGGACGCGCAACGACGTGAATCCGGTTTGTGCGTTTGTCCGCGGTAATCTTCACCTTTCCTACGACGATGTTGTCCTCGGTCGAACCGACTCCGGAGCCACCGTTGATCTCGATGGAGAGCTCGCCGCCATTATTCTGCACACCGCCCGGAAGCGGCGGATTGCCGTCATTCTGCTGCACCCGTTGAACCCTCGGCTGCTGTCCAGGCTGACCGGGCTGACCGGGAGTTGCCCCTTGCTGCGACTGCGCGGTCTTTTCAAAGAGCTTCTCAAGCGCGGTCACGACATCCTCGGCCTTCGCGTGTTCGAGCGTGATGAACTCGCTGACCACCTCGGCTGGCTGGACGTCAATGGCGCGAACGATGCGGATCAGCGTGCGGATCAGCGCGGTATTCTCCGTCACAAGCATCGCATTCGCCTTCGGAAGCGGAACGACACTCGTGAACTGCGCCTGGCTAGGCACCAAAATCTGCCCCTGAATGAGTTGGGAAAGCTCCGTCGGGTCTGCCCACTGGAGCTTGAAAAGAAAGCTCACAACCTGCTCGTTTTGCGGCAGCAACTCTTCTCGGTCGATGAACGGAATACCGACGCTCTTCGGGTTGATGCCCGCGCCAGAGACCTTCCAGATGTTTTCATCCTCGGAAGGCGAGAGCACCACGTTGTTCATCAAGAGGTGCATCTCGATCAACTTGATGGCCTCGCTTTTCTCAACGCCGCCGGCACCGACGAAGATCGTCACGTTTCCGAGCGGCTGGTTGCCCATGATGTAACGGCGGCCGGGAATCAGCTTTTCGAGGTAACTGATGACCTCCCGGACATCCGAGTTGATAAACTGAATCGGCACCATCTCCTGCGCCGCTGGAACAGCCGCTGGATTTGGATTTGCAGCCGTGGCTCCAGGCACAGCAGGAACCACAGGCGCCACGGTCGGCGGAGCGGGCGCCCGAAGCGTCGGAGCCGTCGCCGGCTCGGGCCCCGTGGCCGGAATCGGCACTGCGGGGTTGGCCTGCGGAGGGACGGTCGGAGCCGGAACAGGCGGAGGCGTTTGAGCGAAAACTGCCGATGCAAGGATGAGCGAGGATAAAATGGATGGGCGCAACACGCCGCGGGGTTTAATCGTCACAGGCGACGAGGTCAACTGTAGTCGCCGAAAGATCGGGAGCGAAAAAAAGCGGTGCGGAAAATGCATGGGTTTGAAACTCGCCGTGCGTGATTTTGTCGCACGGAATGTTTCCTTTAAGACCAGAGCGCTCGATCGGCGTTCAATCCCGAATACCGGAACCCGAACTATTGCCGGCGAACCAAACACGCTGGGGTAACGGATTTACCATTTGCCAGAATCGGGAAAAGGCTTGGAGAATGCTGGGAGTGAGGCATATTCCCGTGCTCTCAATGGCGAGGTTTCTTGTATATCTATTCGCGATTTTTGCTGCGCTGCTTCCATCGCGCGGTGCCGACTGGGTGCTGTATAACGTCGGCGGTCGAGACTATGTGTCGATGCGGAATCTCGCGGAGTTCTACGGCCTCGACAGTGTGCGGCAGACCGGAAACGAGGTCGTGCTCTCCAGCAACACGCGCAGCCTCCGCGCATCCGCAAACTCAGCGGAGTTCTTTATCAATAACCTGAAGTTCATACTGAGCTATCCGGCGGTGGAGCATAACGGGCAAATCTGCGTTTCCCGCATGGACCTCGTAAAACTTATCGAGCCTGTGATGCGCCCAAGCCGGATCAAAAATGCGGTTCCAATCGATACGGTTGTCCTCGATGCAGGGCACGGCGGCCACGACAACGGCGCAATGTCGATTTACGGAGCGGAGAAAAATTATACGCTCGATACAGTCCTTCGGGCGAGGGAGTTGCTGATGGCGGCAGGTTATAAAGTGGTGCTCACCCGTAGCGGAGATTACTTCGTGCCACTCGACGATCGCGCCGCGATCGCGAACCGGTACAAGTCGGCGATTTTTATTTCGATCCACTTCAACCACGGCGGAATGGGAACGGGCGTTGAAGCATACACGCTGGCACCGCGCGGCGTTCCGAGCATGATGTCCGACGGTCCATCGATTTCCGATTTCCAGGAGTGCCCGGGAAACGCGCGCGATGCGGAGAACATGGCGCTCGCCACAGCCTCGCACGCCGCTCTCATCATGAAGACGCGGATGTTTGATCGCGGACTGAAGCGCGCGCGATTTGTAGTCATTCGCGATATCAAACTGCCCGGCGTGCTGCTCGAAGGGGGCTTTCTCAGCAATCCTCAGGATGCGAAAATGATCGCAACTCCGATCTACAGGCAGACGCTCGCCTCCGCTGTTCTTCAGGCGGTAGAGAATTATCGGAAAGCCGTCGGCACGCAATCCGGCCCCGTCGTGGAGAGCAAGAAATCGCAACCGGAAAAAAAACCTTCGCCGAGTACGCCGGCACCAATTGACCCTCCGGCTACCGGAACCAACTGATCCGTCGCGGGATTCCGCATCGGGCACCTGCCAGCCAAACGCCAGACTTGCGGCGGAGCGCATTCGCGGCGCATATAGCCTTTTTTTAGCCAACCACAAATGACGCAAAACCAGCAAACTCTTGCCACCAGTGTATCCGTAGAAGGTTCATCCCTCCACACTGGCGAGAAGGTGATTCTCACAATGCATCCCGCGCCTCCGGGACACGGTCACAAATTCAAACGCAGCGACCTCCCGGACCAGCCAATCATCGAGGCTCGCATCGATTTTGTGAAGACCGTCGAGCGCTCCACGACGATAGCCGAAGGCGCAGTGAAACTGCACACGGTGGAGCATGTTCTCAGCGCGCTGACCGGGATGGGCGTCGATAATTGCCTGGTCGAAATGACCGCGAATGAGCCACCGATTGGCGACGGCTCCGCCCAACCGTATGTCGAGCTGATCAAAAAGGCGGGCGTCGTCGACCAGGGAGCACCACGGCTGGTTTATGAAATCACCGAACCCATCCATCTCGAAACGAAGAGCGGGTCATTGATGACCATCGTCCCGGATTCGACCTATCGGATTTCCTGCACGAACGTCGGACCTGATGGACGTTTCACCCAGTTCTTTTCCACGGAGGTCACACCGGCGCTTTACGAAAGGGAAATCGCGCCCGCACGCACGTTCGTTTACTACGAGGATGTGAAACCCCTCATGGATAAAGGACTGATTAAGGGAGGGTCGCTGGAAAACGCGGTCGTGATTCGAGGAGAGCAGGTCCTCAGCAAGGAACCGCTTCGTTTCAAGGAGGAGTTCGCACGCCACAAGATTCTCGACATCATCGGCGACCTCGCGCTGTTCGGCAGGAGGATCAAAGGGCACGTGATCGCCGTGAAGCCCGGTCACGGTCCAAACACCGAACTCGCAAAAGCGATCGCAAAGCAACACGCGAAGCAGATGGCACTCGTTCCGCCATCCGTCACCCCGAAGGGCGGCGAAGTCCTCGACGTGAACGACGTCATGAAACTCCTCCCGCATCGCTACCCGTTCCTCATGGTCGACCGCATCGTAAGCGTGAACGACGACCACTGCACCGGCGTGAAATCCGTGACAATCAACGAACCTTATTTCCAAGGTCACTTTCCCGGACATCCAGTCATGCCTGGAGTTTTGCAGGTGGAAGCCATGGCACAAGTCGGCAGCATCCTTCTGCTCCGCACGCCGGGCAATGCCGGCAAAATCGGCTATTTCATGAGCGCCGATGCGATCAAATTTCGGAAACCCGTCGTGCCCGGCGACACTCTGTTTATAGAAGTCGAAATGACCTCACGCCGGCGCGGCATCGCCAAAGCAAAAGGCCGCTGTCTTGTAAATGGCGATGTCGTCAGCGAAGCCGAGATGATGTTCGGAATCGTGGACGCCAAATAGCGCCCGCTTAAAGCACAGACAATCAGCGCACGGTCCGCGCGGCAGGTCCATCGCCGCCATCGCCGAACGTCTTGATGAACGTGGGCATTCCAAAAATGAGTGACCAAAGGCTCAAGCGGTGTCGTCCGACATCGGCGGCGAAGTCGTGTTCCGGGTCAATCAGCGGCCGACTGGGGCTGCCGTTTAACGTCGCGAATGCGTCGGCGAAAACCCGGACGTTCTTGTGTCCCTTGGACCGCAATTCCTCCGCGATGTGAAGGGCAAGTTGGCGGATGAGGAATGGATCTTGAGCCATCAGCGTTTGCTGACGCGGTGTAATGTAGCGCTCAGGCTTGATTCTCGCAAACCACCCGCTCGAAGGGTCGAGCGCCCGAAACTCCACGTAGCCGGTTTTCTCTGCGATCATGACGTGCCACGCCCAATTGAATCCTCTGTATGACCACGCCGGATTCTCCGAATTCAGGAGGTAGGGACGAAGCGGCAGCAACACCTGAACCGACGCGTAAATCGTGAGCAAAAAAACCGTCGGACGTGGATTCTTCAGAGCTGAAGTTTTTTCTTCATGTGCCGGGATCTCGTGTCGCGGAGACTGTTCGACTGCTGCGATCTTTCCAAAAATCGAAGAGCACCGCACAAGGATGGAACGCGGCCAGTTCGGCGGCAGGAATAACGTGGATGAAGCGATCATGATCCACGGAAACATTCCGATATTGAAGAGAATCCATGTGGCGACGTGAAAAAAAACTACCGCGACAAATGCCAGCGCGCGAGTGCGGCGATAGAGGAGGAAGAAAACAATCGTCAGATCATAGAAGGCACCAAACCAACTGGCCGCATACGCGACCCACTCCATCGCAAGCCAGTCGCCGATGACCGGTAAATCGCTGCGCGCGGCCAGCCAGATGCGCAGCGGCTGGGCTTTGAAAAGCCAGTCGGAATTGAGTTTCGCGACGCCGGCAAAAATATACACGATGGCGATTTGAAAACGCAGAATGCCAAGCGCGCACGCCGGCGCAACATCGCGCCCGACTCCCGGACGAAGCCACGCATCGACGGAAAGTGCGCGGTGCGCTGGGAGAAAAACGAGCAACAAACTGAACAGGTTGATCAGATAGTAGTGATTGAGGTAGGCGGTTTGATCGAGCAACTCGACGTACGTGAAACCGAGGCAGAACAGAATGGCGACCGCCCTATAGCAAAAGCCGGCAGCCATCATGAGCGCCAGCACAGCGAGACAGACAAAATGCAGATGCATCCAAAAATCCGGCCATGGATGAATCCACTCGAGACCCGGATACGGGAAATGAAACTGAGGCCGCAGATAGAGTTCCGAGACCCATCCCTTGGCCAGAAAGCGGATCATGCTCGCTGCCATGATAAGTCCGAATAAGATTCGGAACACTGCCAGCGACGCGATATCAACCGGCGCACTGCACCAGCGAATTACGGCGTCTTTGCAGCGCTTCGCGCCGCTCTGCCTAGTCGCCGTCACCCGAGGTGAACGTAATGGTGACGCCGAGGGAGCTCGCGAGATCCACTTTGAACAGAATCTCCAGCGCATGAGTCTGCTCCGCGGCACTCTGCACTGCATCGCGTTTAATCACCGCCGCGCGTTCCAGCGATTCTCCAATCTCGCGGGTCCGCGTGATCGCGTTCTTCATTTGCGCCTGCACTCGCGTGGCGAGTTCGGAGTTCATACTCTTCAACGCATCGTGTAATCCCGGGCCGCCTTCGCCGGTGTAGAACCGCTCCACGCCGCCGAGCAAAACGATGACTCTTTGCAACGATGTGCCGCTGCGACTTCCTTTGATTCGGTTCAACTGCCGCTCAATCGGGGACGGAAGCTGCAACACAAAACTCAGATGGTGCACCAGGGTATTCTCGAGGGATTGAGTGAGATGGTTTACCAATTCGTTCAAGCTATCCTGCCCGCGCGCAACAAACTTCTCCGCTGCGCTACCGGGACCGACAGCAGACCAGTCGGCCGAGACCTGCTCCGCTTTGGCAGCAAGGTCGCGCGCAGCGGCGATCAAATACTCGCGCCGTCTCGGCGATGCCGAAAGCAGGTCGAGAGCCTTGGCCGCATTTTCCGGTTCGGTCTGCAATCCGGCGGGACGATCAAAGAGAAGGTTCTCAACAGCGTAGAGCCCTTTTGAAGTAGCGCCCGCGGTGTCGATCAATGATTGATCAATCGTTTGTGATGGATCGTTTACGACCGCTTCGATGCGGCTGGGAATGGTCTGCCAGTAATAGAACGTCGAGTTGAACTCACGTTCCACGATGGGCCCGAGTTGGAAGCAACTAAGCGAGTCCGCTGCATCGGCGGCGGCAATCCAAGTCTGTCGCGCCTTGTCCAGTGCAGCCTGACTCGGAGCCGAGTTGAACTCCTCGATCTGCTTCGTGAGCATGCGACTTTCGGCGGCCAGCTTTGCGTAGCCGGGCGCGATTACCTTTTGCACGAGAGACCGAAGAACAGCCTCACGGGAAACGTTTTTAGCGTCAGCGCCCGTCTGCGCCATGGAGCGAAGCGTCGCAAGAAACAGCGAAATGCACACCGCTACGCAGACGATCAAACTTCGGGATCCGAACCGGTGCATCGTTTAGAGCGAATTCAGAAACGCGAGAAGTGCGTCGCGATCCGATTTCGACATGTTTCGGAAGTTCTCCCGCGATTGTTTCGCTTCGCCGCCATGCCAGAGAATGGCTTCGCTCAGGCTCCGGGCTCTCCCGTCGTGTAGAAAGAATGTGTGTTTGTTCACCTTGGACACAAGACCAATGCCCCAGAGCGGCGGCGTGCGCCAGTCGTTTCCTCCGGCATCGTAGACCGGCCGTTTGTCCGATAACTCATCGCCCATGTCGTGAAGCAGCAAATCCGTGTACGGGTGGATGGTCTGATTCGCGAGCTGGGGAATGTCTGAACTACCGGTTACCAGCGTCGGAACGTGACATACCGCGCAGCCAGCCTGATGAAACAACCGCTGGCCGGACAGAACGACGGGATTTTGCACGTCCCTCCGCGCCGGCACCGCCAGCGTTCGCGAATAGAGAACGACGTCCTGCAGGATTTTCTCGCCCACGTCGATCGTCCCATCGGACTCCTTCTTTTCACAAACCTCGGCCTGATTTTTCGTGTAGCTTTCGCGAGGCAGCAGCGACGTGGTCAGTCCCATGTCTTCATTGAACGCCCCCGCAGTCTGCTGAAGCACGCTCGGCTGCTCGGCCTTCCAGCCAAATCGCCCCGCAACCATCTTTCCTGCAGTGATGTCCCAAACGGAATTCAAACGCCCATTGATGCCATTGCCCGAACCTGCCTGTTCCTTCGCGATAGCACGCAATTGCGACTCGGGCACCGCTTCCAGCAATCCAAGGCCGACCATTGCGGGAGCGGCGCGGGGCGAAAGAAGCGCATCCTTCGCCAACGGCCCGTAGCCAAGATTCGTCACGGTATATGTCGGGCGTCTCAACGTGTACGATTCGCCGTCACTGAACTGACCCGGGACGTCGGTGTAAGCGGCAACGACATCCGCCTCGCGCGATATACCGGGAACTGCCTGCCCGGCAATCTGGCCGCCGTACACGGGGTCCGGCAATGGTCTGCGGTGCGGGTCAAAACCCGGCACGCTGATTCGCATCAATACCTCCACGAGTGGCTGCCCGGCCTCCGGAGGACGGCCGCGACCATCGTTGCCATGGCAAGCCGAGCAGGAACGCGCATTGAAGAATGGCCCCAATCCAGCGCGAGTGGCCGGCGGCCCTGCAACGACCCAGTTGCCACGAAAAAATGACCGGCCGACGAAAAACGCGGACCGGCTTTCTTCACTCAGCCCGTTGATGGGAAATCCAAAAGCCTCGGCGGAAGCATCGGAAACCGTCGCTTCACCTCCGGAAAGCTCAGTATTTGCGGGCACCGGCTCGCTTGAGTGCAACTGCGGAGCCATCAGAAAAGCGACGCTCGAACTGGCAAACAATCGCGCCAACCAAAGTCTGCATCGCTGCGCGCCAATCATACTAGAGGTTCAGTTTGATTGAAAGCGCACCGGCCGCCTGCACGACCATGTCGCTTTGGGCTTTTAGCGCATTGATCGCCTTTTTCATCGCGATGCGATTCGGCGATTGGTTGGTTCCAATGATCGCCTTGTCAAACGGCGGCGGGATATTCTTCACGGCATCCACCGCTTCGGAAATCTGGCCGGAGAGTTTTCCCGCCAGCACCGGATCCACGGCCTTCAATAGTTCAAATATGCCGGGCCCCTCGATCTTCACTCCCGCCGTCGATGTGTAATCCCCGAGGAAGACGTTCCGAATTCCGAGCGCGTTCGCCACCAAATCCTCACAAGTGCTGTTGCTGAAACAACTTTGCTGCTCGCTACGCTCCTTCGTTTCGTAAGCGGTAGTGAGCCGCTCCCCGGATAATTCCGGCCCGCTCAATGCACCCATTCCTTTCAGGATGTCTGCCAGCGCAGCATCGGGCTCTTTCGCCAGAAATTTTGCGCGGTAGTTGGTGCCCTTGCCATCCTCCCACTCGCCGACCACCGTCTGCAAATTCTCGACCAGCAAATCGGTGACAATCTTTAAATACTCGCGCCGCCGCTCAACATTCTTCGCGGCATCCGCATAATCTTGCCAGGATCGATTGCCCGCTCCGCGCCCTCCCGGCGGCTGGCCCCAGAGGAGGAACTCGATCGCGTGAAATCCGGCGGTGATATTCTGCTCGCCGTCCTTCGCGTTGAGCGAAATCACGAGCGTCTTCGAAATCGCAGGGTAATTCGCGACCGCATTTACGATTCCCGAATTCGGAGCATCGGCGACATAATCGATGTAGCTGGCATCAATCGGCCAGGAATTCACGAACATCTCCACCTGATCAATCGGTCCATCGTAAAACCGGAAGGCTTCCGTGAGCGAATAAACCTGATGCGCAGCCAGCCATGCCCGCCGCGCGGCAGACAGGGATTCCTCCGATGCCGCAGCGATCAGGCTGCCGACCGCTTTCTGAAGCGATTTCGCAGATTCCAGCGCATCACGATAAGTCGCGGAAGCAACCGCCGCATAGTTCGCAACGACCGACCGCTTCAAATCAACCAAGGCCTGTTTCTGGGGAGCCTCCTGCCCGCCCGCTAATACCGACAGTCGCAGGAATAGCAGGGCAATCAGGGCAATGAATGGCTTCGGATTCAACCCTCGAGTCGTCATTTTGGAACGCTTGGCGCTTTGGGCATGCCGAGCGGAATATCAGTGGAGGGAACCGGCGTGGTCGGTGTGATCGCTTCCATGGACAATGACGATGACTGGCAGAACGGGCATGGCATTTTACCGGAGCCGGAGCACAGGAAACACTTACCGCCCTTTTGACACGTCGGACACACGTCATTGAAAGAGGTCCCAGTGCCTTGACAGGTGGGACATTTTCCCGAGCGATCACAAATCACGCAGACTTCGAGAACTCCCCTCGCGTCGCAGATCGAGCATGGCACGCTTTTATCGGGCGACTGCGCAGCCTTGGCGCGTAACGCTTCGAATTTCTCCATGTTTTCCGCCACTATCTCACGCCAAGCCGGCCCCTTCAGCAGCTGCAGTTTCGTACGTGCTTCCAGTGTCTTCTCAGCAGCTCGCGCTTCGCGCTGTTTCGCGATCTCCATTTTCTCGAGATCCTTAATCCGCGCGATATCGTCCTCGGACCGTTCCCGGAATGTCCCCGCATCAGCAATCGCTTGCTCCGCAACCGTCCGCTCGACCGGTTCGGACTTGGATTCCTCAACTTCTTCCGGGCCGACCCCCGGTTCACTATTTTGAACGAATAATCCAACGACGACTGCGCAGAGCAAGCAGACGGCGACGATGGAAAACTTCAGCTTCATGCCTATTGCCAGAAGCCCACTGTGACCTTTTTGCCCGCTCCGCCGAATGTCGCCAACGAATCAAGGGCGTTCTGATCGTAGCTGATCACCGACTTAGATGTCTGGGTGTTCTGGTAGAAAATCCCCATCCCCACGATCACCGAACCCTTGATGTACTGGGTTTGGTTGGCGACTTTGAATCCCTCATTAGGGCGGTTCTCGATCTCAGAGTAACTGGGAGTATAAACCACACCCGAAATGTTCACCGGGCCGTGCATGTCCACGGTTCCGATGCTGTACATCACGGCCGGCAGGTCTTCGTCAGCCGCGAAGTTCTCGAAGCCCTTGCTCTTGATATTGATGTTGACGGGGTTCTTGGATGGGTCGGAGTACACGGCGGGGTAACCGCTTTTGTACGTGGCCGGATTCGTCGCATTGAAGCCGGTCATATCCGCCGGGTTGATATTCATAGGCATGCGGTTGAAAATTTTGTCCAGGGGGCCGTAGGCAGGCCCGAAATTGAAGAACAAAGTTCCCTTCACTGAAATGCCCTTCGCTTGGGGGTTCGTCGCAGGCAGATAGGCCGTGCCAACGTAATTTTGGGGATTGGCCAGGACATCAATTCCGACATCGCTCGACTTACTGGTCGAGTTCACGTCGACGACGATGATTCCTTCCAGCGCGCCCGCAGGGGTTGCGGCCGCTTTGGCGTTGGCCTTTAGAAAGCTGGCCAGACTTGGAAAATGATTGGTACCGGTGTCCGAATTGTGGGAGTTCGTCGTTGAATCGGCCACGGCAATGAAACGATTGAAGTCAAAAAGAGCGTTTGCCGTTCCCTGCGCCGTGTAGTCGGGAATCTGGTTGCTCGTCCCGTAGTTACTCGCAGATAGTGATTCCGCCGGTATGCTTGCAATGGCCGTGTCAATATTCACCCGGCCGTTGGCGAGGATCGCCTTTGCATTGCCACCGTCCACGATAATCGGCCCGAGATTCGCGCCATCGATTGCCACGTTGCCAGCTTTGCCGGCAGCCGAATCAAACGCTGTGGTATTCGTCCCAGGATGCGTGCTGATGATTGCGGCCGGATAGCCCCATGAGAACTTGAGATTCAGCGTTGCGGTCTGAGTCACCTTGCCCTTCTTTGCAGAAGCTATGATCTTTGCGGTCTTGGGTGCAGTCCCCACCGGAATCCAAATTTGCGCCTGAACGGTCTGCCCGGTGAACGGCGCGCTAATCGTTCGTTTGTAGACGTTGTTCTGTGCGTTGCTCAAAGCGTTATCGAGCGTGTAGCCTTTCTGACCCAAACGACTCGCCAGCGTGCCGGAAGTTCCGGTGAATGCCGAATTCATTTCATCGCACGCGATGACTGCGCCGCCCTGCGCGTACTCCTGCGCTGCAACCCAATCGCCCCTCCGATGCTGCGCAAACACGGTTCCAGAGACATAAGTCATTGCTCCGCCAATGACCATCAGGACAACCACGAGAAAGAACATGTAAAAGATCATGGCAGCGCCCTGCTCTCTGCTTCGGATAACGGACGTGGTTCTCATTTTTCTTATGGTATTATGCTGATTACACTTTGGGACGCGGGCCGGTTCAAAGACACGCCGGTCGCCTGAATATCGATCGACTGATACCGATCCCTCACTTTGGTATCGACCACCCCGAACCGGATGACCACGACCCCGGGAGACGATACGGCAAAAATCTTGCGCCCCGGCAGATTGCGCACTCCCGATGGGACGACGGTGGAGTTCGCCGTGAGTCCGACTCTTGGGGTGTAAATGATCCGGTTCGATGCGGAAGTTGTCAGGCCGGTTCCATTCGTACCCGAAAACGCAAAAGTCTCGTAGTGGTCCTTGTCGTTGTAAAAGGAACCATCACCGTCGGAATCCACCGAGTAATTGTCGTCGAAACCGAGCGTCAGTGTATTCCCGTTTGCATCAACCGTCGTGCTGCTGGCGACGCGAATCCGGCTTCTCATGAACGCGATGGCGTTCACTGCGGAGTTGTTGATCATCATCTGGGACGAAACGCCCGTAATGGATATGCGGACAAAATTCACGAACGCCAGGGCACCGGCAATCACGATGGCCGCAGCGCTGGACGCCACGAGAACCTCGATAAGCGTGAACGCAGATCGATTTAAGAATCGCCCAGGTCGCAGGCTGCCCGGATTGTTTCTTGAGAGCTTCATATCATTGTTGTCCCGCCGAATATCTGTTTACCACGGTCTGCAGAACCACGGTGATGGGCCTCCGGCGGGTCTGGAATACTCCGGTCACGGTGACGAGGTGCCCTGATGCCACGGGTTCAATTCGAGAAGTCAGAGTGCCCGGAACGATGAAATTCACTCCGGCCTGATCAAGCGCGATCGTGGTGGAGCTCGTGAGCGTTACCGGCGTGGAGCCAAACGGACTATTCGGCGGATTGTAGGTCCCGGCGCGGATGTCCTCCAATTTCGCTTCGACGACCGCAAATGCCGCGGTGTAATCCGAAAGGCGGCGCGAAATGAGATTGCTGGAATAGAGAGCGCCAGTCGCTCCTGCGATGAGTGCAGTCAGCAGAGCCAGCACGACCATGACTTCCACAAGCGTGTAGCCTCCGCGGCGCGACTTCCGCATGCCGCTAAACGACAAACTGCCATTGCAGTTGGAGGGAACACTCCGGTCTAGCAATTGGTTTTGGCGCATAACTGAAAAATCGTACCTAAAAGGACGCTCACTGAGATAGCAAACGACGGGCCACGCGAGCGCTCAGGTCCGGTTGGGAACCCGTATGGCAGGCCGCGAACCGCCGCAACTACCGGCAAATCCACCCAAACCAAAGTTACGGCCCGAATCGCAACTAACTCCGAACCAGATAAAAAGAAACCGCCCCACTTCTCGGTTCGGAAACCCTCACCAGAGCACACCGTTCAGCCAGAGTGACGAAAAATAAGTTAAACAAACGCGCAAGTGCCGGGCATTTGATCTCAGCGCGCATCCTCAAACCAGCTCACGACTCTGAAATCTGCGATAAGACCGCCCTCCCCCATCGCCTCATCGTAATGCACCGACTGAACGCCCGTCATGTTGATTGTGTATCCCACGAAAGCCCCGAAAATGCTGTCGGCGTAACCGCCGCCCACCATGTTAATGTCGGCGTTCGGCGCGTAGAGTTGACTCCGAAAGTCGGCAGACGATGCTGGGGACGCTATTTTTCCAGCCGCGAGCGAATCAGCACTTCTGAGGATTCAATGCGACACATCGGAATCCTAGCGGAGGCAATCGATGTTGCGCCGAGGTGCGTTTGACTACACATCAGACGAAAAGCCCTCTTAAGCACTGGCCCACCGGTCGCGCACCTCCTGGTGGTCAACAATCCAGGACGTCCGACCTGCAGCTTCGTCCGTTCGCAACTCTACGTATCAGTCGTATCTAAAAGCACTTACATGCAAATGATATCGACATTCTTCGACGGATAACTCTTTTTCCCCTCGCGACGTTCTTTACCTCGCATTTTTGCGCACTTCCCGCAACGCTTTGGGCCGTGCATCGTGCAGGTGCTTCCCAACTCTCTCAAATTTTCCAATTCGCATAGCATCAACACCATACGGCGATAAAATCGAGGCACCCCGAGATTTCCTGGCTCCCCAAGATACTTTGCGGTGCGCCCTGGTCTCGCTCTCGCTTAATCGTGCTCTTTCCGTATTTGTTGCCCGGGATGTTTTTGCTTTCGCCATCCCAAGCTTCTCACAGCGTCTTACTCACATCCTGTAGTCTTTTCCGCCAACGCAGACTCACGCTTCACAAACACTTAGCACACAACGCGGGGGCATTCAGTTCACGTAAGCCGCTTCGTTCGAGAACAAAAGCGCCTGGGCGAGTGTCTG
This sequence comes from Verrucomicrobiaceae bacterium, assembly GCA_005791535.1. Taxonomy (GTDB): domain Bacteria; phylum Verrucomicrobiota; class Verrucomicrobiia; order Chthoniobacterales; family Chthoniobacteraceae; genus SXWH01. Next base: position 8,266 of record SXWH01000174.1, on the reverse strand, counting down.
CCATGGATTCAGCGGACGGCGGGCAACCATGAGACCTTCGTTCTTTATTGCAGCACGGCCATTGTCGCGATTGCGGTTTCTAAAACGCGCCTTGTAGTCGAAGTTGTTCGCCTCCGAGTCCTGTGCTTCGATCTTCACGAAGTTCATACCCATGCTAATTTCAGCCTGAGTGGGATTCCGTTGAAGGATGATGCGGTAAAGAGCCCCCACTTTCGCGGCGTCGCCCTGCGCGGAGGCAAACTCTGGCCGTTCGCACACGCGGCGCACGATATCCACGGTCATCGGGCTGTTCATCAGGAAAAGCGCCTGCTGCGGAACGAGGCTCTGATTGCGGCGGGAATTCGACATCTCCGGATTGGCGAAATCGAAATGCGCTAGGAGTTCCGGCAGATTGCCGCGATCCACGTATCCGTAAACAGAGCGGCGGAAGCTGTAGGGCTCCTCGGTAAGATTGATCGGCTTTCCTCCGATTGTGCGGTCCATCTTGCCGGTCATCGCGATGAGCGAGTCACGCATTCCTTCGAAGTCGAGTTTGCGGATATTTGCACGCCAGAACAGGCGGTTGCGCGGATCGATGTCCTCGTATTCCTTCCGCGTGTGGCTGCTCGCCATATAAACGTGCGAGTTGCAAATCAGGCGGTGCAATTTCTTCATGCTCCAGCCGTTTTCGACAAAGTAGGAACTGAGGTAATCGAGCAATTCCTGATGGACTGGCTTCTCGCTCATATTGCCGAGATCGTCCGGCGTCGGCACGAAGGCCTCGCCGAAGTGGTGCATCCACAAACGGTTCACCGCGACACGCGCTGTGAGCGGGTTGTCCTTGTTGGCGATGTGCATCGCAAGCTCGTAGCGGCCGCTTCCCATCTTGAACGGCTGTGCGCCACCGGGCGACAGGTAGTCGAGGAATCGACGGGGCACGACCTCGCCTTTGCTGTTGGCCATTCCGCGGATGAAGACCGGGGAATCCACCGGCTTCGGTTTGTCCGCCACCACCATCGCATGTGCCGGCGCACCGGGATGCGTGAGCAGCAGTTCGTTGTAACGGGCGAGACCGCCTTGAATACCGCCCTGGAGGCGGTTCGGAAGTCGATCAACCATGTTGCGGAAATCGTTCATCGAAAGACCGCCGCCGGGTTTGATTTCCATCGGCACCTGCAGAATCTCCGTCTGAGCCTCCGTGACGCCTTTCACCATGAGCGATGAAGTGTTCGCAACTTCGTCGAGCCAGTCCAGCGACACACGCGCCACTGCGGCGAAGACCTTCGAGTCATAAAGCTGCCACACGTCTTTCATGTTGGCGGGCTTTGCGCCCTTGAAAGCGGCGGCGACGATCGCGTTCACGCGCTTCTTGTCCTTGCCCATCGTGGCGGTCGTGGCGACCTGGGTGATGATATCCTGTGATTTGTCCACCCATTCGCCCGGCGAGAGCTCTGCGAGTCGCGCCATCGGACCAAACACCGGATCCTCCCGGCGCCCCGTCCGACGTTCGAGCTGGCGGGCAGTCTCGTCATCGAGCTTCCGCGCACGCAGGAATTCTGCAAACGGCGACAGCGGACGCACAGGGCGGACTGCCGGAGCACCTGGCAATGCCGGCGGCGCTGGCGGCGGCTCGGGCGCAACTTTCGACTGAGTGAGCGCCTCGAAATAGAGCGGCGATTTCAGCCGGAATCCTTCATTGATGCGACCGAGCAGGCGGTAGTAGTCGGTGCGGACGTTCTTTTCCAAGTCGTCACGCTTCGCGATGAAGTCTTCGAGATCCTTTTGCGGCGGCAGCTTGCCGACCTGCGGACGCTCCTTCGGCTCGGTGATGCTCGAAAGAATGCCGTGCAACGCGTAGTAGTCCTTCTGCGTAATCGGGTCGAACATGTGGTCGTGGCACCGTGCGCACGAAACCGTCTGGGCGAGGAACGCCTTCGAAATCGTGTCGATGCGCTCGTTGATCAGATCGTTCTGGTTTCCAAAACGCTCGCCAACCGTCAGGAATCCAAGCGCCGCAAGGTTCTCGCCCTCCTGGCCGGTCTGATTCTTCGGCAGATAATCCGACGCGAGTTGGTGGATGATGAAGTGATCATACGGCATGTCCGCATTGAACGCGTTGATCACCCAATCGCGATAAGTCCACGCATGAGGGAAGCGGTATTCGGTGTTGCCGTTCGCATTGGAACCGGCGGTGTCGCTGTAGCGCGCAGTATCGAGCCAGTAGCGCCCCCACCGTTCACCGTAATGAGGCGATGCGAGCAGCCGCTCCACGACCTTCGCGAAAGCATCCGGCGAATTATCGAGGAGGAACGCATCGGTCTCCGCAGGCGTCGGCGGAAAGCCGACCAGATCGTAGTAAACGCGACGCAGCAGTGTTTCCTTCGGAGCATCCGGCGACGGAATCATCCCGGCCTCCTGCACCTTCTTCAAAACGAACGCGTCAATAGGCGTTTTGATCCACTGCGAGTTCTTCAAATCCGCAGGCACGGCCGGCTTTTTCACAGGCTGATACGCCCAATGATGGCGAGCCTTGTCAGTGAGTCCGGAAAGCTTCGATTTCACCGCGGCGTCGGTTTTCGGCCACGGCGCGCCCATTTTCACCCAATCGCTCAGAACCGCCACCTGCGCCTCCGAGAGCTTCTCTTTCGGCGGCATCTGCAGGTCTGCGTCCTTGTAGGTGACAGCCTTCACCAGCAGCGATTTCTCCACATCACCGGGAACGAGCGAAGGGCCGGTCTCGCCGCCTTTGATCATCGCGTCGCGCGTGTCGAGTGTGAGACCGCCTTTGTCCTTGCCGCCTTCGGCGCTGTGGCAGCGGTAGCAGTTCTCGGCGAGCACGGGCAGCACCTTGTCTGTGAAGAACTGGGCTTGCTCCGGAGTGGGTTCAGGATTCTGCGCGAGCGCAGGAATGGATATGACGCAGGTTAAAATGAACGGGCGATAGTTCATGGCAGGTTTCGGAATAGTATCGGATAGTTTTCGCAGTGCTAGAAGCATTTTTCGGACTTTCTGGAGCGGATTTACCGCGCTTTCTTGACTCCCCCGCCCGCCTCGCGCCACGAAAGGGCATGACACTTGCCGAACAAATCCACGATTTCGGACGCCGCGCCCGCGCCGCCGCACGCATCATGCGTCAGCTTTCCGCCGAGCAGAAAAACGCCGGCCTCCTCGCCATGGCAGACGAAATCATCGCGGCTGAGCCGGAGATTCTCGCTGCAAACGCCCGCGATGTGGAAAAGGCCCGCGCCAACGGCCTCAGCGCCGCGATGATCGACCGCCTCCTTCTCAACCCGAAGCGCCTCGCTGCGATGGCTGACGGAGTGCGCCAGGTCGCTGGATTACCCGATCCCGTCGGCGAAATCATCCGTGACTGGACGCGCCCGAATGGACTTCACATCCAGAAGAAGCGCGTGCCCATCGGCGTTATCGGAATCATTTACGAATCCCGTCCAAACGTCACCGCCGACGCCGCCGTCCTCTGCGCCAAGACCGGCAACGCCACCATCCTGCGCGGCGGCAGCGAAAGCATTGAAAGCAACGTCGCAATTGCCGCAGCACTCTCCCGCGGCGGCGCAAAGGCCGGACTCCCCGCCGATGCCATCCTGCTCATTCCCGTCACCGACCGCGAAGCCGTGCGCGTGATGTGCGAAATGGATCAGTTCCTGGACTGCATCGTTCCCCGCGGCGGGAAGGGCCTCATCGAAACCGTCGTCCGCCACGCGCGCATGCCCGTCATCAAACACTACGACGGCATCTGCATCACCTACGTCTCCGCCAGCGCAGACCTCGCCATGGCCCGCGACATCCTCATTAACGCCAAATGCCAGCGGCCAAGCGCCTGCAACGCCGTCGAGACCGTCCTCATCCACGCTGCAATTGCAGAAAAATTCGCCACCACCGTCCTCCCCGCGCTGCTGGAAAAAGGTGTGCAACTCCGCTGCGACGAACGCGCGTTCTCTCAAGCCTCAAGCCTCAACTCTCAACTCGTCGTGCACGCAAACGCCGACGACTTCCGCACCGAATTCCTGGACTACGTGCTCGCCATGAAAATCGTTGATTCCCTCGGCGAAGCCATCGAGCACACCGAGACCCACGGCTCGCACCACAGCGACTGCATCATCACCGAGGACGCCAGCGAGGCGGAGCGATACCTCGCGGAAGTGGACAGCGCCACGGTCTATTGGAATGCCAGCTCGCGCTTAACCCACGGCGGCGAAATTTGCTTAGGCGCGGAGATCGGAATCTCCACCGACAAGCTCCACGCACGTGGCCCCATGGGCCTCGAGGAGCTCACGACTTACAAATACGTCCTGCGCGGCACCGGTCAGGTCCGCGGGTGATAAAGCGCGTCGCGCGACGCAAAGCAGGTCGGTTTTCGCACGCCCGGATGGCTCGTCCGGATGCACGCGTCGCGCGTTTTTCACAAACTTTTCCCCGTCTCCAGACGCAACCGGCGTCCGTTTCATCACGCGTCAACCACCACGGTTGGCGCGAAACAAAAACAACAAACAAACAAACACATGAAACGTATTCTCAGCCTCACCGTCGCCACGCTCGTCGCCGGCGCACTCGTCAACTCGTCCATCGCGGAGAAGCCCGCAGCCGCGAAGGCGGAAACCGTTGTCGGCATCGCCGCAGGCAACAAGGACTTCTCGACGCTCGTCGCAGCCGTGAAAGCGGCCGGACTCGTCGATACACTCAGCGGCAACGGCCCGTTCACGGTGGTCGCACCGACGAACGATGCCTTCGCCAAGCTGCCGAAGGGCACGGTGGAGGACCTGCTCAAGCCCGAGAACAAGGCGAAGCTCGCCGCGATTCTCACGTATCACGTCGTCGCCGGCAAAGTGCTCGCGGCTGACGTGAAGACCGGCAAGGTGAAGACCGTGCAGGGCGGCGAGCTCGACGTGAAAGTCGCCGACGGTGGCGTCACGGTGGACGGCGCGAAGGTCGTGAAGACCGATATCATCGGAACCAACGGCGTCATCCACGTGATCGACGGCGTCGTGCTTCCGAAGTAATCGGAACAACAACTCTCAGGAGGAAAAGCAGCCCGGGGCCAAAAGCTCCGGGCTTTGCTTTTTCCACGCAGCCTACGAGACGAGTTTCAGCGCACGCAGCGTGGCGCGCAGCTTTTCCTGCGAGGCCGGTTGCAGCTCGCAAAGCGGCATGCGCACATCCGCGGTCATGCGGCCCTGCCACGCAAGTGCCTGCTTGATTGGCGACGGATTGCTCTCGATGAAAAGATTCGTGAATAACTCCGCGAGCCTCTCGTGCTGCGCCTGCGCCTCGTCCCATTGGCCCGCGAGCGCCGTCCCGACGAGGTCCGACACTTCACGAGGAACGATGTTCGACGCCACGCTCACCACACCGACCGCACCTTCCTTGATGAACGACACGGTCAGACCGTCGTCGCCGGAAAGAATCTCAAACGAAGCCGGCACCGCCTTCTTCAACGCGATGACGCGCTCGACCTTCCCGCCTGCTTCCTTGATCGCCACGATATTCGGGCAATCCGCCGCGAGGCGCGCGACTGTCTCCACCGCGATCTCGATGCCGCAGCGGCCCGGAATGCTGTAAAGCATGATGGGCAGCTTCGTCGCCTGGGCGATCATCTTGTAATGCCGGTAAAGGCCCTCCTGCGTCGGCTTGTTGTAATACGGCGCAACGATGAGCACCGAGTCCGCACCGAGTTGTTCGGCAGCAATCGTGTATTCGATGGCCTCCTTCGTGCAATTCGAGCCGGTTCCCGCCATGACTTTCACGCGTCCTTTTGCAGCCTTCACGGCGAGGTCGATCACACGAAGATGTTCGTCGTGGTCGAGCGTCGGCGATTCACCGGTTGTGCCAACGGGCACGATGCCCGTGACGCCGCCGGCGACCTGCGCCTCAATCAGGCTCGCGAAAGCCTGTTCATCAACCTGATTATTACGAAACGGCGTAACGAGCGCCGTGAAAGTGCCTGCAAACATAGGGCCTCGGTTTGTAGATGACGACGGCGCGGAGGCAAAGGTTTTCTAATCCGAATAAAACCGCAGCGGCGGCTACGATCCGCGCTTCATCGTCCGGAGCGCCCGTTCGGCGAGCAGGAAACACGTCCATCGCAGCACAAGCGTGAGGATCGAGTAGATCGTAAAATTATACGCCACGCCTGCTCCGGGGCTGCCGGTGGTCGTCACCTTCCGTCCGGCGCGGATGGCCTCCGTGGCAAAGTAGGCGAGCCGGTCGTTCGCGTTCGCATCGAGAATTCCCAGCGGGCTTGTCAGCGCGAGCCAGCGGCCCGTGCTGTCCATCCGCCAGTTGTCGTAGGCAAAATCGAGAACGAGCAGCGGCCCCGCAAACCACACGGCGAGGATCGTGACCGTGATGACCACCGCGCGCACTTTCGACTGCACGAGCAGCGCGACCAGCATGGAAAGCCAGATAATCATCGCCGGATAAACCGTCGCCGCAATCGTGCCGCAGAAAAAAAACTGCGCGAGCCCGCGCACCGACATGTTTGCGCGGACGTAGCTGAAGAGCGACCATCCCTGCGCCGCGAAGACAATCGCGAGCAGCAGCCAGAAAAGCACACGGTAGCGTGTCAGCGCTTCCACTTTCTGCCGCAGAATCTCCCGTGCGCCGAGCCGGGTCGTGAGCAGGATATCGAGCGTCTGATTCACCCGCTCGTCCAGCAGCGAGCCGGTGCTGCGCGTCACCAGCACGATCACCATCGCAGCGCCAATGAACATCCCGAGCACCTGAATCCGCGCTGCGCCGCCGGCGAGGGGTGGCAGCCGATACAACCCCACACACAAAAGCAGTGTGCCGAGCGAAAGCCAGAATACGAGCCGCGCAAAACGCCCCCGCCCGCCGAGAATTCCCCTTCCCGACTCCCGCCACGAGACCGGCGAATCACCCGGCAAATCGCGCCGCACCGGCCAGAACTTCCGCCACCAGCGGATGACCCGCCCGGCCTTCACCGCCACCTTCCGCGCGATCCGGTTTGTGGATGCGGGCGTCGTGGCGCGACGCTCCACCACGAGCGTGGAAAACAGCAGGAACACAACGCCGCTCGCTACAAGCGCCCGGCAGTGCTCCCACGTGAGCGCCGCGATTTCGATCGCACTCCCGCCAGCGGAATCCTGCGCGGCCATGATTCGCTGAAACACATCCGGCGGCCACAGAATGCTCCCCCACTCCGGCGTCTCACGCACGCCGTCCTCACCCGCAAAGTACCAGCCCCAAAGCGCAGCGAGCGCGGGCATCGAGAAGTGCACGAGCGCCACGAGCCCGTAGGATAAAGAGATCGCTCCCGTCGTCGTGCGGCACCATGCGGAGGAAAATATTCCCAGCGCCGCAGTCTGGATGCACGTCGCGGCAACCACGCCCACGCCTGCGCCGATTAATGCGGGAGAGACACCGCCGTATCCCATCGTGATTGCACCGGCGGGAAGCCCGAGCAGGAGCAGCGAGACCATCGGGAGCAGTCCGGCGAAATACTTCTCCAGCACAATGCGCCCCGGCGACATCCCCGTGAGGAGCAGCAGCGAGAGCGATTCGCGCTCCTTTTCATAAGTGAGCCGTCCGGCGACGAGCGCGGGTTGAAACAGCAGCACGCTCCAGCAAAGAAACTCCACGAGCCGCGCGAACAGCTCGCGTCCCGTGCCGAGGACGGCGAAGCTGCCGCTTGTCACACCGGCTTTGGAAATCACTCGGTTCACGGTCAGCAGGAACACCGTGTAAAGCATCACGCCGAACACTGCGCGCATCGTGTAGGTCCGGCGGCGTGCGGCGGTTTCGGTTAGTTCGCGGGCGAAAAGCGGGAGAATCATTGGTCGCGATAATCCTCCCCGGCAGGGACGGGCTGCCGGCTGTGTTTGCGATAGATGACGAGCTCCGTACCGACCCGCCGCCACGCGACGGTGAAAGGAGGCGCATCCTTTCCGGCGGTCGCGAGGTCCGAGTAGTGGCCGCCGAGCGCAGGATTGTGCCGGCGGATGAGCGCGTAGTTTGCGACGTCGGGAGTCCGCGCCATCGTGGTTGCGATTGCACGCGTCTCGCTCGAATCACTCGATGGCGAGTCCAAACCCGGGAGGTAGGCTTGATCAAACTCATCGTGCATCTGCCAGAACGAGACGCTCGCGGAATTCGCCGCGCTCCATCCATCGACCACGACGACTCCGCTCGCCTTCCGCTCCGCTTCGAGTGCTGCGTCGCTGATTCGGCTCCAGTCGATGCCCGAGTCATCGAGCGAGTCGGGAAATGTCGTCACTCTCGTCATCGCGGGCGTCCATTGCTGGAGCGGCCG
>SXWH01000019.1 GCA_005791535.1 Verrucomicrobiaceae bacterium | reverse complement strand
TGGATGAAGTTGCCGAACTCCGAGATGCCGGTTCCGTCGCGGCCAATCGCTGAAATAATGCCCTTCGTAACCGTTTGTCGGAGTGCAAACGGACTACCGATTGCAATGGCAACATCGCCGACCTTGATTTTGTCGCTGTCAGCAAATGTAATCGGCTGGAGATTCCCTGCCTCGAGCTTGATCACTGCGATGTCGCTTCCTTCGTCACTCGCGATTTTCTTCGCTTTGTGAACGGTTTTCCCATCGGCGAGCGTCACCTTGATTTCGTCTGCTTCGTTGACGACGTGATGGTTGGTGAGAATGTAACCGTCGGCACTGATAATCACGCCGCTGCCGAGTCCGGCCGGAATCAGTTTACCGTTCTTCGATTCCGGTTTTGGAGTCTTTGGCGCTTCTTCGCCGGGGTCAGGCAGGCCGAAGAAACGGCGGAAGAACCGATCGTCCGCACCACGGTCCGCACTCTTGTTCAGCTTGTCGGCGCGCATTTGAGTGGCGATGGTCACGACGCTGGGCGAAACGCGCTCAATCACAGGCGCGTAGCTTGTGTGGACGTCGCGTTCGAGCGGCTTCTCGTCCACGCGGATGTCGGGAAGCTTTTTGTCCTGCGCGAATGCAGTGGCACCGAGGAGAAGTGGAACGACGAGGAGGCTGCGAATCGAGCGCGCAAGAATGTGTGAATTCATGTTTTGATTGTTCGTGTTACGATCTTTGTAGCCGTCCGGCGGCCGGATGCCACCGAACATTTCGCTCATTCCAGCGGAGCGGATACGGTTTTTTGTCTATTGGAAAACCGCACGCGTCCGCTATGCTTTGGCAAATATCGGCATATGGGAGGATCAAACATCAATCTCGACGGCTCGGAGACGACCATTATTAAAGGCATCGGCCTCATGGGGGCGGAAGTCGACGGCATGACGCTCTTCACAAACTGCAAGGGAATGGATGCCAACGACTTTATTTCCACGCTCAAGGGATTGATTGATACCGGCCTTATTGATGCGGACAATTCCTCGTTCTATTCCCTCGAAGAAGTGGCAAAGCTGACATTTCGCGTGAATCCCGGCTATGCGAAGGAAATCAAGGAGGCAATCGACCCATCGCCGGAGCCGGTGAAAAGCAAGCGCGTGCGGCGCGAATAGGATTATTGGATTGTTGAAAAGGCCGGGGTCCTGCCAATACGCAGCATCGAAACGAAACCATCATCCTCTTTTTTGCGGCGAAACTGGCCGCTCTTTGCTGCGCTGCTGAGCGGTGCATGGCTTGCACTTTGTTTTCCTCCGGGGCAACTCGGGCGCACTGCGTTCGTCGCACTGACGCCGCTTCTGGCTGCCATCTGGGTGCCGCGCGACATGACTCCGTGGCGGCGGTTTCGACTCGGCTACGTAACCGGCCTTGTCGCCTACACCGCCATATTCTGGTGGCTTGGCGAACTGGCGCCTCTTTATAACGCTCCCGCGTTACGCCTGCTTCCGTTTGGAATGGGCGCCGGAATCGCGCTTGTTCCGGCGATATGGGCGGTGTTTGCGGGTTGGTTTGCCGGATGCCAAATCGTAGTGGAGCGGCCCGACCCGCTGGCGCCACAGCAACGACCACCGTTGCTTTCTTCCATGCGAAACATGGGGCTCGCAATCGTGCTGGCGGCTGCGTGGGTGGCCTTGGAATGGCTGAGGAGTTGGGCGCTTCTGGGCTTCAATTGGAATACGCTCGGAGTCTCGCTGCACGAAGATTTGGTCCTTATTCAAATCGCGGAACTCACGGGTGTGAGCGGGCTCGGCTTTTTGCTCGCGATGGCAAATGTGATCGCCGTCATCACGGTGCTCCGTCTTTGTGCGGAGGTCGGGCGCGTCCGGCTTCGACCGCATTTTGATTTCCTTTTCACCGTGGCACTCGTGGTCGGAGCGTTCAGCTTCGGAGTGCGTGTCCTCGTAAAGGGCCCGGGAACTGAAAAAGCTGCCGTTCGTATCGCTGCGATTCAGCCGAATATTCCACAAACCATGAAGATGGACATGGAGCAGTCGCCGGCCGTTTTCGAGATACTCGAGCAAATGAATGCCCTGGCCGCGGAAAAAAAGGCGGACCTCGTCCTTTGGCCGGAGGCCTGCGTTCCCGGCGGAATGTTTGGCGACCGCGAAGTCACCGAATGGGTGCGTGCGCAGGCGGCGAAACACAAGGCGCTGCTCCTGGGAACGGATGATTTCAATCGCGGCGGCGGCGGCGAGGATCACAACAGCGCTGCGCTCGTGATTCCCGGCAGGTCGGACATCGCGATTCACGACAAGGTCAATCTGGTCCCGTTCGGCGAGTATTTACCTATGCGACCTTTGCTTGGCTGGGCGCTGGGAGAACTCGTTCCGGGGGATTTCCAGCCGGGAATCTTTCCGGTGCAAATGATGCTCGATTTGCCGTCGGTAACAATCGGGCCGTTGATCTGCTTCGAGGATACGCAGCCGGAAATCGCCCGTGCTCAGGTGCGCGGCGGAGCGCAATTGCTCGTGAATCTTACGAACGACGGATGGTTTGGCCGTTCCGGCGAACTTGAGCAGCATCTTGCGAATGCGCTGTTTCGTTGTGTGGAATCGCGCATTCCGATGGTGCGAGGCACGAACACAGGTACGACCGCGAGTATCGATCCCTTTGGACGTGTGGATCGATGGATTCCGGCGCACACCCGCGATGTTGGTTTCCGAACAATTCCGATTACCGCATCGCGCGGAGAGACGTTCTTTATCCGGAAAGGCGATTGGTTTCAGCCGGCCTGCGCAATCATCGCGATACTCGCATTGCTCGGACGCCTGATTCGAGGACGTCGGAAAGCTAAGTAGTTACTTCTTTGCGAGCTGCACGAAGCGATACGTGCCGACCGACAGGAAGACCAGATTCGGTAGCCAAATCAGCCATTCAGGATGCAGGTGCGGCTTGTTCCTTGCGAGGTCCGCAGCAATGAGCATGAGGAAGTAGGCCATCGCAATCGCCAGACTGATCGCAAACCCGACGGATGTCTCTTTGCGCTGCGCGGTGATTCCGAGCGGAATCGCGAGAAGCGCAAATGCGATAGTCGCCAGTGCATTCGAGAATCGCTTGTTTAGTTCAATCTTCCCGTCGGGCTTTTCAAGCAGTTGCTCCACCGACATCATGCCTACTCCGCCGACCTTCTTCTTCCTCTCGTAAAGTTCCTTCAGCGAGACGACGACCTGGCCTTCGCCGGCGACAATGCCGCTCTTGATGCCGCGAAGATCCTCCGGTTCGGTAGCATTGCGGATGATTTGCTCGTATCGGAGGTCCTTGTAGGAGAGCACGAGTTGCATCTGCATCTCGCCTGGCGCACCGCCCTTCACCGGAAGTTCTTTCACTTCGAGCGTGCCGCTTCCGGCCACGGTTACTTCGCGCAGGTTTGAGTCGGCGTCGTGGGCGTACACGATCATGTTCGTGATGTTCTTACCCTCGCTTTTCTCGACGTAGATTCGCTGGCCGGGAAAGACATCGATGATCTTGTCGTTTCCAAATACAGCGAGGGGATTGTTTGTCGCGAGTTCGAAAAGGGCGTTCTTCATCTTCGCCTGCGATTCCGGCGCAATGACCAGATTGATGTAACCGCAGATGGCCGCAAAGATGACCGCGAGCACACCGACCGGCACGCACAGCCTCGGAATACTCATGCCGCTGGAGCGCAGCGCTGTAATTTCGTTCTCCGCGGACATTCGTCCGAAGACGAGCAGCACGGCAGTGAGGAATCCCCACGGAATCGTGAATGTAAGCGAGAATGGAAGCACGTAACCCACAACGGATAGGAGGATTCCCGGCGGCGCGTTCTGATTGATGAACTGGTCGAGCAGCTTCTTGAAAACATTTCCGAGCACGAGCACGACGGTCAGCACCGCGATGGCGAAAAGCGCCGTCACGAGGACCTGTCGGGCGAGGTAGCGGTCAATGATCCTCATTAGCCAAGAAGCGATGCGACCTGCTGTTGAATCTCGGCGACTTGATCGAGGCGCAGTTCCGGATCGGGGATTACGAAGATTTCGCCGGTTTTCGCGTGTTCGTAGATGCGCGAAAGCTGCCCGTCGTCGGCACGCTTCACTTCGCGCTCCTTCAGGATGCGCTTCCGCTCCAGCATCAGAGCAAGGATGTAGCGCGCGTTGGCATGTTCGATATCGGTGTCATCCATGTATTTCCGGAGCAAATCCTCGGCTGTCTGCTTTGTGACGGTCTCGACGTGTTGGGGTACCGGCGGTTCGTATTTGGAGCGCCAGAACGAGAAGGGCGTGGCGCTTTCTTCCCGGTTCTTGAATGCCTCTTCGCACAGATCCTCGCGGCGGAATTCGCCCTTTTCGTAGTAGAGCAGCGTGTAGAAATACTCGCCCTCTGCGAATGGATGCCCGGTCGCGGCGCATTGGTGGGAGCGGCCTTGGATGGTCCAGTCGGTGTTCATTTAGAGAAAGAAAGCTTTGGAAACTCGCGGTTCGTGGACCGCAAATAAAGGAGATAGGTTCCGATGAGGAAAAGAAGAATGTCCGGCACCCATGCGCCAACCCACGGTGGGACGTGGCCGCCGTCGCCGAGCGCGAGGAAAAGATACATGGTCATCAGAAACATGAAGAAGATGAATATGCTGCCCGCGACCGACGCCAGAACCGCCCGGCGGGAATAAACGATCCCGAGCGGAGCGGCGATGAATACGACCGCGAGGCAGGATAGCGGAACCGCGAAACGATCGTGCCACTGTGTCCGGAACGGTGCGAGCTGCGCTGCAGGAAAGTCGGAATTTAGCGAGAGGTAATCGTTGATATCCGGCACCGACATTTGCTTCGGCTGCATGGTCGAACTCGCGAGGCGCTGGGGTGTCTCGCTCCATCCGGAAATGCTCTCAAACTGACGCTCCGCAGTCTTCGATGACCAGTCCCGGATTTCCGACACGTCCCCGTTTTGATTAAAGCTCACCATCCGGCCGTAATTGAGCACCCATGTGCGATTGCGCGGATTGTAGATGGCAGATGCCGCATACCAGTTCGTGCGCGGTTTGCCGTCTGCGCCGAGTTGCGAGATGTGCACATCGTCGAGGCCATTCTGCGATGGCCGGATGCGGCGCGCATACCAGATGCGGTCGGTGCGGCGATCCTTCACGAGATGCGCATAAACCACGCCGATTTGGTCCGCCTTCTTTGCGCCTTTCCGGATGCGTTCGAGGTTTGCCTTCCGAAGCGCGTTTGCGTGCGGCGCCATCTCATAATTCAGCCACATGCAAACGGCAGTTGCCACGACTCCGCAGGCGAATAGTGGAGCAAGAATGCGGAGCACGCTGCGGCCCGCGGTGAGCATGGAGATAATCTCGTTCGAGCGCGACATCCGGCTCAGGCAGTAAAGCATGCCGAGCAGAAGCCCGAGTGGCATGGAGAGCAGGATGAAATACGGCATCTGGCTCACGTAGTATCCCGCCACCACTTTGAACGACGCCTTCGCCGCGATGAACTCCTCGGCATTATCGAAAAGGTCCGCAATCAGCAGCAGGCCGATGAACGCCGCCACGCAAAGCAGGAACGGTTCGATAAAATTCCGCAGAACGTAGCGGTCTAAAATGCGCATCAGTCAGGGATGTATCGGGGATCGTGGCGGCAGACTTCAAGCAGGAGTTTTTCAAAACGCGTCCGAATAGTTCCATGCGAAGCTGCGTAATCCGCGGAAACGCGTGCTTGAGTGTGCCGCCGAACATTTCGGATGCTTCAGCCATGCATCTTCTGGATCAAATCGCTCACTGGGTCCGCGCCACGCCTGACCGCGTTGCGCAAATCAGCAACGACCGCACGATCACGTATGGCGAACTCGGTACCCGTTCGGATGCGCTGGCTGCGTGGCTGGATCGCGAACTGGGTGACCGTCGTGTGCCGGTGGCGATTCACGGACACAAGGAGCCGGAAATGCTCGTTACGTTTCTCGCAGCGGTGAAAACCGGGCGCCCGTACGTGCCGATCGACATTTCCACGCCGCAGGCCCGCGTCGAGCGTGTGGTGGAAATTTCGGAAGCCGGGGTGCTGTTGACGCCGGAGAATGTTGCCGCTTTATCTGCGGGCGGCGCAGCTTACGAAGCAGCGCGCAAAGTGGGCGAAGGTGATCCTTTCTACATCTTGTTCACGAGTGGCAGTACCGGAGAGCCGAAGGGTGTGGTAATCACGCTGGCAAATCTGAATCACTACCTCGCGTGGATGCGCGGGGCTCATGATTTCACGCTGGGGGCGGAGGTTTTCCTCAATCACGCGCCGTTTACTTTCGATCTCAGTGTGCACGACATCTATCTGGCGCTCTCGACCGGGGGGACGATCTTTTCGCTCACCAAGGACGTGGCGGCGGATTTCCGAATCCTGTTTGAAGCCCTGCGGAAGTGCGGGGCGACGCAGTGGATGTCCACTCCGTCGTTTGCGCAGATGTGCATGATCGAGCGTGGTTTTTCGCAGCAGATGCTCCCGACGATGCGGCGCTTCTTTTTCTGCGGCGAGACGCTTGCTCCCGAGACCGCATCACAAATGCTGGAGCGATTCCCCGATGCCGAGATTTTCAACACCTACGGCCCCACCGAGGCTACGGTAGCGGTGACCTCGGTGCGCGTCACCCGCGAACTCATCGGGGAATGCAATCCGCTTCCAATCGGCCACGTGATGCCCGGCACGGAGATCATCATTCGCGGAGAAAACGGTCAGGCGGTCGCGCCGGGGGAACGCGGCGAAATCGTGATCGCCGGTCCGAATGTCAGCCCCGGTTATCTGCGGCGTCCGGACCTCACGGAGAAGGTTTTTGCCGCGCATGGCAGCACGCGCTTGTACCGCACCGGCGACTGGGGACGCGACCGCGGTGGCATGGTGTTTTGCGAGGGCCGAATGGACAATCAGATCAAACTCCACGGGCACCGCATTGAACTCGGAGACATGGAATCGAATCTCCGTGCACTGGATGAAATTGCCGATGCGGTCGTGCTTCCGGTCAAGAAAGGCGATCGCATCGATAGCGTCGCCGCGTTCGTGGTGCTCCGCGGCGCGAAACAAGGGAGCGACTTCGAGCAAGCCGCAAAACTCAAGACGAAGCTCGGGGAGCGCGTTCCGCCGTATATGGTTCCGAGGAAATTCATCTTCCTCGAAAGCTTCCCGATGAACACGAACGGCAAAGCCGACCGCAAGGCGCTCGCCGCCCAGCTCGGTTGATTTTGCCCTTTCGCCGTTTCCATCCGTTGCCGCATCCGCTTTTCTCTGCCCGTGCTTAGTTTCGCCTACCGCCGACTCATTCGTCCGATTCTGTTCCGCTTCGATGCGGAGCGTGTTCATCATTTTGCCATGGCCTTTCTCAATGGCCTGGGTCCCGTTATGCAAACGCTGCGGAGGAATGCCTCGCCCGACCCGCAGCTTGCGCGCGAGGTGTTCGGATTGAAGTTTCCAAACGTCGTCGGTCTCGCGGCTGGCTTTGATAAGAACGCGCTCGTGCTTCCCGCGTGGGAAGGCCTCGGATTCGGCTTTGCTGAGGTCGGGACCATTACGGCAAAGGCGCAGCCGGGGAACCCGCAGCCGCGCCTTTTTCGAGTTCCGGAGATTCGTGGCGTAATCAATCGGATGGGCTTCAACAATGATGGCGCGGATGTGGTTGCGACGCGATTGGAGCGACTGCGGTCCACTTCGCGCTGGCCGCAATTTCCAGTCGGCGTGAACATCGGGAAATCAAAAGTCATACCGCTGGAAGAGGCGACTGCGGATTACCTCTACTCGTTCAACCGGCTTCGCGAGCTCGGCGATTATTTCGTGCTCAACGTCTCGTCTCCCAACACGCCCGGTCTTCGCAAGCTTCAGGATCGCGCGGCGCTCGGGGAGTTGTTCGGCGCGATTCAGTGCGCGAATGTCACACGGAAGCCGGTGCTCGTGAAGATCGCGCCGGACCTCACATGGGAAGCCGTGGATGACGTGCTTTCACTCGTGGATGAACATGGAATCGCGGGTGTGATTGCGACGAACACAACGATTGATCATTCACCGGTGCCGGAGCATCGCAAGCAGACCGGCGGCTTGAGTGGAGCGCCCGTCCGCGCGCGTTCTACGGAAATCATCCGGTATATCACCAGTCGCGCGAAAGTTCCGGTCATCGGCGTGGGCGGAATCTTCAACGCCGATGACGCAAAGGAGAAACTCGATGCCGGTGCGGCACTCATCCAGTTATACACCGGATTCATCTATGAGGGCCCGGCCCTTGTATCGCGCTGTGCAAGCGCCGGCCGTAGGCTATAGTCCCTGCAGATGCCAAAACCTTGCACCGTCACCGAGCCCGCCGGACTCCTCGCTTTCATGTTCGCGGCGTGGCCGGATTTGAAGAAGAAGCAGATTCGCACGTGGCTGAAATACCAGGCCGTCATGGTCAACGGGCGTCCTGTGACGCAATTCGATCATCCGTTGAACAAGGGCGATGTGGTTTCGATTCGTTCGGACCGATTCGCCGTGCCAAAGACGACGCTGGCGAAGGGGATGAAGGTGTACTTCGAAGATAACGCGATCATCGTCATCGATAAACCCGAGGGACTGCTGAGCATCGCGAGTGAAGCCGAACAGGAGCGCACGGCGTACTTTCAACTTACGGACTACGTGCGGCAGGGCCGGCCTGATTCAAAAGCGCGCGTGTGGATCGTTCACCGGCTCGATCGCGAGACTTCCGGGCTGATGGTTTTTGCGAAGACGCCGGAAGCGAAGGAGGAACTGCAGGGCGGTTGGGAGAATATCGAGAAGCGCTACGAGGCCGTCGTGGAGGGACGGCTGCCGGCGGAGAAGGGGACTTTTGATTCGCATCTCGACGAAACCAATCCGTATCGCGTGAAGAGTGCGCCTCGTGGTCCGCAGACGCGGCGCGCCGTCACGCATTACCGCGTGCTCGCGCAGAAGAACAATCGCAGCCTCGTCGCGCTGACTTTGCAGACGGGTCGGCGGCATCAGATTCGAGTCCACCTCGCCGACGCCGGATGCCCGATTATCGGCGACGAAAAGTACGAAGCGCGCACAGACCCGGCGGAGCGACTCGGGCTTCACTCGTGCGGAATCGTGTTCCCGCATCCAGTAACGGGCGAGATCATGAAATTCGAATCGCCGCTGCCCCGCGAACTCGCCCGGCTGTTCTGACGGTTGGCGCTATCGCGGTGAACCAATTGCGATGAGCTTCTTCATCGTCGCGATGTAAAGCGTGCCGTTTGCCGCTGCCGCTGTCGCACTAATCGGCGCGCCGAGATCGAGCGTTGCCAGCACCTTCTTCTCGCGGCTTGCAGACATGATCCAGAAATCACCTTTCCGTGAGCCGATGTAGAGTTTGCCGTCGGCAATCAGCGGGGAGGCCCAGAAATCGCCCTTCGGTCCCGATTCGGTCCACACGGCTTTTCCGGTCGCCGCATCGACGCAGTGAATGGTGCGTCCGGTATCGGCGATGAAGACGAGGCCATCCGACACCGCCGCCGTGGACATCACGTGCTTGTTGAGTTCGTAGCTCCAGAGTTCCTTGCCGTTCGTGGCGTCGACGCATTTCAGCCACGCTTGATTCTTGCCCCAGAAAATGTCGCCGCCGCCGGCGATGTAGAGTTTTCCGTCGTGCAAGACCGGCATGCCGTAGATGTTGCTTGGGCCTTCGGACTTGTTCTGCGTGAAGCGATGCACTTCGGTCTTCGGGCCCTCGGGATCGAGGTCGTATTGCCAGAGCTTCTTGAGCTTCAGCGGTCCATCCGCGGGCGGATTCTGCGTCTGCGGAAGGGGCTCGAAGGCGTAGGTGATTCCGTTTCCGCCGCAGAAAAAGAGCGTCTCTTTACCGTCCACGACCCCGAGCGATGGTGCAGACCACGTCGCGTGGAAGATATTCGGCGCGATTCCCTCACGCTCGCGCGCGACGAGTTTTCCGGTCTCCTTGTCGAGCACGATGAGACTCGGAGCGTCCGGCGTCCGGATTTTCCGGTGCGTGTTGTCCACGCCGGTTCCGGTGTTCAGGTAAAGGTGACGGCCGTGGACGAGGATGGACGAATGCGAGCCGTCGTGCGGCCAGATGCCGGCCTCGGTTCGCATGTCGAACTTCCAGACCGGCGGCTTCGTGAGGTCGCTCGCGTGGAGGCAGAGGACCTCGGTGCGATTGTTTACGGTATAGACTAGATCATTCTCCACTGTGCCCGGCGAAGCCTGGCCTTCCTTCGGCCAGTCGAGATACGGGTCCTCGCTCAGCTTCGGTGCCGTGAGTTGGGAAAGGAAGGAGCCGTCCTTCTCCGCAAAGCTCACGAAAACGCCGCGATCATCGGTGACCTTTGGATCGCGCGGTTGCTCGTTGTTGGTGCCGATGAACACGCGCCCTCCCGCGATGACCGGCGTTCCGTGGGTGTGCGTTCCGAGGTCCGCGACCCACTTCACGTTTTTCCCCGATGCGAGGTCGAACGTCTCGGGCAGCCCGCGCTCGGCGGAAACCATGTTGCGACTCCACGCCTGTCCGAATTGCGGTTGATCAGCCGCGGCGAGCGGGAATGTAACGACGGTGAGGAGCAGGACGGGTAGCTTCATTCCCACAGTGTATGCAGGGCAGCGCCGCGCCGGTAAGTCGAAAAAACGCTTACTTCGCCGGGAGCAACTGGACGGCGTCGGCGTGGATGTTTCCATCGGCGCTGCCGTCACCAATCGTCACGACCGCCGGTTTGCCCGGCTCGAAGCGGAACTTGCCGAGACTCACGAATCCGTTGTCCGGCGCAGCGACGCGCTGGTTCACAGTGAGCGCCTTTTTCCCTTCCGCGGATTCAACGCTCACGGGAGTGTTCGTTGCGCGGTTCGCGTGTGGCTGATGAGCCACGCGCACTTCGTAAATGCCCGCATCCTTGATCGTGAACTCAAAGCGCGCGCTGCCGGTTTCCTTCGGCCCACGGAATTGATAGCCGGCGCCGTGGTAGCCTTCGAGGCCGTGTCCACCGCTCCATTTTCCGGTGAGCTTTGCCTGCGAATCATCCAGAGCGATGCCGGGGAGTTTTTTGACATCAATTCCTGCGGGGCCTTGTTCGCTGCCGTCCTTTTCCGGCGGCAGCGGAGTGTAGCCCGCCGGCAATGCGATTGGATCCTGCACGGTTTTGCGCCGGGCTGCGCCGGGCTGCTTCATGAGTTCCTGAAGCTCCGGATAGTAGCGCTCGAAGATCTCGCGCGGCGTGCATTGGTTCTTGATTGCGATGCTCGCTGCCTTGCCGACGACTTCGCCAATCATGCCGCCGGTTTTCATTACGCGGACTGTGCCGAGCGCCTCATGCGTGACGCTGACATTGCGGCCGGCCATGAAGAGATTCGGCACGTTCCGCGAGTAGAAGCAGCGATAGGGAACCGGATAGCCGTGCTTTCGGTCCACCGATTTGTCGAAGACGGCCTTGGAAATGAACGGGTCCTTCTCCGCTTCGCCTTTCGCATACTGCTCCTTCGGATAATGCAGGTCGATGTCCCACGTCGTGGGCACGGTGCCATCCGGGAACGGCTTCTTCGAGGCGATGTCCTCGTGCGTGAGAATGACATCGCCGAGCAGTTGCCGGCTTTCGCGGGGCCCGCCGATGTAAGCGATCCATTCAAGTTTTGCGTTCGGATGCTTGTCCCGGCCGTCGCCGTTTTTCATCGCGTTCCACGCGCCAAAGACCGCGCGGAAATTCCAGTCGCGCGTGTCTTCGAGACCGATAATTGGGTGCTTGTTGAAGCCGCTTTCCCAGAACCACTCCGCGTGAAACCGGCGCGGGTAGGGGAAGTCATCCATCTTCAAAGCGAGCGCCCAAGGCGTTTCCGGGAACTTCTTCGGGGAATCCGTTTCCTGCCAGCGCCACATGTTCGACATGCCGAGGTGGTCCTCTTCGCGAATCGTGTGATCCGCTCCCGCGAGATAGCCCACGAATGCATGACCGGTTGCGTCGCAGAAAAACTTGCCTTCGAACCGCGTGCGCGCGCCGGACTTTGTGTTCAGCGACGAGACCGCGGCGATGGATGCGCCCTTCTTTTCCACGCCAGTCACGTGTTCGTTGAAGAAGAGCGAAATGTTTGGCTCGGCGCGGACGACCTTCTCCTTTTTGTCGTCGCCGAACTCCTCGTATGTGCCCGGCGAGAGGCTCGCGGTGTCCTGAAACTCCTCCACGATTTCACCGATCTGCGGATACAGACCGCGCCGGATTCCGCCTTTCGCCCACACGCGAATCTCGCTGGAGCCGTTGCCTCCCAGCACTGCGCGGTTTTGAATGAGCGCGACTTTGCAGCCCATGCGCGCTGCCGAAATGGCCGCCGCGGTTCCGCCGTATCCGCCGCCGACTACGACGAGGTCGAATTTGCCGCCATCCGCCGGAGTCTCGGGCAGGCCGGCGAGTTTCAGGCGAAACGGCGCGTTCATGTCGTTCGAATCCTTCATCGACGGCGGCGTGAATGCCGGGTCGTTGCTCAGCAAAATCGCGTCGCATCGGCCCGCGAATCCGGTGAGGTCGCGCAGCGCGAGGGTCGTGGCGCCTTTCGATTCAAAAGTGCCGCCGTCCTGCCAGTCCCAGCTCGCGCCTTTGGTTCCGAACGTCTCGGCGAGCGGATTGCCGTCCACGAGAAGCTGGAATTTCCCCGGCGTGCCGGGCGCTTTCCAGCGGGCGACCCAGTCCATGGTGCGGACCCATACGCGCCACTTGCCGGGCTTGAGTTGCACGGTCGTGGTGGCGTCTTTGACGGGTTCGCCGAGACCGTGAGCCAGCAGATAGGGCGAGCCCATGCTTTCGATAAACTGCGTATCGAGCGACCAGCCGCCGTGCGTTTTGAAGGACTCCGCTTCGACGAGAATGGTGTCGGCGTGGGCGGTGATTGCGGTGGCTAGAAGGATGAGAGGCTTTTTCATGGTGAGTGGATAATCGCCGCAGGCTTTAGCCCCGCGCCGGAATCGCACAACCATTTTCTGCATTCCGCCCCATCCGGCCGCATTTGGGTGAAATCGGCGCTTTGATTCCGGCTGCCGACCGGTTCTTTACCGCATGATGATTCGTCTCCTCGCATTCCTCTTCGCCGCCACGCTGCTCCATGCTCAAAGCATCCGCTATGAAGTCCTGCAAAAGACGTGGGACAAGAATCTCGGCACACACCGCGTCGTGATGAAAATCGATGCGCCTGCCGAGGCGGTGCGGGCGAATCTGGAATGGCGGCGGCGCGACCCGCAGCCGGAAAAGCATGGCGTCGTGGTCACGGATGCGGCGGGGAAACGCGTGGAGAATACGCTGGCCACGCTGGTGACGAACGACGCGGGTGAGGTGGTTTTTCAAGCGGCTGCGGCTGGGGAGTATGCGGTGTATTTTCTGCCGGGCGCGCCGGGGAGTGGCTCGTTCCCGTCGGCAAAATATCTCGGCCCGCAGGACACGGGCTCGGCGGATTGGAAAGGCAAGCTCGGCGATGTGAAGAAGCTGCCCGAGGCCAAAGCCATCCGCTGGGAAGCGCGGACGGAGCACGACCGGTTCAACGAAATGGAAATCATCGCTACGAAGGCGGAAAAGGACGCGTGGCTGGCGAAGAATCCGGGCGACGTGCATGTCTTCCTCGAAAGCCGCGAGCGGCCCGTGCGGATGTTCGACCAAGTGCCGGAGATTTGGCTGAAGCGCGAGAAACCGCCGGAGTTCGTGGCGCGGCCGGGGGAGGTTTTCGTTTTTCAGGTCGGAGTTTGGGTCGCGCGGAATGACTACGAGGTTTTTCGTGGTTCGAGGCGCGACCTTAAATCGGCGACCGGAAAGGTGATTTCATACGAAGCAATCAGCTTTCCTTCCGATAAAGTGGCGAAGTTGGCTTCGGGGAATGTGTATCCGATTTGGGCTATCTTATCGGTGCCGACTGACGCGGTCGTAGGCGACTATGCTGGGGAGATTGGTGTTTTCGCTCGGTCGGTCCAAGGGGCCGGCCCGGAAATGGTTGTCCCCGTGAAGATCAAAGTAGCCGGAGATGCACTTGCAGATCACGGCGACTCCAAGCCCGAGAACCTCACTAAACTTCGGTGGTTGGATTCGAACATCGCAAAGGACGGCAATGTTCCGAAACCGTTGACCAGCCTTGAGGTTGTAGGAAAAACGATTCACTGCCTTGGGCGGAGTCTTGTTATTGGAGACGACGGTCTCCCCGTAAGAATCGCGACTTCCTTCGATGCCAGCGTCACAAAAATCGGCGAGCAGACGCGTGAGATACTCACGCAACCAATTCGCCTTTTGATTACGAAACCCGACGGTTCTGTGGAAACTCTCAAGCACCGCATATTGACGGACCCTGCGACGCAAGGCGATGGGAGCATCGAATGGACTTCGCTATGGGAAGGACCAGAATTGGCGCTCGCGGTTGTTGGGCGGATGGAGCCGGACGGGCATGTTCAATTCAAATGCGAGGTCGGTTCTCTTTTGCGGGACGAAAACCTCGAACGCTCCATCACTCTCGAAATCCCCCGCACCGCCGACACCTGCAAATACTCCATGGGCCTTGGCTACTACGGCGGGGCGGCGCAGTTGCCGGTGGATTGGAAATGGGACGTTCGCAAGCATCAGGACGCGCACTGGATGGGCGATGTGAATGCCGGGCTGCGCGTGCGGCTTACGGCGGAGAATTACGTCCGCCCGATGATCAATATCCACTACCCGCGCCAGCCGTTGAACGATCCGCCGTCGTGGAGCGGGGGCGGGAAGGGCGGAATCAAAATCGAGCGCAAAGACGAGAAGACCGTCCTCTTTACCGCCTACTCCGGCCCGCGCACGCTGGAGCCCGGCAAGCCGCTGCACTTCAACTTCGACCTCTCCATCACCCCGTTCAAGCCGCTCAACACCGCCGCGCAGTGGAAGGACCGCTACTTCCACGTCGGCGGCATCCAGGACCCCGCGAAGGTCAAAGCCACCGGCGCAAACATCATCAACATCCACCAGGGCAACGCGCTCAATCCCTACATCAACTACCCGTTCCTCACCGCCGACAAACTCCGCGAGTATGCCGACAAAGTCCACGCCCTCGGGATGCGCGTGAAGTATTACTACACCATCCGCGAACTCTCGAACTGGACGCCCGAGATCTTCGCCATGCGCTCATTCGGCAGCGAGCTGCTCGCGCCGGGAAAAGGCGGCGGACATGGGTGGCTGGAGGAGCATCTCGGCGGCAACTACTGGGGCGCTTGGTACGAGCCCGGCACAAACGACGCCAGCGTGCTCACCGCCACGAAGTCGCGCTTTGACAACCTCTACCTCGAAGGCCTCCGCTGGCTCATCGAAAACGCGGGCTGCGACGGCATTTACCTCGACGACATTTCGTTCGACCGCACCGTGATGAAACGCGCCCGCAAAATCCTCGACCAATACGCCACGCGCGGCGGCCTCATCGACCTCCACTCATGGAACGAAATGAACGGCATGGCCGGCTTTGCCAGCAACGCCCTCATCTTCATGGATTCCCTCCCGTATGTGGACCGCATGTGGTTCGGCGAAGGCCACCACTACAACGTCTCCGCAGAGCAAATGCTCGTCGGCATCAGCGGCATCCCCTACGGCCTCATGGGCGAAATGCTCGAAGGCGGCGGCAACCCGTGGCTCGGCCTTCCCTTCGGAATGACCGGCCGTCTCGGCTGGGGCGGCTCCCCGCAGCCCGTGTGGAAATTGTGGGACGACTTCGGCGTGGCCGACAGCCAGTTCATCGGCTGGTGGGACTCCGCGAACCCCGTGAAAACTGAGTCTCCCGACTGCCGCGCCACCATTTGGAAAAAGAACGGCAAAACCCTCATCGCCGTCGGCAACTACAGCGGCAAAGGCGTCCGCACCAAACTCGTCATCGACTGGAAAGCCCTCGGCCTCGACCCCGCCACATGCGCCCTCTACGCCCCGCCGATGGACAACTTCCAGCCCGAGCTCCTCTTCAAACCCGACGCCGCCATCGGCATCGCAGCGTGGCGCGGATTCGCATTCATCCTCGACGCCACCCCGCGCAACGTCGCCAAACCCGTCTCCGCCCTCACGCTCGACAAAACGAAAATCGTCTTTGAAGACACCTTCCTCCCCGCACCGAAAGACGGCTGGAAAAACGTCGCCTCCAAGCGCATCGAAAGCATCAAGCCCGACAAAGAAGGCCTCGTCTTCCTCGCCCCCGCCAACGTCCACGCATGGACCGAGCGCCCGCTCCCCGACGGCACAAAAACCGTCGCCGCCCAAATCCGCCAGGACGCCGGCGACGAAGGCAACAGTTGGGGCCCCGGCATCGCCCTCGTCTGGCCCGACGGCAAATTCCTCAAAGCCAACCGCCGCAAAGACGGCCGCTTCGGCATCAGCGCCAACGGCGGCGAAAAACTCACCGGCCTCTGCGACATCGAAAGCCCCGTCACCGTCGCCTTCGTCCTCGAAAAAGAACACATCCGTATCGTAGCCACCGGCCCCGGCACCTTCGACCAAGACATCGAACTAGCCCGCATCCCCCGCAAAGACTACCCCGCCGCCCCCGCGACAATCCGCCTCGGCAAAATCCCCAACAACGGCAAACCCGAAGACCACGCCGAAGCCGGGCAGA
>SXWH01000173.1 GCA_005791535.1 Verrucomicrobiaceae bacterium | reverse complement strand
GCTGCGCGGTATCCGTCACGAATACTTCATTCTCCACCTCAAAGAATCCGAATGGCGCTTTAATCACCGACACGATAATCTCTACCGTCTTTTGCTTAAAATCCTCCGCTCTCATCCGCTCTAAAAGTGCTAAGACCCAACCGAATTATTTGCATTGAGCAGTTGGTAAGTCAAAGTGGCGTCATCTCCAAAGTAGCCGTCTTGCAAGATAGCATTGATCCAGCCGGTGCTCCCCCATATCTTTACGGCACCAGTAAGAGGTTCTGTCACCCAGTCATTTGGAACCTCGTTGGCAGCGGGAACAGTCACGGTGTCCTCAGTGAGAACTCTCCCATTGGGGCGATTGTATTTGACCTTTAGTTTCCAACGAATGTGCAGACCCATCTGCTCCGTGCCTCGAAACCGAAGCACCAGCCACGGCATGTCAGGATCGGTGTTGTGCAGACGGTGAGGCTCAATCCATGCAACAGACTTGATGTTCTCATCTGTTGCGCTCGTTTTTGGTATGATCTGAACATCGTTGCCATTGTCCAGCGCATCATCCGTGGAATCTACCAACTCCACTGGGAGGAGGAGACCGCAGTGTTGCACGCCGTTTACAAAACGGAATGCGGCGATAACGCCATCGTCTGTCATGCACTTATGACCACCAAAATAGTACGCATCATCTTCGGGAAGTTGGATCTCTATCAATTCGGCTTCTCTGCCAGTGCGGGCTCGCCGCCACAAAACCGTTCCCGATCGC
Source organism: Verrucomicrobiaceae bacterium (assembly GCA_005791535.1). Classification (GTDB taxonomy): domain Bacteria; phylum Verrucomicrobiota; class Verrucomicrobiia; order Chthoniobacterales; family Chthoniobacteraceae; genus SXWH01. The sequence continues at coordinate 7,440 of SXWH01000173.1, read as the reverse complement.
ATGCGGGATGTCCCATCTGGGAATACATCTGCAATCTCTGCGTTAAACGCCAAATCACCATACGGATTACTCGAAAGTCGCTCCTGCCCCGAAGCGAACTGAACGTGTTGCTCGTATCCTTGAGGTATCGCTGCATAGAAATCCCCCGCAACTCCTCCCGACAGCCAAAGTAGTTTGGAGAATGCATCGTATCCAAGAATCTCCGACCGATCGTTTATCAGAAGCCCCTGACTTATTGGGTTAAAATAAAATAGTTCGCCGTCCCATGCAAAGCCCTTCGCCAGAACATTTCCCGAAGGACTCATTCCTATAAATTCAAACGAAAGCTCGCCGTCAAAAATCCGCTCATCGTAGGAATAGACTTCGCCGTCGGAATATACCACATGTCCTTCGCGGGAGACGTCCATTAGCGCTCGATACGAAGCCCCTTGAAACACCGGAGACTCCGTGTCCTGCTGATTGCCATCCTCGTCGGTGGAAAAGAAGGGGAAAGTGATCACCGGCAAGGGTTCTCCGATACTCCAGCGGTGTGCAAATCTCTCCCACCCCTGCGCGAAGAAAATGTCGTGGCTGTTGGGATTTGGATTATGGATGACTCCATCGGAATACAAATAATGGGCTGACATGACCGAGGCGTAATAATCGTATGCCATCGAGACTCCGATACCTCCGTCTCCTTTCGCATTCACTAAGACGTTGTTCACTGAAGGCTCGGCCGAAGAATTTTTCCCGATGAGCAAGTATTGCCAGACACCGGAAACCCAGTCAAGATTAAGCAGCCCTGCGCTGCCATAAGGCAATACGCTCGGCATCGCCTTGAACCAACTATTCCGCGCATACCCGTCCAGTGGCAGCGAGCGAATAAGCGGCGTGATTTGCTGCGCCGCGCGAAAATTGAGACTGCCGAAATTGACGACGTTGGCTGTAAACCACGTGTATGTTAAATCTCCGGAATCATCCAAGGCAACGTTAGTAATCGATGCATCGGGATGCGACCTACCGCTGATGTCAACCCACACATACTGGAGTTTCGGAAGAATCTTTGAGCGACGGGCGTCGAGCGGATACGCGTCACCATCATTGGGGATTCCATCACCGTCGGCATCACGCGGACTGACGTGTCTTCCTCCCGGCTGTCGGTTCGCCTGATAAGTCTGCTGGGCCGTTACCCCAGTGTCGAAAAAGAGGAAATCAAAGTCGGATGCGTCGTAAGGATTCATCTCCGCAGCGATTTCCCATAGATTCCCCAGCCCATCACCATCTGAATCAAGCGGGACGAGAGTCGCGGTCATGACCTGCGAGTAAGCGGATGAACGCGTTCCGTAAACGGCTTTTGCCCGGATTCGATGGGTTTCGGGAAACATCGGGCCTTGATATTGCAACCAAGTTGAGGTGTAGGGATAGCGGACATTCACCTCAGTCGAACCAATTGTGCTCCATGGCAGCCCATTGATCGAACGCTCAAGCTTGAACGCAACATTTTGAGTGATCGGAGACATGATTGATGCATTCACCGAATCGAACCCATTCTCTCCGAATGACGTGATTTCCGGCGCAACCAGCAGAACCCAGTCGATCAAATTGGTTTCGCCGTAGCCCGCTGAATCGCCAACCGTTTTATCGACGACGTACCATGCCAATCCGGGCGTGGCTTGAGTATTCGCATCGAAGTAGAAGTAGCTGTTTTGCCAAGCCTGTAGATTCATCGGGGAACTCCAGCTTGTGTCGCCTTGCGTCTGGCCGGGACGAATGGGGTACTCGCGGCCGTCGACGTGCCGGAGCACCAGATCGTGCCCCCAACGGGATTCGCTGATGCTCAAATATATGGGCTCCTCAGCAGGGAGCCACGTCGTGTCGTCCGTGGCGCCGACGGAGAGCGCTATCTCCTGACCAACGTAGTTCTGGTAATATCCCGCATAAAGGTCATGTTGAATGACCAGCAGATAGGAAGATCCCCACTCACCCGGTACGTTGTATTCCAAGTGCGTGTAAGGGAGCGTGTAGTACTCGTAGGTATTTTCATTAAAGAATTCGCGTTCGTATTCAGTCACGGTCCCGGCGGGCGTTCCGCCATTCACCATGGAACCCGAAATCCACAGAACGCTCGCACGATCGAAAGTGGTTTGGAATGACGTCGGTGCGATTCCGATGCTGATATAGCCGGGATAGTATCCCTGCGGCGTCAATCGCTGCGAATGGATGTCCCACGACGAAAGAACTGTCGGGAGCGGGATGTGCGGCGTCCATCCATTCATGAACTCGGCCTGCCGTATTGGATGCGTCTGAGCCCGCGCGTAATCGACCACCCACCAATCCACACCCTCGGGAACTTGCGCAGTCAGCGTGAGCACCGAGATAGGATTGTCGATTGCCTGCCCCGCATGAGTCGATACGTACTCGCTGCCGGTGATAAAGGTAGTTGCACCCATCGGGGGATTCGCCTCGGCAATCATTCCCGCAGTCGTCCAGAGCTGCCAGTGGTGGTTGGCGAGATTGTCCGTGCCGTAAGTGGCGGGATCGGAAAAAGACTCCGCATTGATGCGCAAAGTGACCGCAACTGTCGGTGGCGGTGGCAATGGAGGGAAATCCAACGCATCGAAATCATACATCGAGAGGGAATTGTCGGGGACGGGATGCGTTCCGTCGCCCCCCGGCCACCGCCCGCCGCCAGCATGCGTAATCCAGAACGACGCGCTGACCGGTGCGGTGAAAGTGATGACGGCACATTCAGCCGACCAATAGTAGGTCGCCGTATTGATGGCCCAACCCGAACGATAACCGGAAGGCTGCGCTGTCACAGCCGCCTGCGTAGTCGGGCCCCATGGCACTTGAGTATGGACGGTGAAGTTCTGATTTGCAGCAAATGAAGGAAGAACGACGCGCACTTCCTCAACGGGAAGCGGGCTGGGAATTGGCTCCCACACATTTTGCAATGCAATATTGGTTTCGTTCTCCGCGCTTTGTTCGCCAGTGCTGAGATCCACAATCCGGAATGGAAGAGACGGATCAAACAGGGCGCTTGCCGTCAGCGTTTGCGACTCCCACCACGACTGAGGGGGCCACGGGGTATTCAAATCGCCGCCGAATCCTCCCCAAATGACCGAATTCGTATCCACGGTTACGTCAAACACTGTGCCGTTTGATTGAATCAGTTGGAGAGAGTGCTCGGCACGGCTTGGATCTATGGTGAAATAGACCCTACGAGCCGCAGAACCATCCGCAGGAGCCCAGCTCCCAGGTGCAATCTGTACGACACCGTTCCCATCGTCCGGTAGTGGCGCGACTTCATTGGTGGTGAGGTCGCGGATAATCATCCCATTTGGAACGCCTGCGGAATTGTAGTTGCCGTGAATCCGATTCCCTCCACCCCATCCAGGCAGCCAAAGACTGCCGCTGTTAAAATGCACCGGCGAGTTGATATCCGTCGCCTCCTGAATCGCGAACCAGTGCCCCGCCCTCCCGCCCTCGGTCCAAATGTCGTAGTTTCCGGCAGAGTCCGCGAAGCCTGCCCGCACAGAGACGCACGGCAGGACGACGAGACTGAATATCAGCACTTCGACGAGCGCGAGATGGGCGAACCATCTTGCGGAGAGTCTGCTGGTGAAAAATGCGCGGAAGCGGGCGGAGAGGCTTTGGGGATTGGAGGCGTGCATGATTGGGTGGCGAATTTTCTGTTCCGAGGGTTTTGATTAATGGGCTGGTGTTCCAAGTGGTGCTGCCGGTTCGGCAAGGCTGGCGCTGAGGCCGGCGTCGACGACGACATCCGGCTGGAAGGCCGCGGACGCCAGCGGCGCAAGGGCGAGCAGTGGGAGAATTGTAAGTTTCATGGTTTCTTGGTGTTTGGGTGCAGGATGCTGGATGCTGGACTCTGGATTTTGGGAATTGATGTGCAGTGAAACGGCGATTCTCGGGCGTTCAGGCGGTTTCTCTGGAAAACTTGCTGGCGAACCGCGGCTGCGGTGGGAGTGCGTGCACGGGCGGCACCGATGCGTACGGGGATGCAGCGATTTGGCGAACGCGTTGAACGCGTGCGACGAAGGAATCGTTGGCGGATTGGGCGAAAGCCATGCTTGTGTGGGGCGGGAGAGTGCCGGTTTTGGAGGGTGGCGTCTATCGGGCACGGGGGTGTGGAAGCATCGGGCATTTCGGCTTTTGGCATCGGGCACGTATGTCTTTTGGCATCGGGCATCGTGCGTTTTGGCATCGGGCATCAATCGGCTTGACATTTCCGGCGCTGACTACGCACCACGCGGGCCTTTTGTTTATCGAGTTCGGAAGGCGGATGCTTCGAGACAATACCCCCTTTCAGACTCACTGCGGGCCGTTTATGATTTTTGTGTGAATACGTTTTAATCGCTTGAGCGTGGAAATTCCGGTGTGTATGGCAGGAACAACGTGTTCCCTCGCAAGGGTGGCACCCAACTCACTCGCACTCTAATTCCTCTATCTCTCCAATGTCATGAAGCGCGTTCTTTTTGCTGATGATCAAACTGCCGTGGGTCGTTCGTTTTGTATGGTGGTGGAGCGAATGGAGGGCGTTGAGATCGCGGGGTATGCGTTGGATGGCGAGGAGGCACTGCGGCTTTGCGAGGAATTAAGGCCGGATGTGCTGGCGGTTCATTTGCGGATTCCGAAGCTGGACGGGACGATGCTGGTGGAGGCGCTGGCGGCGAGGAAGTTGCCCACGCGGGTGGTGATTTATACGGGGACGTTGAACGGGACGCTGATGACGACGGTGCACGCTGCGAACCCGGCGGCGCTTTTCCATAAGGAGGATTCGCTGGAGGATTTGCGAACGGCGATTCGCTCGGCGTGGACGGGCGGTTTTTATGTATCGCCCACGGTCGCAACTGTGCTGCGGAATGCGCGCACGCCCGCGCTACCGCTGACGCCGAAGGAGATCATCGTGGCAAAGATGCTGGCGGGCGGGCGGCAGAACAAGGAGGTGGCGTCGCTGCTCGGGATTTCGGAAAAGACGGCGCGGACTCATCGCGAGCACATTTACGTGAAACTGCACGTGCGGGACATCGCCGGGCTGACGCTGTGGTTCGCGCGGGCGAATCTGGATAACTGAGCATCTGAGCGGGAACCTCGAGCAGCGGGGTGATGCCGGTGCCGCGGACGCGGGGCGTTTCGAGATGCTTGCAAAAGAAACATCCAGCAACCAAGGTCGGCGCGTAATTTCACAACCAACCAATCAATACAACCATGGCACACGAACTACCTGCACTTCCATACGCACACAATGCCCTCGAGCCGCACATCGATGCGCGCACGATGGAAATCCACCACGGCAAACATCACGCGGCCTATGTCACGAATCTGAACAAAGCGCTGGAATCCGCGCCGGAGCTCGCTGGCAAGAGCGTTGACGAGCTTTGCAAGGGCATCGGCTCGGTGCCCGAGGCCATCCGCGCCGCAGTGCGCAACACTGGCGGCGGTCACTGGAACCACAGCTTCTTCTGGAAGCTGATGAAGCCGTCCGCCGAAGGCAAGCCGGTCGGCAAACTGGCCGAGGCTATCAACGCGACGTTCGGCAGCTTCGAGGCGTTTCAGGAGAAATTCGCAGCAGCAGCAGCCGGACGTTTCGGCTCCGGCTGGGCGTGGCTCTGCGTGAAGGATGGCAAGCTGGCGATCTGCTCCACGCCAAATCAGGACAACCCGCTGATGGGCGAGGCTGTCGGAGCCTGCGGCGGGACGCCCGTGCTGGGCCTCGACGTCGGGGCGCACGCGTACTACCTGAACTCTCAGAACCGCCGCCCGGATTACGTGAAGGCGTTCTGGGCAGTCGTGAACTGGGCACAGGCCGAGGCGAACTTCACGGCGGCCAGCTAGGCACCGCGCGAGGTCATTTTCAAAAGCGCCCGCTTCCTGCACGGAGGCGGGCGTTTTTTTATCGGCCCCCGCGACACGGCGGAGTTCCCTCTTTCCTTTCTCCTCTTCGCCCGCTTTCAATCGGCCCGCATGCGTCTGCGCAATCAACTGCTCGCACTAATTATCTTCGGCGTCTTCGTGGCGCTCGGAGCTTTTTACATCCGCTTCTGGACGGTGAAGCGGCCGTTTGCGGTCATCGTGTTTGTGAGCGACGGAATGGTGTCGCGACACCTCACAGCCACGCGGCTTTACATGGGCGGCGCGGATTCGCGTCTCACGGTGGAGAGCAAGTTTCCAAACGTCGCGATTGTGCGGAATGACGGCCTTCAGTTTGCCGTTCCCGATTCGGCGGCGGCGGCAACGGCGATTGCGACCGGACGCAAAGTAAGACACCGGGAACTGGCCGTGGACGCACAGGGTCGCGCGATTCCAAACATCCTCGAACTCGCGCGCGACCACGGGCGCAACGCAGGTCTGGTAACAACCGACCGCTTCACCGAGGCATCCACGGCCGCGTTTTTCGCACACACGGCAAACTCGACACTCCGCGATCCGCTTGCGCCGATGCTGCTCGGGCAGCAGGGGCTCAAGGTGCTGCTCGGCGGCGGGCTCGGCGATTTCCTGCCGGTGGAAAAAGGCGGCTTCCGCACCGACGGCCGCGATCTTCTGGCGAAACCTTCGGCGCAACTCGATATCGTTCGCACAAAAGCGGAACTCGAAAATGCGGCGAGCCATCGCGACGGCACACTGCTTGGACTTTTCGCACCGGGCGCGCTTTCCTCGGTGAAACAACGCGAGGCGGGCTCCACGGAACCGTCGCTCTCCGACATGGTCCGCCGCGCAATCCAGTGCCTCGAAACAGACCGCGATGGCTACGTCCTGGTTGTGGATGAAACGCAAATTTCCCGCGCCGCGCTGATCAATGACGGCGAGATGCTGCTGCGCGAAACCGCGGAACTCGACAAGGCAATCGAAACGGCAATCCAGTATGCAGGCGAACGTTCACTAATCGTCGCAGTAGGCAGAAACAATGTGAACGGCTTCGCGATGAGCGGCTATCCGCTCAGGCAGGACAAGGGCATCGCGCTGCTCTCGCCGACACCCGAAGGTTATCCCCCAATCACGTGGGCTTCCGGCCCGAATGGCCGCGATGCAGCGCAGCCCGCTGCAAGCCAGGCACCCTCCGGACTCGGGAATGCAGAGGATGTGATCGCCGTGGGACGCGGGCTCGGCGCGGAAAAGATTCGCGGATTCATCGACAGCACCGCGATCTTCGAACTGCTCCGCGACGCGCTCTAGGACGCCGTTTCCTTTAACGAAGCGAACGCTTTCAGCGCGAAATCCCGGGCCGCGGCGTGGTCCACAATCGGCTTGGGATATTGCCTCCCGAGCACAACGCCCGCCGCAGCGAGCACCGATGCCGGAGCCTCCCAGGGACGATGGAGCCATTCCTGCGGCACGCGTGCGAGCTCGGGGCACCAGCGACGAACATACAATCCGTCGGCATCGAATTTCTCGCCCTGGCCGGACGGATTGAACACACGGAAATAAGGTGCAGCGTCCGCG
>SXWH01000172.1 GCA_005791535.1 Verrucomicrobiaceae bacterium | reverse complement strand
TGCGAGTGTGCAAATCGGCAGCGTGACGACGGGCGCGCCGGGCTCGGCGGCTTCGGCTTCGGTGAATACGTTTGGGAACAATGTGGAAATCTCCTTCACCATCCCCGAAGGCCAGCCGGGCAGCGGCGTGACGATGACGGATGTGGATAACGCAATCGCCGCCGAGATCTCGGGCACGGCGCGCAATCCGAATACGGTCTCGCCATTAAATATGACCGTGAGCGATCCGCCCACGCAGTCGGAAATCCAGCAGCTCGCAGCGAAGATCGACGAGTTGATCGCGGCGCTGCTGCGGTGACTTGCGGAGCGGGGATTTGCCTTCGGCGCAGACGGGGATTAGGAAATCCCCGCTCCGGGGGGCGGACGCGCATGGTCGAAGCCATTGCGGTGGGGCGGGGAACCTGATTAGAACTCGTGCCCGCCATGTCTTACGCAAAACTCCACATCGCCGAGGCCATCAGCATTCTCGGGCAGCTCGATCCGAATCTCCTTGAGCGGATGGTCGATCATCTCGTCGCAATCCGCGAGCGGGGCGGGCGGCTTTTTATTCTCGGCGTCGGCGGCAGTGCTGCGAACGCGTCGCATGCGGTGAATGATTTCCGGAAGATCTGCGGTTTTGAGGCGTATGCGCCGACCGACAATGTCGCGGAGCTCACCGCGCGCACGAATGACGAAGGCTGGACGACGGTGTTCGCCGCATGGCTGCAAGGCAGCCGGCTCCGGGCGGAGGATGGTGTTTTGGTTTTCAGCGTGGGCGGCGGGAATCTGGAGAAGAACGTGAGCCCGAATCTCGTCGATGCGCTGAAGCTGGCGAGGGAGCGGGGGGCGACGATTCTCGGAATCGTGGGGAAGGACGGCGGCTATACTGCGCAGGTGGCGGACGCGTGCTGCATCATCCCGACGGTGAATCCGGAAACGATCACACCGCATCAGGAGGCGTTTCAGGCGGTGGTGTGGCACCTGTTTGTGTCGCACCCGAAGCTGAAGTTGAACGCGACGAAGTGGGAGTCGGTCGGGAAGCGATGAAAGCCGTCCGCGCGCGGCCTGCTAGTCGCGCAGACGCTCGCCGGGTTGCGGGCGATAGTAGCGGGTCTCGTTCGGGCTGGGCTCGCTGACGCGCCGCTCGGGCTTTCGCGGGGCGGGGCGATCCTCCTCGTAGTAATCGCGGTTGTTTTTCGAGCCGCTGTACGTCGGCGTTCCGCCGGGGCGGACGTTTCTTTCAAACCAGCTGTGGAACTGACGACCCCGGAGTTTCAGATGCTCGGCCACGCGGTCGACGACCTTCTCATAGCGCGGATTCTGGTAGGACTCATCGTTTAGGCTCGCTTCGCTTTCGTCCGACTCCGCGTCGTTCCGTGCAGGCGCAACCTTCCGTTTCGGAAGTGGTCGCGAGTCATCGGCCCGCTCGTAATCGACAGGATCCTGCTGCACGTAGCCTGGCTGCTGAGGCTTTCCGGGTTTTGCAACGGGACCATCCGAAGGACGATCGGTCGCGGTCGTTTTTGTGAGTGCCGTGCCGCCATTTAGTCCGAGCGATGAAACAATTTTGCCGGTATCGGCCCCGATGTTCAGCGTCGCGACACGGCGGCTTCGCTCGTCGATGAGGCGGACTTCCCAGACGGGCGTGGATTTTGTGCCGGTGCGGAGCGAGTAATCGGCGTAGTCGTATTCGAAGCCGGACTTTTTGGCTTCACGTTCGGCGACGGTATGGGCGCCGTCGCTGTCGAGCTTGAGCTCGGAAAGATTGAGCGGAGTGAGCGCGCGACCGGCGGAGGTGGAGACGATTTTGGAGCCGCGCACATCGTAGGAGGTGTTGGACGTGCAGATTTTCCAGAGCGCGGGCTGCGGCGTGCCTTTGCTGCCGCGGACCTCGGTGATGGTTTCGAGAATGCCTTCGCCCTTCTGTTTGCCGACAACGCGCATGGCGTCGTAGGCGTTTGCGGAATCGGCGGAAAAGGCCGGAATGGTGAGAGCTGCGATGGAGCCGAGCAGTGCGAGTTTCATGGTCTTGGAATACACGGAGTAATGCTGTTTTTCCAGCAGTTAATTGGATTGGGAGATGCGGTATATTTCGATTCCCGGATGAAGATAGATCACCGTGGAGCGTGGCCGCGACCAGACGGGTTCATACGAGCGCCGAAGGTCTGCGTAGAATGCGCGGCGGCGTTCGGCATCGTCCTCGCCGCCTTTTTTCGGGCGCAGGCTGGAGCGCTCGAAGCGTTTGTAGGTGCTCTCGCTCACGATCACGAATTCGACGCCGTCGCCGCGAAGTTTTTCGATGGAGCCGAGGTCGGCGACGTAGTCGTCACTCAGGACTTTATTCGGAAGAGGGCGTGCCTTTCTGCTCTTTCTCCGTTCGTCCGGCAGTCGGACGCGATCGTCCTTTGCGATCACATCGGTGGATTTGGCATTCTGCCGCAGCCAGTCCAGCGCGTCTGCCGTGTCGTCGGTGCGGAAAGCGTCCATGTATTCCAGCAGCCCTGCGCGATCGTCGGTCCAACTAATGAACTGCCCCGCCACGAGCGCGGTGCCGCAGATGATTTCGACGACTCCGCGCCGGTATCTGCGCTGGAGTGCTTTCGCGATGTCTGCGACCCCGGCGGCAGCGATCACGGTGAAGAGCGCCGTCGCTGGAAGAAAGTAGCGGTCGTTTTCCTTCGGCAGAAACGACATGAGAATTGCGAGTGCGAACGGAAAAATAAACGTGCACCGTTCTGCAACATTGAGCTCTGCGCGGCGGCGCCAGGCGGCTCCGATTGCAGTCAGGATCAGCACCCAGATGACCGGGTTCGTGTTTCCGAGGAGAATGCTCCAATACTTCGTGTGCGGCACGCTTTGGGTCATGCCCTGACCGGTCGTGACGAGTTTTGCCTCGCGATTGAAGTTCTCGACCACCGCCGCAGGGTTTGCGAACGCCTGCGGGTTTGTCGCTGCAAACACAACGGCAGCCGTTATCGCAGCGGCGGCGGCGGGCCGCCATCCGCAGTGCTTTCGCGTGGCGATGAAGACGGGAACCGCAAACAGCAGCGAGAGTGCACCGGGGACCTTCCCGGAAATTGCGAGACCGACGCCTGCGCCGAGGGCGATCGCGTTTTGAAGTGTGGGGTTTCTGCGGTGGCGATCCGCGGCGACAAATGCGACAGCGAGACCGAAGAGCAGGGCGGTGTCTTCCTTGAAATAGTGCGCGAGCTCGAAAAGCTGATGGTGTGTCGCAAGGGCGAGGCCGGCGAAGATGGCCACGCGCCAACCGCGCCAGGAATATGCGAGCAGTGAAAGCAGAGCGACCGCAGCCGCGGTAAAGCACGCGGAAACAGCGCGCCCGATTTGCACCACCGTCTGCGGGTTTGGCTCGGCACCGCTCAGCTTGAAGGCCGCAATTGCCGAGTTGAGCAGCAGCATCGGGTGGTGGAAATTAAGCGGACGCGTGCCGAGCACCTGTTCCACTTTGCCAGGCTCGTCGGGGTGGTAATACCACGGGAAGTCGTTGTGGAGCGTGCCAAGCCAAAGCGTGATTGCGAATAGCAACACACTCCAGAGCCCGAGTCGGGCGGCATTTGGCAGACGGGAAAGCACGGCGCGCTGTGTAACGGTATTCGGCGTGCGCGTCCAATCCGCGTTTACGTCGATTCGGTGAAAAGCAGAAGGCGGACGCTCCGAAGAACGTCCGCCTTTTGAAAAGAAGCGCCGAATGGCTTACTTCGCCTTCACGTCGTGGCAGTAGATGAATTCCTGATCGCGGAGATAGAGCTTTCCGTTGGCGATGACGGGGTGAACCCAGATTGCGCCTTTCGGATTGCGCGCAGCAGCCTGCGGGCTGAGGGTGAACTTGCCTTTTTCATTCCAGCCGGTCGCAGACGCTTCCATCAACGCGACTTCGCCGCTGCGCTCGCCGAGCGTGTAAAAGAGACCGTCGGCGTATGCGATGGCGCCTTTGCCAACGCCTTTCGCGGTCGACTTTACCGAGCCATCGGCAAAGTCCATCGCGGTCCAGCCCGCTTTGTCGCTGTGGCCGAAGAGCAGATTGCCGACGAGAATCACGCCGCCGTGGTGGTTCTGCAGGTCCTTGTTCATGAACACGTCCGTGGCTTCCGTTCCGGAGATTTTCACCTTCTTGCATCCGACGCCGTAGCCGCTGCTGATGAAGACTTCGTCGCCCTTCACGATGGGAGTCGGAATGACCGCCGTGCGGCCCGGCCACGACGAACGCCAGAGGAGTTTTCCGTTGGCGGGGTCAACGCCGAAGAGCGTCTGCATAACGAGCTGCACGTATTGCTTTTTGCCACCGACAGTCGCCGTGACGATCGACGAATACTGCGCGCCTTCCGTGATCTCGGCGCTCTGCCAGACTACTGCGCCGGTCATTTTATCAAGCGCGGCCATCGTGCCCTTGTTTCCGCCGGGCGTGCAGATGACGTTCTTGCCGTCCACCAGCGGTGACTCCGTGAAGCCCCAGCCGGGCGTCGAACCGCCGAGGGACGCCATCGATACGGTCCACACGACCTTTCCGTCTGCGAGAGAAGCGCAAACGAGATTGCCCTTTCCGCTCATCGCATAAACGCGGTCGCCGTCGATGGTCGGCGTGCTGCGTGGACCGTCGCCCCAGCCGTTGCCGAGAATGTCGCCAATCGGCGAAGCCCACAGTTCCTTGCCGCTGTTCGCGTCGAGCGCGAGGAGGATTTCCTTTCCATCACGAGTTCCCATCGTGAGGAGTTTTCCTCCCGAAATGCTGAAGCCCGCGTAGCCCATTCCGGCGTTCTCAAACAGCCACACACGCTTCGGGCCCTCGGCAGGCCATGATTTCAAAAGACCGGATTCAGTGGATATGTCGTCGCGGTTTGGCCCGCGCCATTGGGGCCAGTCGCCGGCGAGGCTTACAGTTGCGCTGAGGGCGAGTAGAAAGAGTGAGGTTTTCATGCACCGCCCGCATAGCGGTGCGCCGTGACGCGGGCAATGCGTAAGATCGAACCGCCCGTGGCGCTATTCGCCCGCGAAAAAACCGGCGCGCCGGAACTTCTCGTAGCGCTGTTCGAGGAGTTGCTCGATTGGGATCTGTTTCAACTCGTCGATATGCTTCACTACAGCGTCGCGGAGATTCTCGATGGCTTGCTCTTGATTCTGATGTGCGCCGCCGAGCGGCTCGGGAACAACGTCATCCACGAGTTTGAACTCCTTCAAATCGTTGGCGGTCAATTTCAGCGCCTCCGCCGCTTCGGGAGCATGCTTCCGGTGTTTCCAAAGAATCGCCGCGCATCCCTCGGGACTGATGACCGAGTAGTAGGAGTTCTCCAGCATGAGCACACGGTCCGCCACGCCGATTCCGAGCGCGCCGCCGCTTCCGCCTTCGCCAATTACCACCGCCACGGTGGGCGTGCGGAGCGTCATCATATCGCGAATGTTTACGGCGATGCTTTCCGCGATGTGGCGCTCCTCGGCTCCGATGCCGGGGTAGGCGCCCGGAGTGTCGATGAGTGCGACGAAAGGCAGGTCAAATTTCTCCGCCATGCGCATCAGTCGCAGCGCCTTCCGATAACCTTCGGGGTTCGCGCAGCCGAAATTGCGATAGATGTTTTCCTTGGTGTCGCGGCCTTTTTGATGACCGATGACGACGCATTTGTGTTTCCCAATGGTCGCGAGTCCGCCGGGCATCGAAGGGTCCTCGGCAAATCGGCGGTCGCCGTGCAATTCGATGAAATCGGTGAACGAAAGCTGGAGGTAATCCAGCGTGAACGGACGGGCCGTGTGCCGGGCAATCTGGACGCGCTGCCAGGCGGTGAGGTTGGAGTAGATGGCCTTCTTGGTTTCCTCGATTTTTGCCTCAAGACGGCGGGCTTCGGGTTCGAGGTTCACGTTGTTCTCGCGACTCTGTCGGCGGAGGTCCTCGAGGGACTGTTCCAAATCGGCGATCGGTTTTTCGAAATCCAGCGGCTGCAACTTCATTGTCATTCCAGAGTCACCTGTGCGCCTTTCGGAAGCAAGACTGCGATTTCGCTCATCGCTTCGCGTGAAAGACGGATTCCGTTCGGGAGCGGGCGCGTGGTTTCATCCGGATGAGAAAACACGGAGTGCCCCGCGATGGGCAGGCCGATCGTGTGGAAGCATCCGAAAAACTCGTCGCTCAGCGGCTTCGGGGGCTGGCCTGCGTCGTTGAGCGCGGACTTGTCTGTGACGCGCACGGTCTGCTTCGGGAGTGGCGTGAGCGGTTTTTTTCCCGGCCACGAGAGCGTAGGATACTGGCGGAAAAATTTGTCATCGCGCATCAAAATCACCCGCTCGTCGCGCTGCTTGAGCACGAGTCTGAAATTGATAGGGAATGCGATCAACCGCTGGCCTGGGTGTATCCGGTCGCTCTTCAGTTTGTTGAGATGCACGAGTAGCTCGAGCGGCATCTTGGTACGGTTTGAGATGCGAGCGATGGAGTCGCCGGGCTTTACCACGATCGAATTCTGTTCCGTCGCTTTCACTCCAAAAAACATCGCGCTGTTCAACTCGCCTAGGGCATCGCGGGCCTCGTTTCGTTTGGTGGAGGCCGGGTAGGCTTCGAGGAAACGCTCGAAAGCCGCCACCGCAGCGGCGGGCGATGAGTTCTGACGGATTTGGAGGCATTCGCGAAAGTCGGGCAGGCTCGGATCTCCCGGCGGCGCAGGCGGAGCGGCGGCTTTGTCGGCCTTCAACTTCATCTCCGGCTCTATGTAGAGCGAGTGAATCGCGAAGTAGGTGCCGCCGACAATCGCGGAGGCGAGAATGAGAATGAATGTAATGCGAAGAAGCACGGTGGTTGATTGAGGGCAGGGCCCTTTCTCCTCAATACGCGGCTGAGCGGAAAATCTTTCGTCAAAAATGACGAATCATCCTCCGCGGCGACTATTTCTTCTTCCGGCGAATCACGATTTCCACGCGTCGATTCGGCGCCTGCTCCTCGACGGTTCCCTCGGGCACGAGCATTTTCCGACTGCCTTCGCCGGCTGTCTGAATGTTCTGCGGGTCGATTCCCAGATTGGCGACCAGCCAGGCCCTCACAGCCTCGGCGCGGCGGAGGCTGAGTTGATCGTTGTATGCAGCGGTGCCGAATGAATCGGTGTGTCCCGTGATGCTGAACGTGGACGAGGTGAGGTCATCGCCGAGGAACTTTTTGAAGACCTCCGCAACTTTCTCCATCGCTTCGCGCCCTTGCCCGCCGAGTTGGTCGCTATCGTAGTCAAAAGTCGTGTTTCCCGGCAAACTGATCGCTTTCGGTGAGGAAGCGGGAGCGTCGTTCAGGGCGTCGAGAATCGCGCCGACGTCCTTTCCGGCAATTCCGATCGCCTGCGCGGTGCCGTCGCCTTCCGGCCCGGGTGTTGATGCAGGGCGCGCCATGATTTTCGGTCCCGTGCGGTCGGTAAAAAAGCGGTCGTCGAGCTTCGGCAGAACATCGTCGGGGTTGCCCGCTTTGATGCTCGTCTCGAGCTTTGTGACCTCCATCGCCGGCTTCTCGTTGGCGAAGAGTTTCGACGTGTCGACTGCCTTGTGCTGCGGCGCGACGGAAAGCTCGTCGAGCGTGATCTTTTGTTTCGGAAGGACGATCTCTTTTTTCGTGGTCTTCGGGGTGTCTGCGATGACCGCGGTTGTAACTTCCTCTTTTTTCTTCGGTGCCTGCGAAATCGTCACACGCTGGATAATCTCCTTCTTTGCCGGCGGCAAGTCGCGCTGGCCGAAGTTGTCCACGCGCTTGAAATAGAAAAACGTGAACAGCCCGGCGTGCAGAATGGCCGAACCGACGAGCGCGGAGACAATCCAGCCGCGTTCGGCCGGTGCCGCTGTGTGCGATGGCGCGTAAGTGTCGTATCGAGACATGGCGGAAATCTACCTGACAAACCGGACGTTGGCAAACTCTCGTCGTATCACGGATTTATTCGCCGAATCGCGGCTTGGTATCGAGGACGTAAACATCGAGCAGTGCTTTCACCCGCGAAAGGTATTCGCGGATGCGCGTCATCGGTGATTGCGACCATGGCACCGGTGATGATGCGACTCCGCACGAGCGAATGCCGGCCTGGTCGGCGAGGAAGAGTGCGCGTGGCAGGTGCCAGTCGTCTGTAACGATGATCGCATCCTTTACGTTGAAGACGTGTGCCGCGCGGAACATCGTATCCAGCGTGCGAAGTCCCGCATAATCGCGGACGACCACATCGGCCGGGACTCCGCGGGCAACGAGCGCCTTGAGCATCGAGGTGGGCTCGTCGTAATCCTTCCGGCGGTTATCGCCGCTCACAATGATGCGGCGCACCTTTCCGGCCTTCCAGACAGCCGCAGCGGCATCCATGCGGTTTGTGAAAAACACATTCGGCGCATCCTTCGAGCCGGGTGAGGTGCCGAGCACGATTGCGGTGGAACTCTCCGGTGCGGTGGTCGATCTGCCGTGGATGCGATCCGACGCGGCGACCAACATCCAGCCATTGCAAATAGCGACTGCGAGCACAGCAATCGACACGGCAAGCAGAAGGGGCCGGAGTATTCTCCGTGGCTTGCGCGGATTTTTGGAAATTGGATGCATGGTATCGCGATATCATACGCGGCACAGGACGGAATCTTTCGCAAAATCGTGCAGAAAACTGCTCCGCCGGCCGAACTTCACTCAAAGCGGGCTTGACCGGGAAAGCCCGTTCGCCCATGCCACAGCACGCACATGGCAATACTTGTTGATTCAAACACCCGCATTCTCATCCAAGGCATCACCGGCGACTTCGGCTCCCGCCATGCCCGGCTTTCACTCGATTATGGCACGCAGGTTGTCGCCGGCGTGACTCCCGGAAAGGGAGGGCAGACTTTTGATCATGCGGCCCACAAGGTCCCGGTATTTGACACGGTTGCGGAGGCTGCAAAACAGACCGGCGCGACTGTGAGCGTAATCTTTGTTCCGCCGCCGTTCGCTGCCGACGCGATCCTCGAAGGTGTCGATGCCGGTCTTGATCTCGTCGTGGCCATCACTGAAGGCATTCCAGTGAATGACATGATCAAAGTGAAGGTCGGCATGGCTGGAAAGAAGACGCGCCTCATTGGCCCTAATTGCCCCGGACTCGTGACTCCCGGCACCGGCAAGGACTCGCATGGCGGCTGCCGCATCGGAATCGCGCCGGGCTACATTCACAAGCGCGGAAATGTCGGCGTGGTCTCGCGCAGCGGCACACTTACCTACGAGGCCGTCTGGCAGCTCACATCGCGCGGATACGGGCAGAGCACGTGTGTCGGAATTGGTGGCGACCCGGTGAACGGAACGAATCACACCGATGTCCTGAAAATGTTTAACGACGATCCGGAGACGGAGGCGATCATCATGATTGGCGAAATCGGCGGCGAAGCCGAGGAGCAGGCGGCTGCGTGGGCGAAAGCGAATTGCAAAAAGCCGATCGCGGCATTCATCGCGGGCGCAAGCGCGCCTCCCGGGCGTCGCATGGGCCACGCGGGCGCCATTGTTTCCGGTGGAAAGGGCACGGCCGCTGCGAAAATCGCCGCGCTCAAGGATGCCGGCATCGCTGTCGCTGCGACACCATCGGTGATGGCGGATACGCTGCTCAAACACTGGGGACGCTAAAAGGACCGCGATGCTTGAGCTCCACGAACTCACCGTAGCGTACGGAGGAATCACCGCGCTCCACGGGATTTCGCTGAAGGTGGAGCAGGGGAGCATTGTTACACTCGTGGGCGGCAACGGCGCCGGCCAGACCACGACGCTGCGTGCTGTACGTGGACTGATCAAGCCGGTCTCCGGACGCATTACCTACAAAGGGGCTGATATCCACGGGCTTCCACCGCATAATATCGTCGCCCGCGGGATTGCGCAATCGCCGGACGGGCGACTTGTGTTTGCCAATCTGACGGTGGCCGAAAACCTGAAAATGGGTGCCTACCTGCGGCGGGATAAATCCGCTTTCGCTGCCGACTACGATTTCATCTTCGGGATATTTCCGCGCTTGAAGGAGCGCCAGAATCAAATGGCCGGAACGCTAAGCGGGGGCGAGCAGCAAATGCTCGCAATCGGGCGTGCATTGATGAGCAAGCCGGAACTGCTGCTTCTCGACGAGCCATCGCTTGGGATCGCGCCGTTGCTCACGAAGACGATCTTCGAACAAATTGTCGCGATCAACCGGGAGTTGAAACTCACCATTTTGCTCGTGGAGCAGAACGCCAACCTCGCCCTCGAAGTGAGTAATCGCGGTTATGTTCTGGAGACCGGACGCATTATTCTGGAGGACAGTGCCGCTGCACTCCGCGAGAATCCAAAGGTCCGGGAAGCGTATCTTGGGGGCTAAGGCTGCGCTTTCGGGTCAGGCCAGAACGTCGTTCAAGACGCCCTTCAATGCAGATAGTGTGAAGGGTTTCTGGAGGAAGCTTGCGAGCCCTTTTCCGCTGAACTTCACCAACGCCTCCTGCGCATTGAACCCGCTCATCAGTACCACGCGGATATCGCTACGCAAGCGCCGCAACTCCGTGAAGGCCTGCTCGCCGTCCATATGCGGCATCGTCAGATCGAGGAGGACCATGGAAAACCTTGAGGGATCCTTTGCCGCGATATCGACACCCTGTCTGCCGTCCGTGGCGAGAACACACTGAAAGCCGAGTATCTCCATCATCCGGCAGACGGTAGTGCGGACGGTTTCTTCGTCGTCGACGATGAGCACGGTACCGGAATAACGCCGCACGTTGCCGGTGCCCGGAGTAATCTCCTGTTTCTCTGCGGCTCCGCCGGTTGCGGGGAACAGGATCTTGAACGTGCTCCCGCACCCGGGTTCCGAATACACCTTCATCGAACCTCGGTGGCCTCGGACGATACCGAGGACCGCTGCGAGTCCGAGGCCGCGCCCGGTGAATTTTGTTGTGAAAAATGGATCGAAGATTCTCGCCTTCGTTTCAGACGACATTCCGCATCCGCTGTCGGAAACCTCGAGAAAGACGTAGTCGCCGTCCGGGATGCCTTCGTCTGTCAGCGTTCCGCGGAGGTAATCGCGGTCAACCTGCGTGAGGCCGGTGGAAAGGCTGATGGCGCCGCTGCTGTCGCCGATTGCCTCAGATGCGTTGATCACGAGATTCATGATGATCTGCCGGATCTGTGTGGCATCGGCCTCGATTGGGGGCAGTCCTTTTTCAAGGTGGAAGCGGAGAGCTGCCTTTTTGCTGATTGAAATCTGAAGCATCTGCGTCGTCTGCTCGACGAGTTCGCTTAGATCCAGCCGCTGGACGACGAACCGCCCGCGCCCCGAGTAGGCGAGCATCTGTTTGCAAAGGTCCGCGGTGCGCATCGAAGTCGTCACGATTTGATCGACGCAATTGTATGCGTCGGAGCCTGGGGGAAGGGAGAGATTCGCGATGCTGGCGTTTCCAAGAATGCTTGTGAGGAGATTATTGAAGTCGTGTGCGATTCCGCCGGCGAGGACTCCAAGGCTTTCCAGTTTCTGGGCCTCCTGCATTTTCCTGTCTAGTTGCTCGCGCTCCGTCTTTGCGCGGTGCGCCACGGTGATGTCCTGTATGAATCCGTCGATGTAGAGGAGCGTGCCGTCCGGCGCATACTCACCGGAAGCGCGCTCGGCCACCCATCGCTCCGAGCCGTCGCGATGGGCGATACGGTATTCGTTGCTGGAGGGGAGCCGTGCTTCGAACGCGGCCCGGGACTTTTCCCACAACCAGTCCCGGTCGTCCGCGTGAATGAGTTCCCCATAGGAAACGGATTTGTTGTTTTCGAGTTCGTCGCGACGGTAACCTGTGAGGGCCTCGCATCCGTCGCTGACGTAAGTCATGATCGAATGTTCGTCGTTCCGGCAGCGGTAGGCCATGCCTGGAAGGTTTTGAACGAGGGTCTCGAGGCGGACGCGGTTTTCGTGCACGGATTGTCTCAGTTTCTGGCGCTCGATGGCTATGCTGGCGAAGTGGGCGCCACGCGCGATGGCTGAGGATTCGAGGTCCGTCGGGTGAGCGGGTTCACGGTAGTAGAGGGCGAGCGTGCCAAGCACGGTATCTTCCGAGGATATCAGCGGTACCGACCAGCATGCGCGGAGCCCGTGGCCGAGGGCGAGTGCGCTGTAGTCCTTCCAGCGGGGATCGGTCGCGATGTTGTCGGCGATGACCGTCTTCTTTGTGAATGCCGCGGTCCCGCAGGAACCCACAGCCGGCCCGATCTGTGTACCGTCAATTGAATCGCAGTAGGATCTTGGAAGACTCGGCGCGGCACCGTGGCGGAGAGTGCGACCGTCATCGTCAAGCAGTAGAACGGAGCAGAGCATTCCCGGAAAAGCGCGCTCCTGATTGATGGTAATACGTTCCAGGATCCTGGTCAGCGGGGCATCTGCGGCGAGGAGTTCCAACACTTCTCGTTCACCTGCAGTTCGGATCGCCATCCGACGCCGCTCGGTGACATCGTGCGCGAGAGCAATCCGAGCGGGACGTCCGTCGAACTCGAGTTCGTGGGACGATATCTCCACTTCGATGATCGAATGATCCTTCCGCCGATGTCGCTCAATCTTGCCTGCCTCAAACTCCCGGCCTGAGAGTTCCGATTGTACCCGGAACTCGTCTGCCGTAAATGAGAGAAATTCGTTGCGCGAATAGCCGTAGTGAGTGATGGCTGAATTGTTGACCGCCATAATCCGCCGTGTGGCCATGTCGTAGACCCACATTGGTTGCGGATTGGCTTTGAACAGAGTCCGGTAGCGCAGTTCACTTTCCTTCAGCGCGTTCTCTGTGCGCTTTCGCTCGGCGATGGGAGTAAGACTGCCGCGAATGCATGTTCGGCCCTTGATGTCGATCCGGAGCAGTCGAACCTCGCAGAGCACTTCTCCGCCCTGAGAGTCCAGATGGGCCCACTCGAAAACCGGTGTCTCACCGGCGAGGGCCTTTGCGATCCAATGCGCGGCGAGCTTCTCCGAATCCCCTCCATCGGGCTGCAATGGAGGGCTCATTTTTGAGGGTGTGAGTTCCTTGATGTCGTCGGACGACAGCTTGAAAAGCCGCCGGGCTGCTTCATTGGCCACCGTAAATCTGTCGATACTGAGATCAAGGAGCAGGACTGCTTCCGGGGCAAACTCAATGAGTTTTCGGAAATGAGATTCACTCTCGAGCAGCGATTGCTCGGCGACCTTTCTCGCGGTGATGTCTCTCTGAATTCCCATGAAGCCGATGAATGCTCCCGTTGCGTCGTGAACGGGCGATATGGAGAGGTTGTTCCAGAACCGACTGCGATCCTTCCGGTAGTTAAAGATCTCGCCCTCGAAGGATTCGACGTTTTCAAGGGAACGTTTCAGCTGCGCAACCGTGTGTGGGTCGGTCTCCGGGCCCTGGAGGAAATTGCAGTCGCGACCGAGCGATTCGACTTCGGAGTATCCTGTCAGGCGGAAGAATCCGTCATTAGTTTACGTGATCCTTCTCGCGGTGTCCGTCAGTATCACGCCGAGGGCACTTTCGCTGAGCGCCCGTTCGAGAAGCCTTCGAGCCGCGGATGCGCGCTCTCTGGAGGTCTGGATGGCGGAAATCAGCCACGCGAGAATGGTCGTAGTCGCCATGAAGAACCAGACCATCACGGCGCTCGGAATTGGATGGGAGTGATAAAACGGGCCCCAGCCCTCACCTGTTCCGTAGACAGCAATCACGTTTGTCGAAACCACGGAGAGTGCCGCGCCCAGAGTTCCAAACCGGAGAGCCGCCCAAGCCACGAATGGCAGCGGAAGGTAGGCGAGTGCGAGTGCGCGCTCGGTTTCGCTTCCATTCAAAACAAAGACGCTCAAGCACACAGCGATGGTGCATAGGCCCCAAGCTGCGAATTCAGCGCCGCGTTTGACGAGGGCTCTCCATTCCGAGCGGCCGAATGTCAGGACAAACGGAGCACCGAGAACAACACCCAAAGTGTCGCCCGCCCACCATGTGAGCCACGCTTGCTTCGGATCAATGCTGCCCATTAAGTCGGCAATCCATAGTGATGCTACGCCGCCCGAGGCCGTTATCATCATGCCCGCCACTCCGGAAGCACTGAGAAGCAGGATATCCCGGGGCTTGGAAAATGACGGACTGAATCTGAATCTTCGGAGAAGAAATGCTGCGGCGAATGGGCCCAAGGTATTTCCGATGCCGATAGAGAGGGTCGGAATGATCGGAAGCCCCGTTCCCAGATTGATCGCGCAGGAGGCCGCAAATATGGGTGCGAGCGCGATTCTTTTCAGCCGCAGGATCGCACCAACCGCGATTCCTGAGGGCAGCCAAAGGGTTGTGATTGTGGAACCGACGGCCGGATAAAGCAGTCCAAGATGCCCGGTCACAAAGTAGGCAATTCCTGCCAGCAGTGCCGAGAGGAATCGGCGGGTTCGAAGGGACCTGAGTTCCATGATTACTGCACTAACTCAGTAACTTCATGGCGTGAAGGGCAAAAGCATGCGGGACCGATGCCGCGAGGGATGATTCTTTAACGGCGGCTCAGCCGCCCATCCATTCCTTCGCCCGCTGGAAGAACCCTTTTTCAGCGGTCGCTTCCTCGCCGACGAGTTCTGCAAACTCCTCAAGCTTCCGGCGTTGATCCGATGTCAGTTTTTGCGGAACGGAAACCACGAGCCTTGCGAGAATATCGCCACGCGTGCTGTTGTGATTCACCGAAGGCATGCCTTTTCCGCGGACTTTGAACAGCGTGCCACTCTGCGTTCCCGCGGGGACTTTGAGTTTCATGCCGCCGTCGAGGGTCGGAATCCGGATTTCTCCGCCGAGCGCGGCAATGGTGAAGCTCACGGGCACTTCGCAGTAAAGATTGTCGCCTTCTCGCTCGAAGATCTCGTGTTCCTTGAGGTGGATGACGACGTAGAGATCGCCGCGCGGGCCTCCGCGGATACCGGCTTCGCCGTTTCCTGCGATGCGCATTTTTGATCCGTCGTCCACTCCGGGAGGGATGCGGAATTTGATGCGTGCATTCTTTTCGGTCCGCCCTTCGCCCCGGCATTTTGTGCACGGGCGTTCGACGCTTTGGCCGGTGCCGCGGCAGCGGGGGCAAGTCTGCGAAACCTGGAAAAAACCACGGCTGCTGATTACCTGCCCGCGTCCGCCGCAAGTGCCGCAGCTGACTACTTTCGAACCGGGTTCAGCGCCGGAACCGCTGCAGCTTTCGCATCCTTCAAGCTTGGTCACTTCGATCTCCTTTTCCACTCCGCTCGCCGCTTCATCGAGTGTGATTTGGAGATCGTAGCGCAAGTCGCTGCCACGCTGTTTGGTTTCGCGCTCGCCCCGCCCGCCGCCGTTTCCGCCGCCGAAAAACTGCTCGAAAATGCCGCCCATTCCGCCGCCTCCGCCGGCACCGCCAAACACTTCGCGGAAGATGTCGAACGGATCGTGGGCAGCGCGTCCGCCACCACCGCCCTGCGCGAATGCGGCGTGACCGAAACGGTCGTATGCCGCGCGCTTATCCGGATCGCTCAGAACGTCGTAGGCTTCGCCCAGTTCCTTGAAATTTTCCTCGGCTTGCGAATCGCCCGGATTCTTGTCCGGATGAAATTTCACCGCGAGCTTGCGATAGGATTTCTTGAGTTCCTCGGGACTCACGTCGCGGGCGACCGCGAGCACTTCATAGTAGCAGCGTTTCGTTGCCATTCCGAGCCGTCAGGCGCCTTTCCCTTTGCTTACCACGACCATGGCTGCCCGAAGCAGACGGTCGCGAACTTTGTAGCCCTTTCGCATCTGGCGGATGATTCGGCCTTCTTCCACCGTTTCGCTCGACTCCTGGCCCACAGCTTCGTGCAGATTCGGATCGAACACCGCTCCGGCGGCGTCAACCGCTTCCACGCCGGCGCTGCTCATGAACTCCTTCAATTGGCGTTCGATCATCTCCATGCCGAAAACGATTGGCGATTTCGGGTCGCCTTTACGCACTTCGATCATTCCAAGCTCGAAGTTGTCGAGCACAGGCAGGAGGTCCTCGAGAAGGCCGATCTTCGCGCGTTTGATGTCATCCTCGCGGTCGCGGGCTACACGTTTGCGATAATTCTCGAGCTCTGCCTGATTCCGTGCAGCGGCGTCCTTCCACTTCAATGCCTCGGCCTGCGCGGCGGCGATAGGATCCACAGAGGGCGTCTCCTCCGCGGTTTTCGGTTCATCGTCCATCTTATCAACAGGTTTGCTTTCGGTGTCGGTCATTTTTTTCTGATTGCGATCAATGTAATGTCGTCGTGTTGCGGATGGTCACCAACGAATGCCCGCACTGCCTCCGCCACCCGGCGGACGACTGCTGCGGCTCCTTGCGAGGCGCTTTCCTGAACGGCGCGCTTCATGGCTTCCAGTCCGAATTCTTCTCCGCCCCGGTTGATGGCCTCGGTGACACCATCGGTGTAGAAAACCAGGCAGTCGCCGGGCTCAAGCGCCACGGAAAAGTCGTTGGTAACCCTATTGAATGAACGTCCGCTGTCAATGCCGACGGCCATTCCCGGTGGTTTGATCATCTCAACCGAACCGTCCTTCGCGCGATAAAGCAGCGGTGCATCGTGTCCGGCGCGGACGAGTCGCACCATGTTGCTGCGGCGGTCGAGATGCGCGTAGGCCATCGAAATGAACATGTCCTCCCGAATGTCGGGATAAAGCTGGGCATTCAGCTTCTTCATCACGTCGGCTGGAGATTCCTCGGACGGGGCGAGAACGCGGAGCGCAGTGCGGCACATGGCCATGAGCAGCGCAGCCGGGACACCTTTGCCGCTGACATCGGCGATCACGACTCCGAGCCGGTCGGCATCGATTGGGATGTAGTCGAAATAGTCGCCGCTTAGATAGCGGGCTGGCATATTAGTTCCGGCAGTCTCGAATCCGTCGAAAGCCGGCTCTTCTGTCGGGAGAAGGATCCGCTGGACGTCATTTGCGGTCGCAAGATCCTTTTCGATGAGTTTTTTCTCGGCTGCTTCGTGGTGGAGAATCGCGTCCCAAAGCGAAAAAGCGGACTGTTCGGCCAGCGCTTTGAATGTGTGGAAATGCCCGTTGTCGAATGCCTCGTGATGGCTGTCTCGCGAAACGATGAGCACGCCGAGGTTCTGTCCTCCGTAGGAAAGCGGTGCGATGAAAGCCGACTGGCCGCCGTGCGGACGGGCCGTATCCAGTCGCGAATCTGCACCCTGAAGGAACACAGGTTCTTTTCCCGAATACACCGCGCCCAAAAGACTGTCGCCCGTCCGAACGGCTGTCAATTTGAGCTGGCTCTGGAGCGTGCCCCGGCCGTCTTTTGGCAGGTTCACGAAGGGCGGGCACTCGCTGGAAATGAACGCCGGACGAAGCTGGAGTCCGGCTTTCTCGGAGAGATAAAGCGCGCCGCCCTGGGCTTCCAGAATGCGAATGGCTCCCTCTACGATGCTGCCGTGCAAATCGCCCGGTCTGGTCTCGTGCGTGAGCGCTTCGCCAATGTTGTGGAGGAAATCAAACACGCGGCTCTCCTCGGTCTGGATCTTCACCTTTTCCCGCTGAACTTCGCGGATGATTCGCTGCTGCCGCCGGAACACCCAAACGCTCCAGCAAAGGAGCGATGCAAAAGCCAGGCTCAGCAAAATCTCGGTGAACATGTTTCAGTGATTCCGCAACTTTCGCGGGCGAAACCAATGGTTCTTCCCGGCCGGATTTACAAGCTGTGAATCGCCCTGTTCCAATCCGTCATTTCCCGGTCTGCGGATTGTATTGGCTGAACATTCCATCGAGCGTGGTAACGAGGTTTTCGAGGGCATCGCGATGCCGGCCAGCCGGAACAGCGGTTAGTTCAGTCTGCGCCTCGGAGAGCATTCGCCGTCCGGTCGCGATGGCGTTCTTTAGTGCACCGGTTTGAATTGATTTGGTAACGAGGGTGGCGACCTCTTCGTCGCTGCCGCTCAGGATGATCTGGCAAATCCCGTCCCGTTCCGCGGAATCGGTGTTTTGCAAAAGGTATAGGATTGGAAGGGTGAGTTTGCCCTTTCGAAGGTCGCTTCCGAGCGTCTTCCCAGCCTTGGCTTCATCGCCGGCGAGATCCACGACATCATCGTAAATCTGATAGGCCGTTCCCAACCGCATTCCAAACGTCCGGAGCGCGGTAATCACGGTCGGCGCGGCTTCGTTGATGAATGCGCCTAGTTCCGTGGCGACCGCGAAAAGTGCGCCGGTTTTCATCTCGATGATGCGGTAGTAATCCGGCACCGAAAGTTTCAAATCAAAGCGACGCTGGGTCTGGATGATCTCGCCGCTGCACACATCGCTCGCAGATTCGGCGATGCGGCGCATTACTTCACTGCTCTGGAAGCGGCTGCATTGCTTGAGCGCATGCGCGAAAAGGCAGTCGCCCAGCAGCACACTCAGGCTGTTTCCCCACTTCGCGTTTGGAGTCGGTTTGCCCCGGCGGGTGTCGGCGCTATCGAGAATGTCGTCATGAACGAGCGTAGCTGCATGGATGAGTTCCACGACGACTGCGAGGTCGAGATGCTCGTTCGTTATGTTGCCAGTCGCTCCGCCTGCGAGCAGGGCAAGCGCGGGGCGGAGGCGTTTGCCGTTGCTTTCGATTGCATACGCCACGTATCCCTCGACAGCCGGATCGAACTCCCGCGCCTGCGCCCGGATGCGCTCCTCGACTGCGTAAAGGCCGGAATTGATCAGCTCGAAAGTACGTTTGAGTGCTTCCTTGTAGTCCACGCCGGGAACGGGCCCTGGCGCCGCGGTTTCGAGCTTTGTGAAATTTTTCACAAGGTCACAATAGCGGGCGTTTTTGCGGAAAGTCAAATGCGTTGCTCACCGGGTCGGCGCGCGCTCCGGACGCATTTATTTTTCAAAATCGTGCGCAATGGATCATCGGATTCGCTGCCGAACCCGTAGTGCAGGTGGCGCGTCCAGCCCTCGGCGTGCCGAAATTTTCCGGTGCGTTTGCCGATTGCGAGCGAGAATCCGTCCATGGTATTCAGATAGCTCTCTTGTCCCTGCGTTTTATCGAGCCATTCCTTTTGCGACGCATGGCACGCCAGAGCTTCGCGCTTCAAAGCGTGGACCGATGTCGTATCGACATACAGCTCCGGCGTCACCGGTTCGCGAAGCGGCGTGCACTGCCCGTGCGGCATCGCGTGATAAATGACACATGGTTCAAGGACCGGCTTGCGCTGCGGCGTGGAGCGGTAGTTTGGCACTCCTCGCGCAAACGCAGCCGTCACGGCCAGTCGCGCGGTGATCATGTGATCCTCCATGTAATCGGACAGCGCGTGCGTGAGAATCACGGACGGATTCACCTTGCGAATCACCGAGCAAATTTTCCGGATGTTCCCTTCGGTGTAAAAAACGCAAAGGTCGCTGCAAATCGGCGCGTGCCATTGCGCGCCCATCACTTTCGCCCCGGCCTGCGCTTCTTTACGGCGCGTCGCCGCTGTCCTGGCTGCGGTCATCACGGTGCTTCCCATGTTGCCGTTGGAAACATTCATGACATGGATATCCCAGCCGGCGTCCTTCAATTGCAGCAGGGTTCCCCCCATCACAAATTCAATGTCGTCCGGATGTGCTGCGATGGCGATGGCTGATGGCATCTGGCGCGAATACCCGCCGCAGCTCCGGATTTCCAGTCTGCGATTCGGGGATCTTTGCGCTCGTCAGGACGGGGTTTCGTTGCACAATCGACGAATCATGAAAGCCTCTTCCTTCCTTTTTGCTCTCGCCATGGCTCCAATTGCTCTCTCCGCCGCCGACTACGAGGCGCGCTCGTTCGAGTCGCCTGATGGCAAATTGCCCTACCGCCTGCTTAAGCCAGCGAACTTTGACGCAGCAAAGAAATATCCGCTCGTCGTCCTGCTCCACGGGGCCGGTGAGCGCGGGGATGATAACAAGGCCCAACTCAAGTGGGGAGGGGGACTTTTTACCGATGCAGTCGCACAGGAAAAGTATCCGGCATTCGTCCTCGTGCCACAGTGCCCGAAGGATCGGAAGTGGGTGGAGATTGACTGGTCCTCGCCACAACCAGTCGCGCCCGAAGATCCGGGAACAACTCAGAAGCTCCTGCTCTCCGTGATTGATTCGGTCCAGAAGGAGTTCCCCGTGGATGCCGACCGGGTCTATCTTACGGGTCTCAGCATGGGCGGGTACGGGACCTGGGATTTGATCACCCGCCATCCCGGAAAATGGGCCGCTGCAGCGCCAATCTGCGGTGGTGGAGACAAATCGAAGGCTGCTGCCGCGAAGAGCGTGCCCGTCTGGGCCTTCCATGGTTCGGCCGATGGAGTCGTAAAACCCGAACGCTCGCGGGAAATGGTCGAGGCACTGAAGGCCGCGGGCGCGCCGGTCGCTTATACCGAATACGCGGGAATCGCGCACGATTCGTGGAGTAGCGCATTTTCTGAGCCCAACTTCCTCGCATGGATGTTTGCCCAGCAGCGTGGAACGCCCGCGAAAATGGACCTTGCCACCAGTGCGCTTACGGCCCTTGCGATGCCTGCGACGGAAGTTTTTCCCGGAGCGGGCCCGCTCCAGGTCGGGGATTGGTTTAAGAAGCTGTGGCTCAATAAACGCGTGGAGTTTTCCCGGAACAAGGATCGTGAGAAAGGGGCGATTGTTTTTCTCGGAGACAGCATCACGCAGGGATGGAGTTCTGCCCAAAAGGACTTTGCATCCCGCAAAATCGCCAACCGCGGTATCAGCGGCGATACATCCCGCGGCGTCCGCTACCGATTGAAAGAGGATGTGCTCGACCTGAATCCGATGGCCGTGAGTATTCTGATTGGAACAAACGACCTCGCTCTCGGCGCCACGCCCGAGCAGGTGGTCGACAATATCAAGGCCATCATCGCCGAATTGCAAAAACAAAACCCTGCCGTCCCAATCATCCTCAATCGCGTTATGCCCCGCGGGGGCGAGAACGACTTTCCGGCACGCATTGGAAAGCTGAACGGACTGATCGACGCCCTTGCCGCCGCCGGCAAAAACATCACTGTTTGCGATACGTTTGGCATCTTCAATGATGGCACCGGCAAGTGTAAGAAAGAGGAGTTCCCCGACATGCTCCATCCAAACGGAGCAGGGTATGCCAAATGGAAAACTGCGCTCGAAGAGGCGCTGGCTAAATTGAAACTGTAACCAGCGCGTGCGGGTGTGCGTCTGGCTCCAAAACGATTGATGACCGCCCTCGCCTGGCCATTTCCATACCTGACTGCAGCGACGAATACGTCTGCCGCGGCCGATTTCCCCGCAGACGATGCTGCCTTGGTGCGCGGATGTCTGGGCGGTGATGAACCGTCGTTTGCTGAACTCGTTCGACGTCATAAGTCCCGGGTTTTCGGCACATGTTCGCGGTTTGCGCGGGATTCTCACGAACTCGATGACCTCTGCCAGGAGGTTTTCCTGCGCGCTTATCGGAAGATGTCCGGCTTCCGCGGCGATGCGCCATTTGAGCACTGGCTGGCCACGCTCACGGTGAGCGTTTGCTATGATTACCTGCGAAGGGAGCGTCGACATCGCGAAAACCTTGCGTTCAACGTCGAGACGTCCGACCGGGCTGATGCAGCGATGGAATCCTCCGCCAGCGCGCGGCGGGCGAAGGAGCTTGTCGATTGGGCGATGCGCCAGCTGGAGGCCGAGGACCATTTGATCATCACACTTCTCGAACTGGAGGAACGCAGTGTGCGCGAAATCGCCGCTGTCACAGGATGGGGCGAGAGCAAAGTAAAGGTCAGGGCTTTCCGCGCCCGGGCGAAACTTAAACAGATCATAGAGGACAGCCATGAAGCCTGATCCGCTCGACTCTCTCTTCCGCGCCGCTCGTGAAGCGGCACCGGATACTTCCAGCGCCGAGTATGGTTTCGAAACGCGGCTGCTTGCCCGAATCCGCGCGGAACGCCGCTTGTCCTGGCAGGGATGGGCATGGAGACTGTGCCCGTTTTTTGCGTCACTCGCCGTTGCTGCTGGAGCGTGGTTTTATCAGCACCGCGAAGCAGCACCGGGCGGTGAGAGTTTCTTTGATGCCGTGAAACTTGCCGGTTCCCCGCTGGTTAGTTTTTATTTTTCCAGCGACCCATGAGCGCGATTCGGTCCATTGCACGGAAGTTGAAAAGCGTGGTCATTGTCGGGCTGATTTTCTTCAGTGGCGTAATCGTTGGCGGTATTTTGTCCGGCGCGGCGGTGGTTCGCGATGTGACTACGAATGCCTATGCGTCCGGGCCCGCACCGATCCGGCGATTGCTGGTGCAGCATGCGCGTGAAGGGTTGCAGCTTGACGATGACCAGAAGC
Source organism: Verrucomicrobiaceae bacterium (assembly GCA_005791535.1). Lineage (GTDB taxonomy): Bacteria > Verrucomicrobiota > Verrucomicrobiia > Chthoniobacterales > Chthoniobacteraceae > SXWH01. The sequence goes on along the minus strand of SXWH01000172.1, from coordinate 6,806 downwards.
ATCTTTTTTGGGCCATTCTTACAGAGACGGGTAAGGAGGCTCATGCAGCCACCGCATCCGTACAGCCGGATTTGATCAGGATTCTCGATCGTGCGGAAAGTCGCCTCCGTGAGGTTTTGCGACCAGACCAGACTGACCGCTTTGACCGCTGGATGAAATCAGCCCGCGATAAGTGGCGTGCCGGGCTGATGCCCGATAATGGCGAGACCGAAGTGGCCAGAAAATAGAAGGCGTTACGGCTGCGTGGATTCGGGTTGAACCCGAACACCCGATTGCCGACGGGCCGCTATTTCCGGCGGCGGCGTCCGGCAAGCATCGCGAGTCCGCCCAGCAACAATGCCGCGCTTCCCGGTTCCGGAACGACGAGGGCAATGTCGTTTCCTCCGTGCAGCGAGTTGGTGGCGGAGTCCGCATCGTAGCTGATCGAAAACTCGACTCCGTTCACAGTGAAAGGCGTCCCGGCCGCGGGAATGTTTGCGAATGTGCCGACGACTGCATCCGCACCGTCGTTGATGACAATGAAGAATAGGTCGTTCGCCAGAAATCCGAGTCCAGTGCCGGTCGAGATGTTCAGGTTTGCTCCCGTGATGTCCACGGTTCCGTTTGTAAGGGCATCGGTACCGACATTCAGTTGGTCGTAATCCGTTCCCGCAACCGGGCTCGGTCCGCTGCCATGGGCGAGGTCAACATCAAACGAAGAGCCGGCGAAGAAGGTGACGTTTTTCCCGACTTTCAGGATCCCAGTCGAGTCGCCGGGTGCGATTCGCCCGGTTGCCGCGGTAGTTAGCGCATTTCCTCCCACGGTTCCGCTTCCACTCAAACTTCCGGATGCAATGGTGACATCCGATGTGTCTGTGAGCAGATTGTTGACCGCGAGCGTGCCGCCTTGAATATCCACATTGCCGTTGATGGTTGTGAGTCCATTGAACTTCAGTGTGCCCGCTCCTGTCTTTGTCAGAGCTCCGCCAGCGTCGGTCGGCGCGCCGAAAACGATGTTACCGGTGGTGGCGTTGATCACCGGCGTGAGACCGAGGTTTGAAGCACCAGAGAATCCCACTGAATATCCGTTCGCACCGGTGATGTTGATAGTCGGAGCGGTGCTCGTGAGGCTGCCGAGTTCAATCGTATTTCCAACGCTAACTCCTGCGACGTTCGAGCGATCGACTTCGATAGACGATGCTGCGAGTCCCGCAAGGGTGAGGTTGTTTCCGTAAACGATCGTTTGGTTGCTGCCAGTGCCGTCATCCCAGAGGGCGAGGCGCCCGCTGTCGATCGAGATCGCAGCGGTGCTGAGTGGGTTTCCCGTTACCGGGGGATAAGCGATCAGTCCTTGCGCAGGATTGACGATGAATTGGCCCGTGAAGGTGTTTGCCGGGTTCGTAACGATCAGAGCCCGATCAACGTTATTTGCGTTTCCGTCAACAGTCAGATTCTGGCTTCCGGACAGCGGCCCGGTAATGACGACATCCTGCGAGTTTGCGGGAGTGGTGAAGCTGCGAAGCGCGACCGAAGACGGTGCGGTTACGTTCACGGCTCCGCCAAAGATCCCAAGGTCGCCGGATCGTGTTCCCAGCGTTCCGCCGTTGAGGATGACGTTGTTTTGAAGGGCGAAAGTGTTCGGGGCTGCGACACTCCGTGTGATGAGAAAAGCACCGGGTTCGACTTTGATGGTCCCGGTCCCGAGGGCAGCAGCAGAATGCGCTTCAAGAGCACCTGCGGAGACTGTCCAGTTGCTCGACAGCGTGGTGTTGTCTGCGGTGATGCGTAGTGTTCCCACGCCAGTCTTGGTAATTGCACCGGTGCCGGAAAGGCTGTTTGCCCGGGTAAATTGCAGACCGTTTGCAGCGCCCGCGCCTGTTACGCTGATGGTACTTGCGGTGCTCCCGATGACGAGATTCCGCGTTTGCGGTGCCGCAGCAGTCCACGTCAGCGCACCAGCGCCGGTATACTCGAGGGTTCCGCCATTGAGTGTAACGGTTTGATCCGCACCGCCGATTGCGTCCGCTGTCGAAAACTGAACGGAGCCTTCGCGGATGGTAAAGCCTCCGTTAAATCCGGTGTTCGCTCCGGTCATGACCAAAGTAGCGGCACCTGTTTTTGTCAGGCTTCCGGTTCCGGTTACGAGTCCGGAAAGCGTGATATTTGTTGTGGACTGAATGGTTCCGCCGCTCGCCCCCAATGTTATTGCGCGATTGGTCGCTCCGGCGAACCCGGTGTATTCCAGCGTGCCGCCATTGAAGCTGAGCGTGGTGCCGGCTCCGAGCGGCGACGCAACATTGGAATCGGCCAGCGTATCCACGGACACCGTTCCGCCATTCATCGCGACTTCTCCGGTGAAGGTGTGCGCTCCCCCGAGCGAAAGCAGTTCCGCGCCGGATTTCACGATGGTCGCATTACCCGTGATGGCACCGGGCCCAACGAGCGTGTACGCTTTCGTGGCGTTGTTGATGGTCACAATGTTGGGTGAAATATCACCACCCGTAATTGCGACGGTGGTGTTGATAGCGGTGTCGTCAAACAGCACGTTGTCGCCATTTACGAAATCCGTTTTCACGAGCGGAGAGCCGCTGATGGCCCAGTTCTTGGGGTTTGCGACAATTGCCGTGCTCCACTCAGTGCTGACTTCACCGGTCCAGACCGGGAGCTCAATGGCGGTAATATTCATCACGATTGCGGAATTCAACGTGTCCACGGCGATCGCTGCGGCCTGAACACGATTCGGGAGAGTCCCCACTTTGAAATCCGCCGCGGAACCGGTAAAGTTGCCCGCGTAATCGATCAAAACGTGCTGGCCGATTCCAGGATTCGGGCCCGTCAAATTGAAAGTTACGCTGTTTGCCCCGCCGTTGGCGACGAAACCGTCAGCATTTGTGACGTTGATAATTGCCGGAACCGTCCCTCGCGACACATTGATTGTCGCCGAATCGCCCGCAGTTGCGCCAAGCGTGAGAGTAGGGAAACTCAGCGATCCCGCGCCGCCGACACCGGCCGCAAGGGATCCGCCGTTGGTAACGGTTACCCCGCCGGTGGTCGTTCCGCGTCCGCCGAGTTTGCCGGTTGAATTCACTACCACCCCGGACGTCGCAAGGCTGCCGTCGATCTGAAGCGTGCCGCCATCGATCGTCGTCGTGCCGCCGTACGTGTGAGTTCCCGGAAGTTCGAGCGTGCCGGCGCCGGACTTTACGATGCCGGCAAGATTTCCGGCAATCGAATCAACGACCTGGATTTGTGAAGCGGGCGTTCCGATTGCGAGGCTGCCCGCGACATTGAACGTACGAATTGCACCCTGAAGATCAATTTGCGCTTTGGCGGCTGTCATCACCGCGGTTTTCCCGTTGGTAAATGCGGAGGTTCCGGAAGAAGTCACGTTTCCGCCAAGCCGTACAATACTTCCAACCGAGCCCGCGGCACCGGCGCCAGCAGCGGAGTTCAGGACAATTGTGCCGCCCGACAAAGTCAGTCCGCCAGCGCCGATATCGAGACGGCTCTCATTGGCTGCGGTTGTGGAAGTGCCGTCGATATGAATTGCGCCGGCGCTTACTTCTGCGGCGCTGACAGAAAGCACGCCGCCCCGGTGGGCCAAGGCTACACCGCTTGTGACCTTGAATAATCCGGTCGTGCTGAAGGTTGTGCGTCCGGTGCTGAAATTGCCTCCGTTCAGAGTAAAGTTCAGCACCGTCTCGGGCGCGCCGGGATTCGTCGGATTGACTCCGGGTGCGGTAACATCACCGAAGGTTCCTCCATTCACCGTGACGGATGATGAGTCGGCGATTTGGTTTCCCGTCGTATTTCCCGCAAATCTAAAGGTGGCGCCGGCTTCGACGAGGAGATCTCCTGGGATGGCTGTCGTTCCCGCGGTTTTCCCGGCTACGAGCGTGCCCTCGAAAACTGTGGTGGTTCCTGTGTAGGTATTTGGTACGGCAGCGCCGGTCAGTGTTACGGTTCCCGGTCCGCGCTTTTCAAGCCTGCCTGTTCCGGCGAGCGTGACCGGCACGTTGACGATGTCGCTGCGATTCAAGACCACGACCGAGTTGTTCGTAACGGTTCCGGTGCCAACCGCCCCGTCCGCAATTTCGAGCGTGCCTTCGCTCACGGTCGCAGCCGCCGAAACTGTGCCGGTCACGATGAGTTTGCCCGTGCCGAGCTTGGTAAGAGTGCCGGCTCCCGTAATGGCACCGGACAGTGTCGTATCAGCAGTGCTTTTTACGGTTCCATTTCCGGCGTTCACGGTAATCGCACGATTGCTTGAGGATGTCCCCGTGATTTCGAGTGTGCCGCCGTCGAGTACGATGCTTGATCCGCTGCCGAGTGGACTGTTTGCGCCGATGTTGGCAACAGCAGGAACACTGATCGTTCCACCGTTGATGGTTACGGTGCCGGTGAAGCTATTTGAATTGGAGATCGTCACCGTTGCTGCTCCGGATTTGACGAGCGCTGCATTCCCGGCGATTCCATTCGTTCCGCTAAATGCGTAATTCCGAGTGGCGTTTGAAAATGTGAGAGAGTTGACCGTCACATCCGCACCGTTGATGGTTACTGTCTGATCGGTCGCGGGGACATCGCTAAACACGACGTTGTCATTGGATTGAAATGTCGTCGAAGTAAGGTTGTTCGAATTCAGCACCCAGTTCTCCGAGCCGCCTTGCGCGCCAAGAACCCACGCAGTTCCGAACGCACCGCTCCAAACCGGGAAGTCGAGTGAGTTGATGAGGAGATCCACACGAGTGTCCGTGGTATTGTTGAGCAGTTGCGCGTTAATGCGATTCGGAAGAGTGCCGAGTTTGAAGCCGGTAAATCCGGTGCCGCTAATCGTCGCGTAGTCAATCAATGGAAATGTCACCGGAAGTGTCGCCCCAGGGTTTCCCGCAACGTTGATGGTTACCGTGTTTGCGCCGCTGTTAACCGCGAGTGCGTTCGAAACATTGATTCGCGACCCAAGTGTGACTTCCACGGTTGATGTGTTCGCGGCCGCGGTGCCGAAAGTAAGGTTTTGGAATGCGATATTCCCGATTCCCTGCACGCCTGCCTCAACCGTTGCTCCGTTCCGGATTGTAGTTGTACCATTAATCGTGCCGGTTCCGAGAATTCGACCGTCCACATTGGCAACAGCATTCGCGCCGACGGTGCCAGTAACTTGAAGCCGCGCCGAAGCAGCGACGCTCAAATTGTGATTCGCTGGAAGCGATCCCGAGAGCGCAACAGCGCCGGCTGAAACTGTGGTGGTCGAGTGGGTATTTGCCGCTCCGAGCGTCAGAGTGCCCGTTCCGGTTTTCGTCAGTGTCGCCGCGCCGGAGACGGCATTCGGCAGAGTGTAATCAATTGAGTTCTCAATCGTCACTCCGGTCGCGCCGAGAGCGATGCCCGATGTGCCGAGTGCGCCGGGAGCAGTCACGCGGATCGTGCCGCCGTTGACTGTAATTGGTCCAAAGGAGTTTGCGGAGGACAGTTCCACGGTGCCGGTGCCGGATTTGTCGAAAGCTCCGGAGATGCGTCCGATTCCACCTACCGAGTAGGTTCCCGCGGTGTGGTTGAATGAAATCGCCCCGACGGTAATGTCTACCGGCACGTCAATTGATGCAGTCCCGCTGGGATTTGCACTGAACACCGCGTTCGCGCCAGCTTCGTAGGCGGCGGGATTGGCGCCATCGAGGAAATACTGACTGCCGGACAGGTCGAGCGAACCGTTTGGAGCTCCTCCGGCGGTGTGAGCGAGATTATAAGTCCGAATCGGCAGTTGTGTGAATGCCAGGGAGAGGTCATCGATGCCCATCAATGCATCGGTTCCGGTATCGTTGAAGTTCCGCCAGCGCAGCGTGATAAACTGCCCGGGCGCAAGGGTGAGTCCGAGGTTGCCACTGACCGTAGTAATTGCGGGAGTGGCGAGTACCGCCGTGCCGGGATCGGAGGTCGCGTAGTCAAACGATGCCAGCCTTGTCCATCCGGTGTCGGCGAGCGCTGCATTTGCGGCATAACCGTTTCCGTTAACGTGCGCGGCTCCGCCGAGCGTGAGGTCCGTGATGGCCGTGCCACCAATCTGGTAGAAGAATTGAAATCCATCAAGGGTGTTGGCCGTTGAGTGGGGGGCGTAGAGCTCGCCCTTGTATGAAAAACTTCCCAGTGACAGCAGTGTGGAGGAAGCGTTACGGAAGACGACGCCGAACGCGTTCGCGCCGTAATTTGTAGTCGTCGGGCAAACCGCGAGTGCGCGCTCGGTACCCGTGCCGGCGCTGAAGAGACCGTTGGCTTTCGCCGCGCCCGTCGTGTAGATTGCCAGCGGAAGAGGATTGGCTCCACCAGCCAATGGCGAGAATGTGGTTACGCAGTCGGCATACCATCCGGTTAGCGTTCCATTGTCAGCCCAACTGGACGCAACGTTCGGAAGGAGATCGAAATTTTGGGAGTAGGTGGTCGGCCCGGTGATGGAAATCGATTGCGCATGGGACGCCCCGACTCCCATCAGCATGGTGAGGAGACTCGCGGCGCTCGATTGAAGGATTCGGGCGCTGTTGCGGTTTGAGAGCGGACGACTGGATGGCTTCATATCGATGTTAATAGGAGTGAATTATGTGACGGGAACGTGGGCTATTTTACTCTGCCACGCACTTCGTGCAAAAAAGCGGTTCCGCTCCCGTTTCGCAAGCGTCTTTTCCTGATTCGTTAGGGATTCGTCCGACTTGGATACCCTGTAAAACACGCATCGGCACCCGACGCGAACTTGTCGGGAAAATGTGATTTACTTTCAAAGTCACACGCCTATCATTCACCGCCCGCGACTGCCTCATAGTGTAACGGTAGCACAACAGATT
>SXWH01000171.1 GCA_005791535.1 Verrucomicrobiaceae bacterium | reverse complement strand
CCGAACAGGTCGCGGATTTGGTCGGGGGTGAGGGCGTCGAGGATTCCTTCGGGCATGAGGCTTTGGGCGCTGGCTTCGGTTTTGGCGACGGTGGTGCGGTCGAGGGTCTGCGTTTCGGTCATCGTGCGCAGCGTCATGGTCTGCGCGTTTTGGGAGGAGATGAATCCGCTGAGCACGCGGCCGTCTTTGAGCGTGACGGTGCTGAGTTTGTAATCGGCGGGGACGATGGCGCTCGGGTCGATGATGTTTTCGAGCAGGTAATTGATGTCGCCGCGTCCGCTGCCGGTGAGGTTTGGGCCGAGGTTTGCGCCGGTCTGGCCGAGGTCGAAGAGCGTGTGGCAGGCGGCGCAGGTCTGGGTGTAAACGGCGCGTCCCTTTTCGATGTCGGCCTTTGCGAGAACTTCCGGCGTGAGGGCGGCTTTGAGTTCGGCCATGCGCTTTTTCTTTTGGTCGGAAGTGGTGGCGACGCTGCCCCAGATTTCGGCGAGGCGTTTGTTCACGGCGTCGTCCGCGAGCCCGGCGATTTGGCGGGCGTGGTAGGGCGTGATGTCGCTGCGGGCGATTTTGCCGGCGGCGACGGCATCGAGCAGCGCAAGCGCAAACGCCGGTCGCGAGCACATGACAGGGACAATCATCGCGCGCTGCTCGCGGTACAGGCGCTGGTAATTCGTGGCGATGAACGGCCCGGCATCTTCAAACACTGCCATGCCGCGAAGCGCCGCGCCCATGAGTTCGCGGTCCTCGGCGACGAGCTTCTCGAGCGTGGCGCGGAGGTCGGCGGGCTTGGCGGCGATGAGGGATTCGACAGCCTGCCTGCGCGCCGGGATTTCGGCCTTCGAGTCGAGCGCGAGCACGCGGATTTCGTCGAGCGCACGTCCGTCGCCGAAGATGACATTCAGCTCACGGAGCTTGTTGGCCACTTCGGGATAACGGGCGGCTTGCTGGGTAAATGCATCCCATCCATCGGGCTTCGGTGATTTCAGAACCCCTTTCATTCCTTCCGATAGCCCTAAAACGATGTCAGGAATCGCGCCGTCGGGAATTCGGCGTTCCCCGTCTGGGTAGCGATGAATCAATCGAAAAAGTGACATCCCATCGAATCCCTCCCATTCACCTAGCGCCACAGATATCCGTGCAGCATTTCGTCTGAGCAACGAAACTGTTGAGCCTCGTGCATGCAGGCGAGAATCAAATGGACTGGACGTGACTGCTGCTTGCCAAATGAGAATTGGTAGAAATGGATCTGTTCCATCGACACTCATTCTGCCGAAGGCGGGTTCCCCATTTACCTCATCAAAGCCGACAAATGCTCCATTCCGTGATCGTAAAGCAAACAAGAGAAGCTCTCTCCGAAGGAGAGGATCGTCATTTTGCATCGTTAAAGAGGCTATCTTAGTCCAAATTCGGTAGATTTCTTCACCACAACAATCGCCACCCCAGCCCCAGTAGATCGCCAGATGTCCGCCTTTCCTGCGAATCGGAACTTCTCCGAGGAACCAATCGCCAATTAGCCGAATCACCCAAGCGCGCACGTAGGCACTTTCATTCTCGTCCAAAAGTATCCGGGACAATTCTTGAATCACTTTGGAGCTACGCAATCGAGACAGATCAAATTCCGGAGCAGGGGAAATTCTCCCGTCGGGATCTTCGTTTGGAAAATTTGTCGTGCTCTGCGCGTATTCGTGGGTGTGCATTGTCCAAAGCAGACGGAGGGTTTCATCAGTTAGTGCCAATTCGCGGAGTCTTTTACCAATAGAAGTTGTTGCGCTCTCGATATCGGGTTGTCCCCGCAAGCTTGAAAACTGTTGCCTTGCTTGCCGCGAAATCCACTCGTTCCGGCTTGTGACTGATTCTACCAATTCGGCAGAGTTCATTTTTGCAACGTCCCCTTTCGCGCCCATCGAGGGCCGCTTCACCTCCCCATACGTAATCTTATAAATCCGCCCGCTCTCGCGATGGACGCCGTCGTTTTCGTGGCACTCGCCCTGATCGCTCCAGTCGAGCACGTACACGCCGCCGTCGGGGCCGTAGGTGAGTTCGTTACCGCGGAACCACGGGTCGCCGAAGAAGATCATATCGGGCTCGCTTTTGCCGACGTAGCCGCTGCCTTTTCGCTCCAGCCGGTTCACGTTGATGCGGCGTCCGTGGAGGTTGATGGTGAAGAGTTTTCCGCGGTATTGCTCGGGCCAGTTTTCGCCCTGGTAAATCATGCAGCCCACGTGCGCGTGGCCGCCGCCGAAGTCGTTTGCGGCTCCGTCGCGCGAGGCGGTCCAGCTTTTCGAACGGTCGTAGTGGTAGTGGTCGGCCGTCTGCGGGAGGAGTTGGTAGATGTAGGGATTCGGGTCTTCGCCATACATGCGCTCGTAGTGCGCGCCGGGAATCATGTGGTAGAGATGGCCGGTGACGGTGTTGGTGAAAAAGCCTTCGCCCTCGGCGTTGAAATCGAGGCCCCACGGATTCGTGCCGCCGTAGGTGACCATCTCGACGGTGTGCCGCGTCGGGTGCCAGCGCCAGATGCCGACATTGATGCCGAGCCGCTCGGCGTCGGGCGTGCCGGGCTTGCCGACTTTGCTCGTCGCGAGGATGCCGTGGCGTCCGTACAGCCAACCATCCGGGCCCCAGCGGAGGCCGTTCACGAAATTGTGGCGCACGCTTTTGTCGTCGAAGCCGTCGAGGAGGATGCGGGTGCTGGTGTTTTCGTAGGAGGGATAGGCCGAATAGGGCCTATTCGGAGCATTCGTCGCATCCGGTTTGTCGTCGCCGTCTCCGTCCGGGATCCAAAGGAGATTTGGCGCTGCCGTCGCGAAGACGCCGCCGTAGCCAAGCTCGATGCTCGTGAGGTTGAAGAGATTGTCGGCAAAAACGGTGCGCTTGTCGTGCTTTCCGTCGTTGTCCGTATCCTCGAAAATCACGATGCGGTCGCGGAGGCGTTTGTCGAAGCCGACGGCGGCTTCCGCGTAAGAGTAGTTTTCCGCGACCCACAGGCGGCCGCGGCTGTCCCAAGCGCAGGCGATGGGGTTTTGCACATCGGGCTCGGCGGCGAAGACCGTGGCTTTGAAGCCCTCGGGCATTTTGATGAGTTTCACCGCCTCGTCGGCGGACATCGGCTTTTTTCCCACATCGGTGCCGGTATTGAACGGCTTTGGGAATTCATCGGCGAACAGCGAGATCGTGAGACTGAGGAAGAGGAATGCGCGCATGATGCGGCGGACGCTGGCGTTTCCGCAGCGCAAAGTCCAGCGCGTCGCCGTGCTTTACTCCACCGCGCAAACCGCACACGAGTATCCGCAATGCACGACGCCCGCAGCCGGCCACTTCGCGATTTGCGCCTTTCGGTCACCGACCGTTGCAATTTCCGCTGCCGGTAT
>SXWH01000170.1 GCA_005791535.1 Verrucomicrobiaceae bacterium | reverse complement strand
TTGGCAAATACGGCAATGGCTTCCCTGCCGGTCTGGCGGAGTTTCAATCCAGCATCAAGGACGACGCCCGCGGCAACAGTGCCGACGATGACCGCGCTCATTGCAGCCGGCGCCTAGCCGACCACGCCATTGCCTATCTGAAAAAACGCGCAAAAGCGAACGAGACGAAGCCCTTCTATATCTACCTCGCGCCGCCCGTCCCGCACGACCCTCGCTCCGCCGAACCCCAGTTTCACAAGCTCTACGATCCCGCCACGATTTCTCTCTCTCCGGCATTCCTTCCGCAGCATCCCTTCGACAACGGCGAGATGACCGTGCGCGATGAGAAGCTGGCACCGTGGCCGCGCACCGTGGCGGACACGAAGCAGCAACTGGCCGACTACTACGCGTGCATCACAAACCTCGACCACCACGTCGGGCGCATCTTCGCCGAACTCAAAGCCAGCGGGCAGTGGGAAAACACCGTCATTATTTTCAGCGCCGACAACGGCCTCTCGATGGGTGAGCACGGGCTTTTCGGCAAACAGAACCTCTACGAATTTGGCGGCATGCACGTGCCGCTCGTCGTCGCCGGCCCGGGGATTGCAAAGGGGAAGAGCGAAGCCTTCGTGTATCTCATGGATTTGTTCCCGACGTTCGCGGAACTCGCGGGCGCGCAGGTTCCGGCCGGCGTCGAGGGGAAGAGCATCGTCCCGATCCTAAACGGCAAACAGGCCAAAGTCCGGGACGTCGCTTACACAGCCTACCGCGACTGCCAGCGCGCAATCCGAGATGATCGTTGGAAACTCATCCGCTACCCGCTTGTGGATCGTACCCAGTTGTTTGATCTCAGCACCGACCCGCATGAACTAAACAACCTGGCAGACAACCCGGAACACGCGGCGAGGATCGCTCAACTCACAGCTCTGCTTGAAAAGGAAATGGCAGCTCATGCCGACACGGCGCCGTTGAAAGTCGCCAACCCAAAACCCGCCGAATGGACGCCACCGGCACCCGGAAAAGAACCAGCGGGGAAGAAAAGGAAGCGGTCCGGAAACGACCCCGCTCCGTCATCCGAACGTCAGCCCGAATGAGGTCTCCGGGGCGATAGCGCTACGCATCGGGAAGCCGTTTCCAAAAGAACAACGAGCCGCCGGCGCCCTCCGCGTAGTGGCCGCGCTCAAATCCGAACGCCGCATACAGTCGTTGCGCGCGCGAATTATTCTCCTGCACCTCCAGCGTCAGCTTGCAGCAACCCGTCGCGCGGGCCTTCTGCTCAACCGCGGCCATCAGCATCCGGCCAATCCCGCGGCCCCGTAGAGCCGACGCCACGTAGAAGTCGTGGACATTGATCAGCGGCCTCGCGGCGAATGTCGAAAAGCCGCGGAAGCAAATCGCCATCCCGACCGCTTCATCGCCACGGAAAGCAAGAAACACGAGCGTCGTGGGATGCGCGCGCAGCCCGGCGATGAGATTTGCACGCGCATATTCCGACAGCGGATGACCGTCGCCCATCGGGTCCGCCGAGTAAGCCTCAAGCATCGCCAGCACCGACGCCTGATGCTCCCGCCGCGCGAGATCAGCTTCGACAATTATAGCCTCAGGCGTCATCGCGCCTTCCTTTCCGATCGGGTATTTCATGTGTTGTGCTCCTTATCGCCGACTCCATTCCGAACAATCGCCCGGCGAAGGCAAACATCAAATCGAATGCCGGCGGAGCATTGAGTCCAGGAACGCTGCATTCCACGCATTCGCAATGAGCACCTTTCTCATCCGCCGTTCCGGTGCAGAAATATCCCGCCGGAGCCCGATCGACTCTATCAATGCGACGAATCGGGAGTCATCACGGGGAAATCACACGATGAAACGCGCACTTCACTTCACCCGGCGACACTTCCTCTGCGCTGCAGGAGCCACCTTGGCCCTCGCAGGCTTCCACGCTTCCGCACTCGCGGCGGACATTCCGCAAAATGTCCACGAACTGTGGTCGGATTTTGCGGAGATGGATCGCGCGACGCCGCTGGATGTCGAGGTGCTCAAGGAATGGGAGCAGGACGGCATCACGTGCCGCATCATTCGCTATCAGGCCGGCGTCTTCAAAGGCGCGCCTTCGCGGGTCGCGGCGTTTTATGCGTTTCCGAAAGGAGCGACAAAGCTGCCCGCGATACTCAACATGCACGGCGGCGGCCAGTCGGCTTCGCTCAACAGCGTGGTGACGTATGCGAAGCGCGGGTATGCGAGCGTTTCGCTGAATTGGGGCGGAAACAAAATGAGCCTCGGGCAGGAGGTGTGGGACGGGCCGCAGACCGATTGGGGGAAGCTGGACGCGACGCATCCGCCGCAGCGCAACAAGACGAACCACTTCGTCGGCGCGCTCACGCCGGATGAGTTCACGCTGGATGCCGTGGAGTCGCCGCGGAACAGCAACTGGTTCCTCGTGCTCACCGCCGCCCGCCGCGCCATCAGCTTCCTCGAAAAGCAGCCCGAGGTGGACGCGCCGCGAATCGGCGCGCACGGGCATTCCATGGGCGGCAAGCTCACGACGAATCTCGCGGGAATCGACAAGCGCATCAAAGCCGCGGTGCCGTCCTGCGGCGGCTCGGGCGATCTCGTGGAAGACGAAGCGACGGTGCCCGGCGGGAGCCGGACCAAACGCAGCACCCTCGAGCTGGCGTGTGTTTCCGACAACGCGTATCTCCCGCTGATTACCTGCCCCGTGCTGTGGCTTTCGCCCACAAATGATTTCCATGCGCACATCGACAACATGGCCTGGAACTGGCGCAACCTTCCGGATGATCGCGTGCGCTTCAGCATCTCGCCGCATTTGAACCACCATCACACCGACGAGCACGGCATCACGGAGTATCTTTGGTTTGAGGAGCACTTGAAGGGCGCGGCTTTCAAAATGCCGCGGACGCCCGGGATCACGCTGGATTTGAAAACGGACGACGGCATCCCGCGCATCACGCTCACGCCCGATGGCTCGCAGCCCGTGCAGCGCGTGGACATCTACTACTCGGCCGACCCGCATGCGCTCACGCGGTTCTGGCGCGACGCCGGGGCGGTGAAATCCGGCAGCCAGTGGACGGCGAAGTGCCCCGTCATGTCGCTGGAGCAGCCGCTCTTCGCATTCGCAAACGTCGTGTATGAAACTCCCGCAGCCTACCGGACCGGACCGCAGGAAGCCGGGCGCGGAACCAGCGCCACGTTTGCCATCAGCTCCCGCGTGCTCTCGGCGGGTCCGGCGCAATTGCAGGCGGCAAAGGTGAAAGCCACGGACAAGCCGGAGCGCATCATCGATGACGGCGCGCGCGACTGGCACGATTGGTACCGGCTGAACTGGGTCCACCCGCCGCTGTGGGTCGCCACGACCCGCAAGCTGAAAGACCCGAAATGGCGCGGCCCCGACGGCGCGACGCTGAGCTTTGAAATCCGGAGCGAGACGGACAACCAGCTCGTGCTCACGTTCCAATGCAACGGGTGGGGCGCCATGGTTCCCGGCAAGCCCGCGGTGGAATACGCGGTCGTGAAGAAAGTGAGCGC
>SXWH01000018.1 GCA_005791535.1 Verrucomicrobiaceae bacterium | reverse complement strand
GACGAACTCCATCACGATCGATGTTTCGACCCTCGATGCAGGGAATACCGATGGAAATCGCACGCACGGAAAAGACAACGTCGCCGAGGCTAAGCGCACGGCGCTTGGTAAAACGAAAATGGATCTGCTTCTGAACGACGCGCTGCTCGATCTCGATAAACCGATAACCGTCGTCGCCAATGGAGCGCAGGTTTTCAAAGGAAGCGTCGAACGCAGTGCCGAAGTTATCTCCGCAGCGCTTGCAGAGCGACCGGATCCGTCCGGTTGCCCGACTGCCAGGATCACGATCACGACTCCTTAAAGCGAGTGTCGGCACTACACCGCATCGAGCGTTTCGCGCGACCCGGTCCGGCAAAGGCGGGCACCGACGGAGTTTGTCGTTTCCATGTTCTGGGTGTGGCTCTAGTTTCCGCGCCATGATCTCCGATGACCACTGCGAACCACACGCGGCGCAGACTCCCGAGCATTTGCGCCTCGCGGCTGAGGCGCGTCGGGAGGGGAATTGGAAGCGCTGGGGACCATATCTTTCCGAGCGGCAGTGGGGGACGGTGCGCGAGGATTACTCGGAGAACGGAGACGCGTGGCGCTATTTTCCTCACGACCACGCGCATCTGCGGGCTTATCGATGGGGCGAGGATGGCCTCATGGGAATCTGCGACCGGCAGGCAAGGCTTTGCTTTGCGCTCGCACTTTGGAACGGGCGCGACCCGATTTTGAAGGAGCGACTTTTCGGACTGGCAAACGGCGAGGGTCCGCACGGCGAGGACGTGAAGGAGGCTTATTGGTATCTCGACGCCACGCCGACGTCGTCCTACCTCCGCGCGCTCTACAAGTATCCTCAGCGGGAGTTTCCGTATCGATGGTTGCGTGAGGAGAACGGACGGAGAACGTCCAAAGACCGGGAGTTTGAATTGTGGGACACCGATGCGTTTTCCGACGACCGCTATTTCGACGTGTTCGCCGAGTATGCGAAGGCGAGCGAGGAGGATATTCTCATTCGAATCACGGTCGCGAATCGCGGTCCGGATGCAGCGCGGATCCACGTCCTGCCGCAACTGTGGTTTCGCAATACGTGGAGCTGGGATGCGGCCGCCGAGCGTCCATTCATGCGAGCGCTCGGGCCGCGGACCGTCGAGGCATCGCATACATCGCTGGGTGACTACCGGTTCGTTCTGGAAAAAGAGGCGCCGCTTCTTTTTACCGAGAACGAAACAAATGTGGCGGCGCTTTACGGCGTGCCGAATGCGCAGCCATTCGTGAAGGACGCATTTCATCGCGCGGTGGTCCGTGGCGAGCATACGGCGGTGAATCCTGCGTTCACGGGCACGAAATGCGCCGCGCATTACGTGCTCGATGTACCGGCGCACGGCGAGGTTGTGCTGCGATTCCGTCTCGGCGGAACGCTGCATCTGGCCTCGCAGGAGTTCGTGGATTTCGAAAAGGTCTTCGCCGAGCGCGTGAAGGAATCACGGCTCTTCATGGCGACAAAGTGCGCGCCCGGACTCGACGCGGAGCGGCGGAATATCATTCGTCAGGCGTACGCGTCGCTGCTTTGGAGCAAGCAGTTTTACCACTACGATGTGAAGCGCTGGCTGAGCGGCGACCCTGCGCAACCCGCGCCGCCGCGCGCGCGAAAGGCCGGTCGAAACTCGGACTGGCAGCATCTCTTCAACGGCGACGTCATCTCGATGCCGGATAAATGGGAGTATCCGTGGTACGCGGCGTGGGACCTCGCGTTTCACATGATTCCGATGTGCCGCATCGACCCGGATTTCGCGAAGGGCCAGCTTCTACTCTTCCTGCGCGAGTGGTATCTCCGGCCCGATGGTGCGCTGCCCGCTTACGAGTGGAACTTCTCCGACGTGAATCCACCTGTTCACGCGTGGGCGTGCTGGCGCGTGTATAAAATCACCGCGGCCCGCGGCGAGCGCGACACGCTGTTTCTCGAGCGGTGCTTTCAGAAACTGCTGATCAATTTCACGTGGTGGGTGAATCGTAAGGACGCGCGCGGCCAGCACCTCTTTGGTGGCGGCTTTCTTGGCATGGACAACATCGGCCTTTTCGATCGCAGCAAGCCGTTGCCGAGCGGGAAGACGCTGGAGCAGGCGGATGGCACAGCATGGATGGCATTTTATTGCGTGACGATGCTCTCGATGGCCGTCGAGCTCGCGCGAACGCGTCCGGCTTACGAGGACATCGCGAGCAAATTTTTCGAGCACTTTGTCGCCATCGCGGACGCGATGAACACGCTCGGCGGAAGCGGACTTTGGGACGAGCAGGATGGTTTTTACTATGACCGCCTCCGTGATTCCGGCGACGAATCGGTGCCGCTGCGTGTCCGCAGTATGGTGGGCCTGGTGCCGCTGCTCGCAGTCGAAGTGCTGGAGCAGGATGTGATCAAATCGCTGCCGGGATTCCGCAAACGGATGCGCTGGTTCCTCGACAATCGACCCGAACTCGCTGCGCACACCAGCTACATGGAGCGAACCACAACCGACGGCGGAGAGCTTCGCCTGCTCGCCATTCCCTCGCGCGAACGATTGGTTCGCGTGCTGCAGCGGATGCTCGATGAAGCGGAGTTTCTCTCACCCTACGGCATCCGCTCGCTCAGTCGCGCCCACGCGGAGGAGACGTTCTGTTTTCTCCACGATGGCGGGCATGTGTGCATCCAGTATGAAGGCGGCGAAAGCACGGATGGAATGTGGGGAGGCAACAGCAATTGGCGCGGCCCGATTTGGTTCCCGCTCAACTATCTGCTGATTGAGGCGCTGGAGCGCTATCACCGGTTTTACGGCGATTCGCTCAAAGTCGAGTATCCTGCGAAGAGCGGAAGTTTTCTCACGCTCGATGAAGTTGCCGCGCGCATCGCCCGTCGCACGACGCGTATTTTTGTGCCCGACGAAAACGGAGAGCGCCCCTGCCACCGCGATGAGTCGCTCACACAAAAGCTCGCGACGGATCCACACTGGCGCGAACTCGTGTGGTTCCACGAATACTTCCACGGCGATACCGGTCGCGGTCTGGGTGCGAGCCACCAGACCGGCTGGACGGCGCTCATTACCCGTTGCATGAACCTCGTGGGACGGCGTGGAGATTTTTGAATATGACTGACGAACCCAAACAGCCCGCAGTTTTTCTCGATCGCGATGGCACGCTCATGCACGACCGGGAATACCTCTCGGACCCGGCGGGTGTGGAGCTTTACGACGGCGTCATCGAGGCGCTGACGCGATTGAAAGCAGCGGGCTACAGGCTTGTTGTTGTCACGAATCAAAGCGGCATCGGGCGCGGGAAGTTTTCGGTTGCCGATTACCACGCCGTCGCTGCGCGCTTTGAGGAATTGCTCGGGCCGGGCTTGCTCGATGCCGCGTATTTCTGCCCCGATCACGCCGACGCTCCGTCGCCCCGTCGCAAGCCGGCGCCCGGTATGTTGCTCGAAGCTGCGCATGATCTTGCGCTCGATCTCACGCGCTCCTGGATGATTGGGGATCGCGATGGCGACGTGCAGGCCGGCGTTGCCGCTGGAGCGCGTTCCATTCTTGTGCGGACCGGCATCGGCGCGGCGGCGACGGGCGACGGCGCTGTGTTCATTGCCAAAGACCTTGCCGAGGCAGCCGAATTCATCATACGCCAAACCCATGCCCGCTAAAATCGCAGTCGTCATTCCCGCCCGTTACGCATCCACCCGCTTTCCCGGAAAACCCCTGTTTCCGCTGGCGGGGAAACCAATGATCCAGCACGTGTGGGAGCGTGCGAGCAAGGCGAAGGGCATTGATCGCGTCATCGTTGCGACGGAGGACGAGCGAATCGAAGCCGCGTGTGAGAGCTTTGGTGCGGAATGCGTTATTACGTCGGAAGCCTGCCGCTCCGGCACCGACCGCGTCGCGGAAGTCGCGAAAAAGCGGCTCAAGGGCTACACGCACGTCATCAATGTTCAGGGCGATGAGCCGCTCGTCGATCCCGGGACCGTCACGAAGTTGGCGAAAGGAATGGCAGCCGACGAGAGCGTGCGCATGATCACATCGGCGAGTGTCTTTGAGCCGAACGACGATGTTCAGAATCCGAATGCTGTGAAGGTCGTCATGGACCGCGCCGGCGATGCGCTTTACTTCAGTCGCTCGCCGTTGCCGTACGTTCGCAACGAGACGAAAGGTCTGCGATTCTTCCGCCATCAGGGCATTTACGGCTACACGATGGAATTGCTGTTCCAGTTCGTAAAATGGAAGCCCACGCTGCTCGAAATGGCCGAATCACTTGAGCAACTGCGTGCGCTTGAGAACGGCGTCAAAATTCGCGTCGTGGAGGTGAAGCACATCAGCCTCGGGGTCGATACGCCCGAGGACGCAAAAGCCGTCGCGCCGCTGCTTGCTGCGCTGCTGAAGAAATAAACTTCCGTGGCTGCGCAATCTGCATCGCCGGGCAGCGGACAGGAGAATGGAGAGCCCAGATTGCATCAATGAGCAATGACCCGGTGAATCCGTACGCGCCTCCGACTGCTGATTTAGCAATCAAACCCGGTGTTGGCGGGCTCTCTCCGAGAGCGGCCATGTTGAAGCATGAGGTGGCGGTTCGGAGCGTGGCGATGGTTTTCAATATCGTTGCGGTGCTCTGTTTGGGTACTGGGATTCTGGCATTGAGGCACGGGTTCTTGAGTGAGGCGGTAGCTGTGGGCGCGGTGATTCTTGGGCCGGTGGCGTTCATTGTGGAATTCGGTCTGCGCCGATTTTCTGCATGGGCGCGGGTTGCAGGTCTGGTGTTTTCGGTCGCTGTAGTGTTCGCGGCTCCGATCCTTTTGCCGGGCGCGTTTTTTGTGGTTCCCACGCTGGCAAACAGGCAGTCGCGGTTCATCTGCTCCAGAGCGTATCGGGAGCTTGTTGCTGCTACGCCGCACTTGAATTTCGCGACTTCCAACGTTCCGCGGTATTTCGTGATGATCATGGGCGCGGTGATTACCGCAATCGCTTGGCACGGTTTTCCTGTCCGGTAGGCACGCAGGCTATTTCGTGGTTGCCGTGCGCGGCTTGCGTGACAATGGTTTTCCTAAATGACACCTCCTCCGGAGTATCCGACACCTTGGCAGAAGAAAGTGATTTGGCGCGCGCTGACTGCGCTTTCGATCGCAGGCATCTTCGCGGTGTCGGTGGGCTTCCTGTACGTGTTCTCGAGGGTGATGGCCTTTATGCAGCCGATTCTCGTGCCATTCGCCATCGCGGGCGTGATGGCTTACTTGCTGGAGCCGGTGGTGGTTCGGCTGGTCGAGTTTGGCACAACGCGGCATCGCGCGGTAACCGGCGTTTTTATAATCACCTCGCTGGTGGTTGCCGGCATGCTGTTCTGGCTTATCCCCGTGGTATCGACGCAGACGGTAAAGCTCGCGAGCAAGGTGCCGGATATCAGCTACAAAGTCCGCCTCGGCGTCGCGAAATTCGCCATCAGTGTTCGCGATCAATACGGTATCAAGCTGCTCCCGGAGGAGATGCTCGTGCTCCCGAAGCCGAGTGCATCGAAGCTCCCGAAGACTGCCGCAGAACAGCCGAAGTCCGACGCCGCACCGTCTGCCCCGACCGAAACGAAGCCCGAGCAACCTGCACCAACCGAGGTCGGAAGTGTTCCGCCCGCTGCGGAGCCTGCGAAGCTCGCGAAGCCGGTCGAACTGTCTGCGCCGGTGGCAAAAGCTGGAACCGCGCAGGAGACGCCGGAGGATATTTTGCACAAGATTGGTTCTGGTGACTGGGTAAGTGACGCGCTTCCTGCTGTGGCGCGCAATGTGTGGACCTTCATCAGTGCGAGTCTCGGCGGCTTCCTTGGTTTCTTCGGATTCCTCCTGTCGCTGGTTATTGTCCCGCTTTACCTGTTCTATTTCCTCACTGAATCGCCGCACATTGCGCGCGGTTGGGCGGCATATGTCCCGTTAAAGAAGAGCGAATTCAAAGACGAGGTCGTTTCGTGCCTCACGGAGATTAACGGCTACCTCATCGCATTTTTCCGCGGCCAACTTATCGTCAGCATCATCAACGGAGTCGCGACCGGCGTCCTGCTTGCGTCGGCAGGTCTCGATTTCGGAATCCTCATCGGCTTCGCGTTGTGTTTCCTCGGAATCATTCCGTATCTAGGCATTTTCATTTGCTGGATCCCGGCGGTGATCATCGCCTCTGTGCAGGGTGGTTCTTGGATGCTTCCCGCCGACGCCGCATGGTGGGCGTTTCCGATGATTGTAACCGGCATTTTCGCAGTCGTGCAGCAGGTGGACGGGCTTTTCATCACGCCAAAGATTGTCGGTGAACGCGTCGGTCTTCATCCGGTCACGGTCATATTCTCGGTTTTCCTGTGGTCGCTGCTGCTCGGTGGTCTGTTGGGTGCGATTCTCGCCGTGCCGCTTACCGCGACTGCCAAGGTCATCCTGAAGCGCTATGTGTGGGATCGCACCATCGGTCTTCCACCGTCATCGATTGCTGAAATATGAACACGAATGCACCTGAAAATTCCGGCCCCGGAAAAAGGAAGCCTGTCGTTGTCAGCGGCGGTTTGAACCGGCGCGATATTCTGCTCGCTGTTGCGATTCTCGTTGGAATTCTGGGTTTCGTCGCGGCTGCTGTTTACTCAACCGGAACGGCGAAGAATCCGAACATGCTGAGCGGGGAAATTCGCGAGAAATACAGGACCGGCGAGCAGATTCGCGACCTGGTGGTCAGCGGCAAGGGTGTTTCCGATAAAGTCGTAAACAGTGGCTGTTACCTCAAAGTTTACGTCGCGAGCGTTGATAAGATTTACAACGTCATGCTCGCGGAGTCCGAATGGGAGACAAAAAGGGTCGGGGATAAAATCGAGTTCCTGCGCCCGGCATCGGAGCGGCAGTAATCTTCATGGACAACGACATTGAACGGACGCTCTTTCACGAGCAAACCATCCTCCGGCGGCTTGATGAACTCGCTGCGGAAATCACCGCCGAATATGAAGGCCGCGACCTGACGGTGATCGCGGTTTTGAACGGCAGCCTGTTTTTCATGGCCGACCTTCTTCGCCGGATACAGCTTCCGCTCAGCCTCGATTGTCTCAGTGTTTCCAGTTACCACGGAGGCACCGAGAGCAGCGGGACCGTGACTTTTGATCAAACGTCACTGCCGGACGTGAATGGGCGGCATGTCCTGATTCTCGACGATATTCTCGATACGGGACGAACGTTGCATGCGATTTGCCGGCGGCTAAACGCGGAAGGGAATCCTGCGAGCATTCGAATTTGCGTTTTGTTGAAGAAAAACAAGGTGCGCGATGAGGAGATGGAGGCGGATTATTCGGGGTTCGAGATTGGTGACGAATTCGTGGTCGGCTACGGACTCGATTATCAGGAGCGCTACCGCAATCTGCCGTATATCGGCGTGCTGAAGCGCGAAGTTTTTGCCAACTCGTAGAAACGAATCACCAGCATGTTCAATTTCCCGCGTCCCGAGTCGTCCCAGTCCAGACAGCCGTTTAGTTCCCGCTCGGCAGCCGATTCTGCGGAATTTGTGGAACTGCAGGCCGAGGTGGAGCGCCTTTATTTCATCACGGAAGCGCTGTGGCGGATTTTGAAGGAAAAGCACGGCTTGGATGACAACGAGTTGGTGAAGCAAATCACGCTCATCGATATCGAGGACGGCAAACTCGATGGCCGCAAGCCAAAGGCGCCGCCGCAGCCGTGCCCGAAATGCAATCGCACTGTCGGACGGCAGCGCATGAAGTGTCTGTTTTGCGGAGAACCGATTGCGCAAAATCCATTCGACCGTTAGCGCAAAGAGCCGAAGGCGGTTGCGAGCGAAAGCAGCGTGTCGTCGCCCGATGGCTCGCTATTTCCACTATATCGAAGTTGCGCTGCCGGTGATGTGAATCTGGACAAGGCGACCGCGGGCGGTAGAGTTCGCGCCCTTTTATTTATGAGCAAAAGCATGCATGTCGCAATCGTAGGAGCCACTGGAGCCGTCGGAATCGAAATGATGAAGACGCTCGAGAAACGCAATTTCCCGGTCGGGAAACTGACGCTTCTCGCATCCGCGCGCTCGGCTGGGAAACCGCTCCCATTCAAGGGCGAGATGATTCCCGTGCAGGAGCTGACGGAGAAATCGTTTGCCGGTGTGGATGTTGCGCTTTTCAGCGCAGGCGGCGGAATCTCGAAGCAGTATGCGCCGTTTGCAACGCAGGCCGGTGCGGTGGTCGTGGACAACTCATCCGCATTTCGGATGGAGGCCGACGTGCCGCTCGTGGTTCCGGAAGTGAACGGCGCCGACATCAAGGCCAATCGCGGAATCATCGCGAACCCGAACTGTTCAACCGCGATTACGCTGATGGCGCTTTGGCCGCTGCATCAGGCTTTCGGAGTGAAGCGCATTTTTGCGTCCACTTATCAAGCGGTGTCGGGAACGGGCGCGCAGGCGATCAAGGAACTTGAGGATCAAGTCGCGGCCATCGCGGCGGGCCAGCCGGTTCCGCGGACGGTTTATCCGCATCAAATCGCGTTCAATGTGCTCCCGCACGTCGATAGTTTCTTGGAAAGCGGTTATACGAAGGAGGAGATGAAAATGCAGAACGAAGGACGGCGCATCATGCACCATCCTTCGTTCAAGGCTTCAGTCACCTGTGTTCGTGTGCCGGTTTATCGTGCGCACTCCATCGCGGTGAGCGCGGAGTTTGAGCGTCCTGTGAGCATCGCCGCTGCGCGCGAGGCGCTGGCTGCGGCCAAAGGCCTCGACATTCTCGACGAGCCGGCGAATGCGAAGTATCCGCTGCCGCTCAACGTTGCCGGTAGCGACAACTGTCAGGTGGGTCGTCTGCGTCTTGACTGTGCGCTCGACAACGGACTCGCGTTTTGGGTCGTTGGCGACCAGTTGCTCAAGGGAGCTGCGTTGAACGCCGTCCAAATCGCGGAGTTGATTTAACCGACGGCGATTTGCCGCGGCTTTGGAGCCTCGGCTTTCGGCAGAAACACGCGGAGTACGCCCGCTTCGGCGCGGGCCTGAATGCGACCGGTGTCGAAACCGCCATCGAGCGAGAAGGAGCGCGCGTAGTCGCTTGAGCGGGACTCGCGATGAAGCGGGCTGCCTTGCTGCGTCTTTGTGCGACGGCCTTTGATGGTGAGCACGTCGTTTTCAACCGTGAGGCTGATTCCGTCGCGCGCCACTCCGGGCATGTCGCATTCGATGATGACTCCGTCTTTCCGGTGAATGACGCTGGATGCGGGACGGATGTTTTTTGCGCAGGATTGTGTGTCGGTATTCATGGTTGAAAATCGGTGGCTGTTTTTGTTTTGGAAATCTTGCCCGGCGGGCGGGAGTTCCACCCGCCGGGGCTTTGAATTACGATACTTTGACCTCGATGGATTTTGGCTTTGCTTCCTCGGCCTTCGGCAGTTCGACATGCAGAACGCCGTCCTTGTATGTCGCGGCGACTTTGTCGGACTTCGCAGTCGGAGGCAGGCTCACGCTGCGTGTGAATTTGCCGTAGTAGCGCTCGGTGCGGTGGACGTTGCCGGTGGTCACGTCCTGCTCGCGTTTGCGCTCACCCGAAACCGTGAGGACGCCGTCCTGGACGGTAACGGAGATGTCCTCCTTCTTCAGTCCGGGCAGTTCGAGGGACACGACGTATTTGTCCTTGTCCTCGAAGGCGTCGAGGGCCGGCAGCCAGTCGCCGAACGACTCCGGCGCACGGTTCGCCGAAGGTTCGAAGAGACGGCTCAGTTGGTCGCGCAGTTGGTAGAAAGGCGACCGATTCAGTTCAGGAATGATTGTGTTTAGTAGGCTCATAAGTTGGTTGTTGTGTTTCTTTGTCGGTTGCCCGACGGCACTGTATGTAGCTTTTCGAATGCCGTGCTTTTCTTTGCGCCTCAGAGGTTCCGTAAATATAACGAGATGAGTAAAATATTTCTATTTTACCTGCCCGCGCATTGTTCATAAAAAGGGACAAAAAGGCGCAGTTCCGCCGTTTTTGTGAATGCGCAATGAGTGTCCGAATGGCACACTTGGCGTCCGGATAGTGCGCTGCGGCAGGCAGTTTCCCATGAACGCTGCGCTCGTCGGTGCTCGAGAGGCGGAGGAGGGGAGTTCTACGACTGCGACTCAAGTCTTTTTGTGAGCGCCAGAACGCGCCAGAGCGGAAGTGCTCCGAAGACTCCGAACGAACAGTCGATGAGCTGCCAGTAAATCGGGATGCCCCGAATCGGACCGGCGGTGAAAGCCAGAATCAGCACGCCCGCGCAGGCGATGAGTCCGGACTGGATAATCCAGACGTTGCGAACCGGATCACGGTATGGACCGATGAAAAAGACGCCGATCACGATATGCGCGAACGCGAGCCAGTCAGTTCCGTATGCCAGCCACGGATACCTCACATTGGTTTCCACGAGCCCATCGCGCACGGTCCGCAGCCACCACTGCAAGCTCCCATTTTCAACACCCGGCGCATCGACGCGGAACCAGTCGCCAAGCATCCGGAGTTCGTTGACGAGTGGAAATGCCGTCACGCCGCTAAGAACGAGGGCGATGATGAAAAATGCGATCCACCGGCGGATTTCGAGCAACTCGCGCGGAGCGCTCACAATTCCTCTCCGGGCAGGCAGTCATTGCGGATGTCCACTTTCGCGCCCACGCCGACGGTGTTGTAAAGGCGGATGATGTCCCGCGAGCGCATCCGCACGCAACCAAAGCTGGCCGGGGTGCCGATGCGCCATTCCTCGGGCGTGCCGTGGATGTAGATGGTTCGCGAGTAGCTGTTGCGATTGCTGGATTCGAGGCCTTTCAGCCAAAGGATTCGGGTGACGATGGGATCGCGTCCCGGAGCGTTGACGGGAACAATTTCGCCGGTGGGGCGCCGGCTCGAGAACTTCATTCCGGACGGCTGGCCGCCGCCGATTTTCTTCGCCACTTCGTGGAGTCCGAGCGGAGTTCCATTGCTCCCGGAGCGTGTGCTGATGCAGAACTTCGATGTGGATACGTCGTAAGTGTGGATGAGTTTTCCCTTCCGGTAGAGCGCCATTTTTTGCTCTGGAATGCTCACGACCATGGTGTGGATGCGGTCTTTCGCGCAGGCCGCGAAGAACAGCGCGAACACGACGGAAATGATGCGAACGACGAAGGACATCGGGGCGCGATCACTACAGGCGCGGCTCAAAAAAGAAAAGTCCCCATTCCTGCCGCCCGTGCTAAGTTTCATGCGTAGTATGAACGAAGTCCTGAAATGAAAACATTGATCTCACTGTGGTTGCTCGCGATTTTTTCGCTCACCGGAATGGCCGCGGACCCCGCGTCTGCACCGGCCGCAGTCGAGGCCGCAAAGCCGGACGAAGCGCCGGTTTATATCTTCCCGTTGAAAGGCCTCGTGGATCCCTCGAACGAAATGTTTTTGCGCCGTGCGCTGAAGGATGCAGAGCGCGACCGGGCCGCCGTTTTTGTGCTCGATATGGATACGCCGGGCGGGTCTGAAAAAGTAACGATGGATATCCTTGAACTGCTGCGAAAGACGACCGTTCCGGTGGTATCTTACGTCAACCCTAGTGCTGGTTCCGCCGGAGCCCTTATTGCCCTCGGGACGAAAAAGATCTTCATGCGGAAGGACGCAGTCATCGGCGCAGCGGCCATAATCGACAGCAGCGGAGCTGACATTGAGAAAACGCTGAAGGAAAAGAAGGACTCATTCAATACCGCCAAAATGCGCGCCGTGGCGGAGGAGAATGGACACAACCCCGACATTGCCGAGGCGTTCATGGTGACCGAAAAGGAGCTGAAGATCGGCGACGTGCTGATTAATCCGAAGGAAACGCTGCTAAGCCTCAACGGCGGGGAGGCGGTGAAAAAATACGACGGCAAGCCGCTGCTCGCCGCGGGGCTCGCGGAAACTGTGGACGAGTTGCTGCGCACGCAGGGTTACAAAGGCGCGGTAATCCGCGTGGAGCCGACAGGATTCGAGAGCGCGGCGTTCTGGCTGACGACGCTTTCGCCGCTGCTCCTTTTGATTGGAATCGTCGGCGGTTACATTGAGATGAAGGCACCGGGATTCGGAATTCCGGGCTTCGTGTCACTCGGAGCGTTTGCGCTCTTTTTCCTCGGCCACTATGTCGCCGCCCTTACCGGATGGGAGGCGACCATCGTTTTTGTCATCGGCGCGATTCTCGTCATTGTGGAGCTTTTCGTGATGCCGGGCGTGGTTCTGCCCGGACTGGTTGGCGCAATCATGCTCTTCGGTTCAATCATATGGGCGATGGTGGATCATTGGCCGTCCCAGCCCGGTTCGCTCGGAGCCGTGGATTTCGAACGGCCGCTTTTCAACTTCCTGATCGCGCTCGGTGGTGCGGCGGTTTTCGCAGCGCTTATTGCAAAGTATCTCCCGCACACGTCGTTTTACCGCCGTTTGGTTCTCGATGGCGCGGCTGAGGAGCATGCTGCGGGCACCGGTGGCGGATTCGTCGCGTCGGTGAAAACCGGTGATGTGGGTATTGCGTCCACGACGTTGCGTCCTGCGGGCAAAGCGATGTTTGGCGAGGAGATGGTGGATGTTGTGAGCGATGGCGAGTTCATCGATTCCGGTGCAAAGGTGCGGGTGCTGCACGTCGAGGGCGTGAAAGTAATTGTCGAACCGGCTTCGTAAGGGCGTGCGGCACGGCGATTGCATGAGTGTTTCGCGCGTTTGACCTCGCAACGGGCACTCGCCACACTCACGCAAACGCATGGAAATCCGAAAAGCAGTCATCACCGCCGCGGGCAAGAGCCAGCGGCAACTCCCGCTTCAATCGCTGGTCGATCGCGACGGGCAGACGAAAAGCGCGCTCTCAATCATCATCGAGGAGGTCCTTCGTGCGGGAATCGAGAGCATCGCCGTGGTGATCAGCCCCGGCGATTCGGGCGCATTTCGCAGCGCTGCCGGCGAGCATGCGTCGCGGCTTACTTTTATCGAACAGCAGCGCCCTCTCGGCTACGCTCATGCGATTCACAGCGCGGCGGAGTTCACGGGAAATGACGCGTTCCTGCTGCTGGTCGGCGATCATCTTTATCTCTCGCACACCGGACAAGGCTGCGCTGCGCAGCTCGTCGCTCTGGCTCGCGCAGAAAAGTGCGCGATTTCCGCAGTGCAAAGCACCCACGAAAGCCAGCTCGCATACTACGGCGCAGTCGGAGGACGCCTCGTAGATGCGACACGCCGACTTTATCAAGTGGACACCGTGCTGGAAAAACCGACGCCGACCGAGGCGGAGCAGAAGATCGACGTACCGGGACTTCGCGCTGGCTACTACCTTTGCTTTTTCGGCATGCACGTCCTCACGCCCGGCGTGCATCGCGTGCTCGCATCACTCTTCAAGGAAAATGCCGGACGCGAGACGACGGTCCATCTCCGCGCAGCGCTCGCGAAGCTCGCTGAGAGCGAGCGTTACCTCGCGGCTGAGCTGGATGGAAGGCGCTACGATTTCGGTGTGAAATACGGACTCCTCACTGCCCAGTTCGCACTCGCGCTCGCAGGAAAGGACCGCGATGAAGTGCTTCGCGGCATGGTGGAATTGCTGGCGACAAACCCGACCCGCCACTGACATGGGAAGCGTTCTCATTCCGCTGATCAACAGTCCCGATGGCGCGGTCCGCGATCTTTCTCTCGACGGCCGCATTGCCGGGCTTTCCGCCGCCGAACTCATCGCCGAGTGTGATGCGCTCGATGTATTTCGCCGAACAGCGCCGAACTTGTACGAGCGCGTGCGCGCACTGTTTTTCCTCGCATCCATTCATCGCTATCACCTTCCAGAACGCATCGCTGGCGATGGGAGCGCGAGCGGACTGATCCCTTTCCATGGCTTCGAGCATCTGCTTGCCCGACGCTTCGAGGAAGCCATCGAAGTCTTTCTCGAAAAGCAGCGCAATGACGGGCCGAGTGATGCGATTTGCAGCGCGCTCTCGGCGGCGTATCATCGGCTGGCATTTCAGACGCTCGCAGACCAGGTGCGGCGTAGCGTGCGCACGGTGCGCGGCAACCAATGGATGTTCCGCATGGGCCATCCAAAGGATCAGCCGCTCCGCTTTCGCTCCGAGTTGCTGTCGCAGGATGCTGCGGGGACGTATCCGATCCTGCGCGAACGCACTCCGGTCCGGATGGACCTCACGCACAGTGCGTGGAGCGACATTTTCTTCCTCGGGATGGATTTTCCCGAAGGCGCGAAGGTGCTGAATATCAGCGTGGACCTCGGCGTTCACAAACGCGACGCCGAGCCGCAGCCGCCTGTTAGTGGATGGCTGCGCGTGATTGATCGGCCGGTTTTGCGGCTGGTGTCCGTGGATCTCGGCGCTGCCGCGGAAATCGAATCGCTGGGCGAAGTTTTCGATTTCGCGAAGGACTATCTCGGTCTGTTGAAGGCCGCCGTGATTGCCAGCGGCGTCGTGCCGCCGGGCATTGAAGGCAGCGGTCAATCGCTCGGGGATCTTCTCGCGCAGATGCTCGGGCCGGGACGAGGAATCGAACTCGTCTCCTCGGTCAACGACATCCCGAAAGGTTCCCGCCTCGCCGTTTCGACCAATCTTCTGGCTGCGCTCATTGCGGTTCTTATGAGAGCCACAGGGCAGGCGGAGTCGCTCACCGGCCCGCTTCGCGAAAGTGAGCGGCGGCTCGTGCTTGCGCGTGCACTGCTCGGGGAATGGATCGGCGGAAGCGGTGGCGGATGGCAGGACAGCGGCGGCGTCTGGCCCGGAATCAAACTCATCGAAGGCGTCGCCGCGTGCGACACGGACCCCGAGTTTGGAATCTCGCGCGGGCGGCTGATGCCGAAGCATCACGTCTTTTCACGCGATGAGATTCCCGATTCCGCGCGGCGGGCTTTGCAGGACAGCCTCGTAGTCGTCCACGGCGGCATGGCGCAAAACGTCGGTCCGATTCTGGAAATGGTCACCGAGAAGTACCTGCTCCGGAGCGCTGCAGAATGGATCGGACGGAAGGAAGCGCTCGGATTTCTCGACGGCATTATCGACGCGCTCAAAGCTGGCGATATCCGCACGGTGGGAAGGCTCACCACGGAGAACTTCCGCGGCCCGATTCAGACAATCATTCCGTGGGCGACGAACTTTTACACGGAGCGTCTGATTGAGCAGGTGAAGGAAGAGTTCGCGGATGATTTCTGGGGCTTCTGGATGCTCGGCGGAATGAGCGGCGGTGGCATGGGATTTATTGTGGCACCGCATCGAAAGGCCGAGCTACAGGATCGCTTGCAGGCGATCATGTCGCAGACAAAGAAAGCGCTCTCGGACAGCCTGCCGTTCGCGATGGAGCCGGTCGTGTATGATTTCCGGATCAACGAGAATGGAACATTCGCCGACATCCTCAACGGCGACGGAGCGCTGATGCCGAAAGGCTATTATCTGCTACTCGCGCCGCAGCTACTGCGTCGTGATCCCAAGGATCTACCTGTTCATATCCGCGCGGAACTGGATCGGTTTGCGAGTGCCTGCCGCACGAAGCCGGAGTTGCGTGGAGTCGTGCAGGAGTTGTTCGACAGCCTGCTCCCGCGCTCGAAGTCCGGTGGCGGCGGCAGTGAGTCGCTCGACGAATTGCTTACCGAGAACGGTTTCGATCCGGAGGCCCACACGTCGATCCGTGCGGACATGAAAGCAGGTCGCATCGGTCTCGCGCAGAATCGTCTCCCAGCGAATACGGTGATTGAAGACGTGAAGCCTGCCGATGTTCTGATGGTCGGCAGCGTAGCCAAATCCGACCCGATCCGAGCAGGACAGGCATCGCTCGCCGCCGGTGAAGTCGCTGTGGTCACGCTTGCGGCTGGCGCGGCTTCGCGATGGACGCAAGGCGCGGGCGTCGTGAAATCGCTGCATCCCTTTTGCAAACTTGGCGGACGTCATCGCACGTTCCTCGAAGTGCATCTCGCGAAATCGCGCAGGACTTCCCGCCTCGCGGGTGCAGCGGTTCCGCACATTTTTACGACGAGTTATCTCACACATGCTCCGCTCTCGCGGTTCCTCGCGGAGGCACGGAACTACGGCTACGAAGGCCCGGTGGTTTTCAGCAAAGGGAAGAGCGTGGGTCTGCGGTTGGTGCCGACTGCGCGCGACCTTCGCTTTGCGTGGGAGGAGATGCCGCAGCAGACGCTCGATGAACAGCAGCAGAAAGTCCGCGATTCATTGCGGGCTGCGCTCATCCGCTGGGCGGAGGCGACGGGCGAGGCGACGGATTATCGCGACAACCTTCCGCTCCAGTGCCTGCATCCGGTCGGGCATTTTTACGAGCTGCCGAACATGCTTCGCAACGGCACGCTCGCCGCGTTGCTGCGCGAACGTTCGCAACTCCGGACGCTGATGATGCACAATATCGACACGACCGGCGCGAATCTCGACCCGGAGATTCTCGGGCTGCATCTCGAAAGCCGGGCGACGCTCAGCTTTGAAGTCATCACCCGCAGGCTCGATGATCGCGGCGGCGGTCTGGCGCGTGTGGACGGACGTCCGCGCCTTGTCGAAGGGCTGGCGATGCCGCGCGAGGAACTGGAGTTCGACCTGACCTATTACAACACGATGACCACGTGGATCGATGTGGACGGATTCCTCCGAGCCCTCGGTCTTACGCGGCAGGATGTCATCGCGGGTGATGATGCAAAAATCACCGCCGCCATCCGCGCGCTCGCGGCGAAGGTGCCGACCTACATCACGCTCAAAGACGTGAAGAAGCGCTGGGGACACGGGCAGGAGGACGTTTTCCCGGTGGCGCAATTCGAGAAGCTTTGGAGCGACCTCACCGCGCTTCCGGAAATCGAAAGTCGCTTCATCGTCGTCCCGCGTCAGCGCGGCCAGCAGCTCAAAGAGCAGGCCCAGCTCGACGGCTGGCTGCGCGACGGCTCGGCGCGATACGTCGAGGAGCTGTGCGACTTCGGCGGCTAGGCCTTCTTGAAAACCATCGCCAACGCCCGCTGTGCAATGTCTGCAACGGGTGCGAGCTTGCCGTTGCCCTGATAGCCGCACGCGAGCTCGCCTTCCACCGGATCGATAAACTCCACGCCGCGCGATTTCAGCATCGCGACATTCGCCTGCGTTGCCGGATGGTCCCACATTTTGCCGTTCATTGCCGGCGCGATCAAAACGGGCGCGAGCGTGGCGAGCGCGATCTCTGTCAGCGGATGCGACGCCATGCCGTGCGCGAGTTCGGCGATGGTGTTTGCGGTGGCGGGTGCGATGAGCAAAAGCGCCGCGCGGTCTGCGAGGTCGATGTGTCCTGGCTTCCAACCATCCTGCGCATTGCGTGCGCCCGTCACGACCGGATTGCGCGACAGCGTTTGCAGCGTGAGCGGCGTGATGAATTGCGCTGCGCTCTCGGTCATCACCACGTGCACTTCCGCGCCGCCTTTGACGAGCAGGCTTGCGAGGTCGGCGGCTTTGTAGGCTGCGATGCTGCCGGTGACTCCGAGGATGATGACGGGTGCGCTCATGGTTTCAGAATCGGAGTTCCAGCCGTGTGCTGCGCATGCGTTCAGCGGTCATGATTGCGCGGAACCGATCGAAGTCCTGCGCGGCGAGACCGCTCACAATCACGTAGCGGTAATTCCTCCACTCGGCCATTTCACCGGCGGCGTTGCCGAGGCGGACAGCGAGTTGCTCCTCCGTCTCCGTGCCGCGGTTTCGCAGGCGGCGTTCCAGTTCCATCATGCTCGGCGGCATGAGGAAAACGTCCACCATCGCTGCGTGGCATTCGCCTTCCGCGTTCTCGCGAATCTGCGCGGCGCCCTGGATATCCACGTCGATCAGGATGTCGTGGCCGGCGGCGAGTCCGTCGAGCACGGTCTCCTTGAGCGTGCCGTAGTAGTTGCCGTGCACCTTCGCGTATTCGAGGAAATCCCCGTTCTCCACGCGTCGCTCAAATTCCGCGACGGACAGAAAATGGTAGTCGCGTCCGTGCTGCTCGCCGGGGCGCGGTTTGCGCGTGGTGCAGGAGACGGAATAGACAAAATCCGGATTGTCGCCGAGCAGTCGCAGGAGCGTGCTTTTTCCTCCGCCGGATGGTGCCGACAGCACAAAGAGAATGCCGTGTCGTTTGCTCATTCGATGTTCTGAATCTGCTCGCGGACTTTCTCCATCTCGGCCTTGCACGCCACGACGAGTTGCGAAATCTCGATGTCGTTCGCCTTGGATCCCATCGTGTTAAATTCGCGCGCGATTTCCTGGCACATGAACTCCAGCGTGCGGCCCACCGGCTCGTTCTTTTTGAGGTGCGCGGCGAATTGCTCGAAGTGGCTGTCGAGGCGCGTGAGCTCCTCGGTGATGTCGCTCTTGTCGGCGAAAACGACGACCTCTTTCACGAGTCGGTCATCATCGATGGGGAGATCGATTCCCGCGCGGTGGATGCGCTCCTGCAGCGTCTGCCGGTATCGCTTCACCACGCCGGGCACGATTTTGCGCACCTTCTTCACCGCCTCGCGAACGAACTTGATCCGCTTCTCCAAATCCTTCGCCAGATTCCGCCCCTCGGCTTCGCGCATCTTCATCAGCTCCGCGAGCGCGCCCTTCAGCGCTGCTTCCACGTGCGGCCACGCCGTGTCGGGCGACGCCTGCTCCTCCGGCGTGCGCAGCACTCCCGGCGCGCGGAGGATGGTCTCAATCGTAATCTCCCCGCCGACTCCGAGCTGCTTTTGCAAATCGGTCATCGCCTTCAAATACGACTTCGCCAGCGTGCGATCGAGCGCCAGGTCCTGCGGCGCCGTCGCGCCTGCGTGAAAACCGATGACCACATTCAGCCGGCCGCGGGTGATCTCCGCGTTGATTGCATCGCGCACGCGCGGCTCCAGTTCGGCGAGTTCGCGGGGCAGATTCACGACCACGTCGGACTGCTTCCGGTTCACGGAATTCAATTCCACCGTGAACTTCGCCCCGTTGTGGACGCTCTGTCCGCGCCCGTATCCAGTCATGCTTTTCATCCTGCCGCGGACGCTACGAATCCCGCGCCACGGGCGCGAGGAAAAGTTCCGGGCCGACTAGCGAAACTTGGGTATGTTCGTCTCGCCGGGCGGCGGTGAGGGAGGGGCGGTCGGTGTGCCGGGCGTGGGGATGTTCACGCGGAAATTCGGCTTTGGCTTGAGGTGGGGGAATTCCGGCTTCGGCGTCGAATGCTTCTCTGGGTTTGCGGGATTTCCCGGCTCGCCCTGCTCGGGAAGCGGCGGAAGCTCCCCAGGACCGAACAGCTCACCAGTCGGCATGACCGGACCGGCAAATTGTCCGCCGCGCCCGTCGCTGGGTGTCACCGTGCGGCCCTGCCATTGCGGCGGGAGGCCCGGATAATTATTCGCATTGCTGCCGCCACCACTGCGGGCGGCGAGCTTTGGCGCAGCCATCGGGATGAGATCCTCCGTGGCCACATAGCCGGTCTGGCCTTCATCCGTCATCACGCGGCTGTATCCGAAGTCGCGCCGCACCATCACCACATGCGTGCCCTGCTTGAGCGAAAAATCCGGCCCGAAGCTCTGCGCGGGGCCGTAGCGAAACATCGGCGTATCCGTGCGAATCTCGTAGTGCCCGGCACCGCCGGTCGGGTCTGTCGAGGCACAACCATGCAGCAGCGCACACGCGAGACCCAGCGCCAGTATTGATTTTTGCCAATTCATCATTTCCTCCACCCTGATGAAATCCGCGCAACTTGCCAAGCCCGGCCCGCAAAAGAAAACGGAACCACGACGAAAGCCGGCCCGGCAGATGTTCATCGGGCGAAAGTGCAACGCCGTCGAGCCTGCCGCGTTTTCAGCCTAAATTGGTCCGCACGGGCGCAGTCGCCTGTGAGCGGCCCTCGGAGTCTTCCGAACTGTCGAGTCGCGAGGTGAAAAGAATAGTCGGCTGTTGCTACCCTTTTGGAACTTGATACCTTCACCGCCCATGAAATCGGTTCTGACTGCTCTCATTTTGTCAACCCTCAGCCTATCTTCATGGGCCGACACAGCGATTTATCGAATCGCATTAAATCAAACTGTCTTCGGCAATGGTTCAGTTCAACGCATTGCTGCGAAAGGTTGGCTTGTGCATGACACGGATAATGGTGCCGTGACATTCGTTTACGGATTCAAGGTTGGCTCGTTGAAGTTCCTTGCAGTTCGGCGTTTCAACGGCCACCGAATCGATACGGTTGAAGGTTCGAAAGGCTCATCACACACGGTCATTTCATTTGCTGCGAACCCGAGCACTGAATATGCGGGCGTCTTAATGGAGTCTCTCCATTTGCGAGGCCGAAACAGCAGTATATCGCTGGGAAGCGACGGTTTGCTGTCTTTACCCCGCGCGTACACGATGAATGCACGAAACGTGGTGAAGAACACCGTTTCGGGTGT
This sequence comes from Verrucomicrobiaceae bacterium, assembly GCA_005791535.1. GTDB lineage: Bacteria > Verrucomicrobiota > Verrucomicrobiia > Chthoniobacterales > Chthoniobacteraceae > SXWH01. Next base: position 1,774 of record SXWH01000018.1, on the reverse strand, counting down.
GACTGTGTCCGGAGAAACGACAGGAACCGCAACGCTTGACGTGAACGGAAGTAGGGCCAGCAATATTACGGAAAACTACGACGGCGCGGTCGCTCGTTTCACCTCTTACTTCACTGGGCTCGGCTACACTTTAGTCATTCCGCCCCCAGCAAATTGACGTCGAACATCGCGCCGTTCTCCCGTTTCCCAAAAAACAAAACAGGCGCGTGCCGTTTTCCGACACGCGCCCGATTGTTAAACCCCTTATTTATCTACCCTCCCACCTTCACCTCCACCACCGCGCTGCATTGGCCGACTTTGTGGTCGTCCATGATGTAGAAGGCGCGGTATTTCCAGATGGTCACGGTGGCGGGGTGGGGCTCGGTGTCCACGTAGCCGGGTTTGGTGTCCACGGCGAGGAAGACCCAGCCTTTGCCGTCGGCTCGATCGACTTCGATGCGGATGCCCTGGAAGCCGTTCTTTTTCCATGGGATGCGGACTTCGCCGGCGACGACTTTTGCGCCGGTAAGGTCCGGTGCGGAATTGATGAGGTCCGGGCCGGTGATTTCGGCGCCTTCGATGTGGAGGGCGTCGCCGATGGTTTTGGTGTAGTTGCGGTGGGATTTGAGGCGTGCGATAAAGTCGCGGAAGCGCTTTTCCACGCCGGGCGTGACGGGCGATGGGACGGTCGCGGGCTGGCTGGGGAATGCGAGGGAGATGGGTGTATTTGGGTGGGCGATGTCGCCGTAGCGGAGGCTGTTTTTGCCTTCGGTGGATTGTTTGCCTGCGGCGATGAGGCGCTCCTGCTGGGTGAGCAGGAAGCGGAAGTTCACGGCATCGTTGGTGATGGTGGTGATTTCCCCCGGGGTGATTTCGAGGGTGGTGATGTAGGGGGTGTGGTTGTCGCGGACGTGCTCAAGGAGCTCGGCGAATGCGCTGTCGGCATGTGGGACGAAGTCGGATACTGGCATGATGGTGTGTTTTTGTGTGTTTTGTTGTTAGTGCTCTGGGAGAGAGGGAGTTGCGCAATCCTTGGCGCCATGGCCGGATGTTCCGACCATATGGCCAGAAGGCTCGGCCATGTGGTCGGAGGACTCGACCATGAGGTCGGAAGGCGCGACCATGTGGCCGGAAGGCTCGACCATGTGGCCGGAAGGTGCGACCATGTGGTCGGAAGGTGCGACCATGTGGTGGAGAGGCGCGGTGATGTGGTCGGAAGGCACGACCATATGGTGGAAAGGCGCGACCGTGTGGTGCGAAGGCACGGCGGTGCGCTTCGCGCGTGGCGTCGAGTGGAAACTTTTGAAGCAGGTGGGAGCAGGCTTCATGGTTCCGCGATTTACCACCGCGGATTTTTGGCGGCAATGAGAAATTCGGCAGGGTTCGAGCGGATGCTGAAAGGCTGCGAAGTCGCTTGCGACAAGGAGCGGCGACATGGCCTTCGGCTGTCTTACGGCTCTTGTCGCTGTCTAAAACAGAACGCGAAGCGGTAACTGATTATGCGTGGCACGCTGATCAATCAGGCGCTTCGCGCGTTTGGTGGACAGCGGCAGGAATGCCGCCGCTCCTTGGCTCGCTGCGCTCGCAGGGCTGCGCCTCCAGACGGGCATTTCTTTTGGCAGGAGCGCTGCTTTTTTTGCGCTGCGCGCAATGTGTACAAAGCAAAACGTCCAATGACGCACGGGCCATTGGACGTTTTGCTTTTGCGGGCTGCGGGGGGCTTTAGCCGATGTAGTCGCGCGGGTCGGTGACGTGGCCGGTGAGGGCGCTGGCGGCGACGGTGTAGGGCGAGGCG
>SXWH01000169.1 GCA_005791535.1 Verrucomicrobiaceae bacterium | reverse complement strand
GGGGCGGCGTTGCTCGCGGCGGCGGAGGCGGGCCTGCCGATTTATGAGTATGCGCCGCGAAAGGTGAAGCAGAGCGTGGTGGGCCGCGGCGGTGCGCAGAAGGACCAGGTGGGTTTTATGGTGCGGGTGCTGCTCGGGCTCACGGAGACGCCGGATGCGGATGCTGCGGATGCGCTGGCAATCGGTCTCACGCATTTCCAGGCGTGGGAGACGGCAAAGCTGGGCGCGGGGACGCTGGTGCGGATTTAGCGCGGACGTCGCGGTTTGATACCGCAGATAAACGCGAATCTTCGCAGATGTTTTGGACCGAGGCAGCGCGGTTGCGGCGGCGTTCGGGGCGGTGGTTGCTTTCCGGCCGTTCTCATCCGCGTGAATGTGCGGGTATCTGCGGTACTGAAAGCCGGTGCCCAGATTTGATACCGCAGATAAACGCGAATTTTCGCAGATGTTTTGGACCGAGGGAGCGCGGTTGCGGCGGGGGGTTCGCCTCCGGGCTTTGTTTTTACCGCCTTTAATCTGCGTTTATTTGCGCGTATCGGCGGTTCAAAAGCGGTCCGGGGGATCTAGAAAAAGAGCGATTCCTGTTCGCCGGCGCTGCCTCCGCTGGCGACGCGCTTGCGTTCGCCGTCGGAAAGCTCGCCCCACCAGTCGAGGGCCTCTTTTTCCGAGTAGGCCATGATTTCGAGGTCGTAGCCGTGCCACGATACGGGGACTTGCACGGTGCCAAACTCGTCTGCGCGGCAGACGATCCATGGAACTCGGATGACTTTCATGGCGTGGCTAGATCCAGGTGCCGTCGGCGATGACCGCGCCTTTCGGGATGATGATGATGCCGTCGCGAATGTACCAGCGCGGGCGCATGCTGCCGTCCTGCCATGCTTCGGCGGGGCCGTCGGCGTTGTCGGGCTTGCCTTCGGGGGTGATGACGACGCCGTTTCCGATGCGGACGTTCTTATCGATGATGGCGTGGTCCACGGTGCAGTTTTCGCCGATGCCCATGGGCGGCTCGCCGTCGCGTGCGGGGCGGATTCCTTCATAGTAGTCCGCGCCCATGACGACGCTGTTTTTAATCGTGCTGCCCGCCTGGATGATGGAGCGGATGCCGATGACGGCGCGCTCGATGTGGGCGTCGGAAATAATGCAGCCGTCGCCGACGATGGCCTGCTTGACCGTGGCGCCGTTGATCTTGCTGCCCGGCAGGAAGCGCATGTGGGTGAAGATGGGCGCGCGTCCGTCGAAGAAGCTGAACGGCGGCAGCAGGTCGGTGAGCGCGAGGTTCGCATCGAAGAAGGAGCGGATCGTTCCGATGTCCTCCCAGTAGCCCTGGAAGATATACGCGGTGACGCGGAACTTTTTGATCGCCTCGGGGATGATGTGTTTGCCGAAGTCGACGTGGTCGTTGTTGAGCGCCTCGATGAGCGCCTCGCGGCTGAAGACGTAGATGCCCATGCTGGCCTGGAAAAGCTCGGCGTCTTCCTCCTGGCCCATTTCTTTCAAAAGCGCCGGCGGGATGCGGAGGCTGTCGAGCAGCGCGGGGTCCTTCGGCTTTTCCTCAAACTGCACGATCTTGCGGTCGGCATCGGTGTGCATGATTCCGAAGGCGCTCGCATCGCGGCGGCCAACGGGGAGGGTCGCGATGGTGATGTCGCTTTTCGTGGCGATGTGCTGATCGAGAACGTCGCGGTAATCCATGCGGTAAAGCTGGTCGCCGCTGAGGATGACGAAGTACTCGTAGTTGCCGCTGAGAAAGTCCGCGAGGTTCTGGCGGACGGCGTCGGCCGTGCCTTGATACCAGCCGGAGTCGGTGGGCGTCTGCTGGGCGGCGAGGATTTCGACGAAGCTGCGGGTGAACTGATCGAACTTGTAGGTCGCCTGGATGTGGCGGTGCAGGGAGACGCTGTTGAACTGGGTGAGAACGTAGATGCGGCGCAGGCCGGAGTTGATGCAGTTCGAGATCGGGATATCGACAATCCGGTATTTGCCCGCGAGCGGAACGGCGGGTTTGCTGCGGTCTTTAGTGAGCGGATAAAGCCGGGAGCCGGCTCCGCCGCCCATGATGATTGCGAGTGTTCGGTCGTTGATGCTGCTGGTTCGCGCCATATTCCCGCAACGCTAGCGGAGGCGGACTCGATTGGGGAAGCCGGATGTTTTGGGGACCCGCATTTCGAGCCAAAATATGGCTGGCGACCCAAGTGTCCGCTCGACATCCGTGCAGTCGCGAATCATGTTCCGCGCCCTTTTTCAATGAAGCTCAATACGTCGATCATCCGTTCCATTGGTGCAAAAATCGGTACGCCATTCTGGCTGTATGAAGCCGCTGTGATCCGGCAGCGCATCGCCGATATCCAGTTTATGACGAGCGCGCCGAATGTGCAGGCGCGTTTCGCGATGAAGGCCTGCCCGGCGACGAAGGTGCTCCGCGAAATGGCGGCTTCGGGAATCTGGATCGATGCGGTTTCCGGCAACGAAGCGCTCCGTGCACTGCACGCCGGACACGCTGCGGGCAATAACCCGCCGGTCGTGTGCTTCACCGCCGATGTTTTCCGCGATAATGCGCTGGATGTTGTGCTTTCTAACGGACTGCTCCCGAATATCGGTTCGCCGGGAATGATCCAGCAGCTCAAAGCAGCGGGTTACACGGGTCCGGTGAGTCTTCGGGTGAACCCCGGATTTGGTCACGGCCACGTGAATACGTGCGACACGGGCGGTCCGTCATCGAAGCACGGAATCTGGCACGGCGACTTGATGGCGACCCGCGCCGATGCGCTTGCGGCAGGATTGAAGATCGTGATGCTCCACGCGCACATCGGCAGCGGACCGAAGCATCAGGAACTCCACGACAACCTCACACGCCTTGCGCTTGAGTTCCGCGAGCTTGCTCCGTCGTTTCCGGACCTTCAGGCCGTGAGCCTCGGCGGTGGAATCCCGCACAATTACCGCGAGCGCGATGCCCAGATTCCTGTCGAGCCGCTGCGCGAATTGTTCACGACCTGCCAGCAGCGAATCAGCGCGGCTGCGAAGCGCGAGCTGCGTCTCGAAATCGAGCCCGGTCGCTACTACGTCGCTCCGGCCTGCACGCTCGTGACGACGGTGCACGATGTGAAAAAGACCACGACGAACGAAAAGGGCGCGGGCGCCACGTTTGCGATGGTCGATGCAGGCTTCGTGGATCTCGTGCGTCCCGCGATGTACGGAAGCTACCACCAAATCGAAGTATTCGACGGTGCGACCGGCGAGCCGCTGCACACTGAACCCGAGCCGATCGTCGTTGCCGGTCCGCTTTGCGAAAGCGGCGACGTTTTCACCCGCGGTGGAGCAGATGAGGAATTGCAGCCGCGTATGCTGGCGCGTCCGAAAGTCGGCGAAATCGTCGCGCTTCGCGATGCCGGTGCCTACGGCTACGCGATGAGCAGCAATTACAACTCCATCGGCCGCGCCCCGCAGGTGTGGGTCGAAGAGGATGGTTCGTGCGAACTCATCAGCCGCCGGGAGACTCTCGAAGACATTCTGAAAGCCGAGACGAGCGAGCGCCTTTAAACGCGGCGGCTTAAACCTGCGGCGTCTCCGTGCCTGCCTCGCCGGATTTCTCCGGTTCGGTTGCGGTGCCGTCGTCGGTGATGCCTTCGCGTTTACGTTTCAGTTTTTCGGCCTTCTTTGCCTTCTTTTCATTCTCCCTGCGCCGTTTCTCGAACTGATAGTTTGGTTGTGCCATGGCGCGCATAGTCCGCTGGATTTCCGAAACAAGCGAGGGCGGTGTTTAAAAATCGGCGGAAGCGGGAATTCGGCGGCACGGGGACATTTTTCTCGCATTGAACGCCCCGCTTCGGGCATGGCTTGCTGCTTGTCATGGCAGTTCAGTTTTTCGATACGTACACACGGAAGTTGGAAACCTTCGTTCCACTCGATCCCGCCGGGAAGATCGTAAAGCTGTACACCTGCGGTCCCACGGTTTATAATTACGCGCACATCGGGAACTTCCGCGCCTACGTCTTCGAGGACCTGCTCCAGCGGCATCTGGAGGCGAGGGGATACGACGTGCAACGCGTGATGAATCTCACCGATGTGGACGACAAGACCATCCGCGGCTGCCGCAACCTCGGCGTGCGCCTCGCGGATTTCACCAAGACCTTCAAGGACGCATTCTTCGCCGACCTCGAGACGCTGCGGATCAAACGGGCGCAGGCTTTTCCCGCGGCGACGGATTACGTCGAGCGGATGATTGAAATGATCCGCGACCTTGAGGCCAAGGGGATCGCGTATCAGGCCGAGGATAAATCGCTTTATTTCCGCATCAGCAAATTCGCCGACT
>SXWH01000168.1 GCA_005791535.1 Verrucomicrobiaceae bacterium | reverse complement strand
GGGCGGGCGTGACTTTGAGCACGTTGATACGCGGGTCGCGCGGAGGCGTGTAGCCCTCGATGACGACGGGCGTTTTCAAATCCGCCGCCGTGTCTTCGATGGCTGTGACGAGTTCGAGGTAGTCCTCCAGCGTCGCAACGGGCGGCATGAATACATGCAGGCGGCCTTCGCGTGGCTCCACGCAGAGCGCGGTGCGGACAATCCACGGCGCGGACTCACCGGTGGCGGGCTGGCGTGTGGGGTCGGCGCGGCGCTCCTCCGCTTCGCGTTCCTTCGCGCTGAGCTCCGCATACTGTTTGCGTCGCGCGGCCGCGGCTTTGAGTCGCTCGGGCGTCTCAATGCGCAGATAGCGCTGGCGCAATTCCTCGGGCTTCGGAAGCGGCGGCCGCTTTTCCGTCGGGTCGAGTTCGTTGATGTACGGATACTCGCTTTCCTTCACCCACGGGAGCGAGTCGAGCGGCAGGCGAAGACCCATCGGCGAATCGCCGGGCAGGAGATACAGACGCTCGGGGCGCAAAAACCACGGACCGCTGGCCCACGCAGGATAGTGGTTCTTCCACACTCGCTGAATCGGCAGCGCGTGACCCACGACAGCATCCACGCCCTGCTCCAGAATCTTCGCCAGCCGCGCGCGCTCCTCGTCGCTCTTCAAGTCGGCTTTGTGCGGGTCGATGTTGGTCGGGAGCTTCCGCTCTTTCCACAAATGATGAAATGCGTCTTCGTAGCCCGGCATCACCCATTTCGGGTCGGCTCCGAGACGTCCCGCGAGCGCGGCGATAAATTCGCCGGACTTACCGGCGTCGTGCCCGTAGTCCTCGCCTTCCTTCGCGATGAGCGAGTCGTCCTGCCAAATGCGCTGGCCATCGCGACGCCAGTAGCACCCAAACGCCCAGCGCGGCAGCGATTCGCCGGGATACCATTTTCCCTGCACGTGATGCACCAGCGATCCGGGCGCAAACTTCTCGCGCAGCCGCTTCAGCAACGTATCGGAAAGCACGCGCTTTTTCGGCGAAGTGGCGGTGACGTTCCACTCCGGCCCGTCGGGATCATCGATCGAAATAAACGTCGGCTCGCCGCCCATCGTCAGCCGCACGTCGGTCGCCACGAGGTCTTCGTCGATGGCATGACCGAGTTTCTCGATCATCGCCCACTGTTCGTCCGTGGAGGGCTTCGTCACGCGCGGCGATTCATAGATGCGGTCCACACGCATCTCGTGATGCAGCTTGCTCTCGCACTTGTCCGTCGCGCCGGTGATGGGCGCGGCATTCGCCGGCTCCGGCGTGCAGCTCAGCGGGATGTGTCCCTCGCCAGCAAGCAAGCCGCTCGTAGGGTCGAGCCCGATCCAGCCCGCGCCCGGCAGGAATACTTCGCACCACGCGTGAAGGTCCGTGAAATCGACTTCCGTCCCACTCGGGCCGTCGAGCGACTTCACATCGGACTTCAACTGGATGAGATACCCGCTCACAAACCGCGCGGCGAAGCCCATCGAGCGCAGCAATTCAACGAGGAGCCAGCCCGTGTCGCGGCACGACCCCGTGCCTTTTTCGAGCGTCTCCTCGGGCGTCTGCACACCGGGCTCCAGACGGATGGTGTATGAAATCCGGCGCTGCAACCGCTGGTTCACATCCACAAGAAAGTCGATCGTCTGCGCACCCTTCTTCAAGTATTCGGCGAGCAACTCATCCACGAGCGCGAGCAGCTTTGGCGTGGGCTCCGGAAGCCGCATGAACGGCGCGAGTTCGTGCTTCAAGCCGGCTTCGTAGGCAAACGGATACTTCTGCGCGTATTCTTCGAGGAAGAAATCGAACGGATCATGCACCGCCATCTCCGCGACGAGTTCCACCTCCACGGCGAACTCCTTCATCTTCTCCGGAAAGACGAGCCGCGCGTTCCAGTTGGAAAACGGATCCTGCTGCCAGTTAATGAACGGCTTTCCGCCGATGATCCTTTGCGAGTAGCTCAGAATTTTCGTCCGGCAATGCGGAGCGGGACGCAGCCGCACAACGTGCGGAGCGTGCGCGACGGGGCGGTCGTAAGTGTAATGCGTGCGATGAGTGAGTGCGACGTGGATGGCCATGGAAATGAGATAGGTGCCGGTGCGCCGAAGCCCGCCGGAACCTGCTTGAATGCTGTTTGAGAGACCTTCACCGGTGGCCGTTGCCCGTCCGCTGGAATCGCATCGTGTGAAATCCAATCCACCAGACCCGCGATCATTCCACGTCGGGCAAACCCGGCGGTCTCTTCTCCCGCGAGCATGGACCATCCCCGCCTTTGATTGCAAGCTCGCTCAAACCTTCGCCTCCCCATTGCACGAACCGGCGGCATCATCCTTCCCGCGCGGCAAATTCCCCAACGCAGCGCCTTGCGCTCCCGCTCTGCGCGCTTCATGAATAACACCATGCGCATCGCCTTCCTACTCATCGCCCTCGCATTCCAGTCCTTTGCCGCCGACTCCTTCGTCGAAGCGCCCGAGCACCGCGAACAGCCCGGCGTTCCGAAGGGCGCGCTCACCAAAATGGAGCCGTGGAAATCCACCATCTTCGAAGGCACCACACGCGACTGGTGGGTTTACGTCCCGGCCCAATACAAGCCCGACGGCACCGCCGCCGTCATGGTCTTTCAAGACGGCCACGACTACACCGGCCCCAAAGGCAACTGGCGCGTCCCCACCGTGTTCGACAACCTCATCGCCAAAGGCGACATGCCCCCCTGCGTCGCCATCTTCATCAACCCAGGGCACAAACTGAAGGACGGCGAAGACCTCGCGACGGTCAAATGGAAAGCCAACAACCGCTCCTTCGAATACGACTCCCTCGGCGACCGCTACGCACGCTTCCTCATCGAAGAAATCCTCCCCGAAGTGGAAAAAAAATGGCCCCTTTCCAAAGACCCCGAAAAGCGCGCCATCTGCGGCGCAAGCAGCGGCGGCATCTGCTCCTTCACCGTAGCCTGGGAGAGGCCCGACCAGTTCCGCAAAGTCCTCTCCACCATCGGCAGCTTCGTCAATCTCCGCGGCGGCGACGCCTACCCGTCCCTCATCCGCAAGACCGAGCGCAAACCACTCCGCGTATTCCTCCAGGACACCAGCGGCGATCTCGACAACCCCTTTGGCAACTGGCCCCTCGCCAACCAGCAAATGAACGCCGCCCTCAAATACATGAAATACGACGTCCGCTTCGACTACGCCGAAGGCTACGGACACAACTCAAACCACGGCGGCAGCATCTTCCCCGAAGCATTGCGCTGGCTCTGGCGCAAATAGCAAAAACCGACCCGCAACAGCAGCGGCGGGATTCCCATTGGCTGGCTCGCGATTCCTATCGCGTAAAACGGAATGCACAAAAGCGCCCGCCATTCCCCAAAGTGCAGCACCTTTGGCGCAGTGGATGTCACCCCTCCCTCATTGGCACCGAGCATTCATCGAACGTCGGTTCCGCGAACCTTCCGGGATAAAACCATTTCCCTGAAAACGGAAACCAGCCAGAGATTGGCACCATCCTGATTCACAAAATCAAGCACAATGATTGCATTGTGCAAAAAAAGAATGCCATTAGTACCAAACAGAATTGCATTGTGTTAAATCAGAATGGCTCTGTGCAAAATACGGAAGGCATTGTGCAAAACCAGAAACGCTCTGTGGTAAAATAGAATTGCTCTGTGTAAAAACAGTTTCGCTCTGTGTTAAACCAGAACGGCATTGCAGACCTTTCAATGCCATTCTTGTTTACCACAATGCGCTTCTGGTTTCACACAGAGGCATCCTTTTGTCCAAAAACAACACTCGTGCTTCCAAAAAACCTTGTCCGTTTTTCAAACACTGCGTCACGTTTTCTATAAATAGGCGCTGTGCTTTCACAAACTGACACACTGTTTTCGCCATAAGCGCATATTGAGAGACTTTTTACCATACCTTTCCTACAAACTCCGCCCCACTTCTGTCCCACTCGCAATCAAGAAACCGCTTCTGCCGCTCGGAATACGTAAAGGAGCGGCGACTTCAGTCGCCGACCTCCGCTCGCGGAGCGCAATCTTCCTCCATTTTCCACCCGGCATGAAATTTTTTGCTCCGCGGATGTTCCGGCGGCAACCACTGGGGACTCCGGATAACTTGTGAGCGGTGCAAACACCGGGTGCGCCAACGTAGGCGAGATTTTTAATCTCGCTTCACAGGCTCCCGTCTTCCCAGTTGACCCTTGCTCTCCGAAATTCGCACGCGCAACAAGCGAGATTTAAAATCTCGCCTACGTTGACCGCGCTCCTGGTTTTCGAGCGTCCCTTTCAGGCGCCGCTCTTTTCCGCACTTTTGTAAAAGGGGCAAGCGCACCGGGTCGCGACGTCTCATCCGCGCCGCGGGCGTGTTACAAATGGCTCCGGGCGGTGTCTGCGATGACTTTCGTCTTGTCATCACGAGGTAAGGTTTCTCTAATTATGAAAATTATGAACACCAATCCTACCCGCCGTCGTCTTGCATCGTGGCTTTCTGCCGCACGTCGTTTAAATTGCGCCGCCGAGGGCCGGCCCATGCCGGAACCTATGAAAGGCAGCACACGCCGCGATTTTCTCCGCATGCTCGGCGTCGGTGCGGTCGCATCCGTGGCTTCTCAGGAAACCACTTGGGCGGCAGGCAGCGGTGCACCGCGCATTGCAATCATCGGCGGAGGAATGGCAGGACTCAACGCAGCGTGGCAGCTCAAAAAACGCGGGCTTTCGAGCACCGTTTACGAGGCGCGCAATCGTACCGGCGGACGGATGTTTTCCACGAAGAACAGCCTCGGCGCCGGCACGGTGGTGAACTTCGGCGCGGAGCTCGTAAACACCGACCACGCGGACATGCTCGCGTTGCTGCAGGAGTTTGGCGTCGGCATTTTGGATCGTCTCGCCGAGGGCGATGCAACGGGGCTCAAGCGCACGGCGTATCTCGCGAATGGTGTGGAGATTTCCGAAGCTGCGCTCGCGCGTGATTTGAAGGATCTCGCGGCACAGATCGGCCGCGACGCGGCAAAGTTGGATCGCAATTACGATCGGTGGGCTCCCGTTTTCGATGCGCTCACAGTGAGTGATTATCTCGACCAGCACGCGGCGCTCATCCCGAAGCAACACGTGCGCGAGGCTCTGGAGCAGACGATTCGCAGCGAGTACGGCATGGAGCCCTCGGAATCCACGGCGATTCAGCTCCTTTTCATCCTGCCTGTGGTGAATGGCAAAGAGGTGGAACTTTTGAGCTACAGCGATGAGCGTTACGTCATCGCCGGCGGCTCTTCCGCCCTCACGGATGCAATGACGAACGCGCTCGGAAGTGCGGTGAAACTCGGCAAAGTGCTGAAGTCCGTGGAGACCGCGGGAAGCGCATACAGCCTGACGTTCCGCGACGGACAGAAAGTGACGGCTGACATCGTGATTGTGACCGTCCCCAACACGGTTCTG
>SXWH01000167.1 GCA_005791535.1 Verrucomicrobiaceae bacterium | reverse complement strand
GCGCAGGAATTTCTCCTGCCGTTCGCCCAGCAGTTGCAGGCCGGGGAGGTCGATTGATTTCGGGTCGTAGGAAGGATCGGTGATATGGTCCGGGCGCGGTCCCATTTGCGGAATCTTTCCCGCCGGACCGCTCTTGAATTTCCGATCTTCGAGAATCGCGAAGTCCACGCCGCCCACGGTGATTCTAGTAAAATAAACGGTGATGCCGCGATCGACCGGCGCGGGGTCCACGGGGTCGGGCAGGTGCCACGATTGCTGGCGCTGCACCTGATTCACATAGTCGACTGGATAGCGGTAGCCGCCGTCGGCATCGCCCGGGATTTTCGACTGCTTGCCGTTCTCGCCCCACAGATTTCCGTGGCCCACATCGTGGTCGTCGGGGATGGAAATCGTCGGACGATCGCGAATCACGTCGCGGAATTGCAGTCCGAACTCGATCCAGCCCGCCGTGTGTTCGGTGTGGCGGTAGGTCTGGTCGCCGGCAAAGAAAAGGAGGTCGGGATTCTGCGCCTTGAGGTTCTCGATAATCTCCGGCCGCTGGCCGGTGGTGCGGCTCGAATTGCACGACATGTTTGCGACGACGATCTCCTCCTTGTCCGTCGGATCGCGCCGGATGACGCCGTCAAACATCGCCGTTTCGCCGTGTCTCACGCGGTAGTTCACATCCTTCGTCGCGTCCCATTTCTCCACGCGGAAATGCGCGTCCCAGCCGGGATAGTAGACCGCCGATTTCGCGACCTCCACCCACGCGCCATCGCGCTGCACTTCGAGTCGTGCCTCGCGTGCTTCGCCGGGTTTCAGCGGGAAAAGTTGTGCCGTCATTTTCAGCACACCTCCGTGCACGGTGTAGAGCGCGAAGGCGACGACCTGATCGCGCGGCACGTCCATCGGCGGAGGCTGCGGCTGGCCCTGACCCTTTGGCTTTCCTTTTCCCGGCGCTGCAATTCTCTTCGCCCACCACTCGCCGGTGGCCAGCGAATCGAGGTTGGGAAACTCCGGGCCAAACGGCTGCGGTGCATCGGCAGCGACCAATCCGGCTGGCTTGATTGCGAGCGCGCCGACTCCGGCGACGGTGAGTTTGATTGCGGTGCGGCGGTTGATCTTTTTCATGTTCGGAATGGCCGTGAATTACTGCGGCCGGCTGCGTCCTTCGCTGACGATCGCGTCGATCTGCCGGCTCATCCGTTCCACGATTTCCGGATGCGCGGCTGAAACATCGTTCCGCTCGCCGGGGTCATCGCTCAGTTTGTAAAGCGTGTGTTTTGCTGCGGGGAGCGGGCGCTCGTCCTTGCTCACGCGGGCTTCGGATTTGCCGCGCTTCTCGAGGCGCACGAGTTTCCAATCGCCTGCGCGCAGGCCGTAGTTTCCGCTGCCGTTGTCCTGCTGCAACAAATGCTCGCGGCCCTTTGCTCCGGGTTTGCCGAGCAGCGCATCGAGCACGTTGAGGCTGTCGAGGCATCCATCGGCGACCGGCTTTTCTCCGGCGAGCGCGGCGAAGCTGGTTGCGAAGTCGATGGTGCAAACGACCTGCTCGGACACCGCAGGTGCGATCGTTCCCTTCCAGCGCGTGATGAACGGAATGCGTGTGCCGCCTTCCCAGACGCTGTATTTCCCGCCGCGGAACGGCCCGGCAGGCTGATGGTCGCCGAGCTTGGTCACCGCCTCGTCCTTGTATCCGTCGTCGAGCACGGGGCCGTTGTCGGAGCAAAGGACGAACAGCGTTTTCTCCGCGAGTCCGAGGCGGTCGATCGTTTTGATCAATTCGCCGACGCTCCAGTCAAATTGCACGATGCTGTCGCCGCGCGGACCAAGGCCCGACTTGCCCTGAAAGCGCTCGTGCGTCACGCGCGGCACGTGGATGTCCTGCGATGCGAAGTAGAGAAAGAACGGGCGGTCCTTGTTCGTTTCGATCCAGCGGTTCGATTCCGTCACCCACGTGTCGGCGAGGTCTTCATCGCGAAAGCGCGCCTTTGTTCCGCCGGTGTAAAATCCGATGCGGCTCACGCCATTGTGGATGGTCTGGTTGTGGCCGTGCGACCAGTCCATCTTGAGCGTCGAGCGGTGGGTGATGCCGGTCGGATGATCCTCCGAAGGCTTCTTGTCGCCGACCCACAGCGGATCCGCGGGGTCGAGATTCCGCACGCGGCGATCCTCCACATAAACCTGCGGCACGCGGTCGTTCGTCGTGGGCAGCAGCAGGCAGTGATCAAAGCCGATGTCGAGCGGACCGGGCTTCAATTCGCCGTTCCAGTCGGGCTCGGGGTCGCCGAGGCCGAGGTGCCATTTCCCGATGACCGCCGTGGCGTAGCCTGCGCGTTTGAGAATGCCGGGCAGCGTCTCCGTGCCGGGCTTGATGATTGCCGGACCGTTTGGCGGCGCGATGCCGGTGTTCTTCTGGCGGAATGCAAACGTGCCCGTGAGCAGCGAGAAACGCGTGGGCGTGCAGGTCGACGCGCTGCAATAGCCGTTGGTAAAGCGAACGCCTTCGCGGGCGAGCTGATCGATTGCGGGCGTCGGCACTTTTCCGCCGTAGCACGATGCGTCGCCGTAGCCGAGGTCGTCGGCCATGATCACGATGATGTTTGGCTTCTCCGCGGCGAACGACGTGCCGCCGATGAAGCCGAGTGTGCTGAGGATGGTGATGAGGAGTTTCATGCTTATGGATTTCGTTTGGCCGCGCGACCGCCGGACTTGCTGGCGTCGAAGTTCGGATTGGGCGAGGGAAATTTCGCGCCGACCTGCTTCTGCCACGTGGCGAGTTCTGCGCGGAGTTCGGAAAGGCGCTGCGGCTCCTTGTCGGCGAGGTTGTTCTTCTCGCCGATGTCCTGCGCGAGGTTGAACAACTCCGCGCGATTGTCCTCCGCCCATTCGATGAGTTTCCAATCTCCACGCCGCACGGCCGAGGCCGGTGCACCGCCCTGATTCCCATAATGCGGGTAGTGCCAGAACAGCGCGCGCTCCGGAAGCGTCCCGCCTTTCAGCAGCGGGACGAGGCTCGTGCCGTCCAGCACCTGGCCGGGCTGCGGTTTGGCGCCGGCGACTTCCAGCAGCGTGGGGAAGAAATCCGGACTGCCCACGGGCGTTCCGATGACACTCCCTGCTTTCACGACTGCCGGCCAGCGCACGATCAGCGGCTCGCGGATTCCGCCTTCGTACATCCAGCCCTTGCCGCCGCGCAACGGGAGGTTCGAAGTGGGCCAGCCCTCGCTCGTGGAAAGCCCGCCGTTGTCGCTCGTGAAAATGACGATCGTATTCTCGCGCAGCCCGAGCTCATCGAGCTTCGCCAGCACCTTGCCCACGGCGAGGTCCATCGCCTCCACCATCGCGGCGTACACCACGTGGTCCTGCGTGAGGCGCACGTCGCGCTCGCCTTCGCGTCCCCACTGGTCTTCGAGGCCCAGCTTTGCGCGCTTCTCCGCGTATTTCTTCCGCAAGTCTTCGCGTGCCATCAGCGGCGTGTGCACGTCGTAAAACGAATAGTACGCGAAGAACGGCCGCTCCTTGTTTGCCTCGATAAACTTCGCCGTCTCCGTGGCGAGCCTGTCCGGCAGATGCTCCCCGTCCGGTCCGTCGCTCAGGCGCGGATTCCCGTAGGGCGAAAAATACTTCTTCCCGCCGTACGGGCCGCCCTTGTCGATGCCGCCCATGTTGATATCGAAGCCCTGGTTTTCCGGCCACCAACCCTCGGGACCGAGATGCCATTTCCCGGCGAAAAACGTCGCATACCCCGCCGCCTTCATCGCCTTCGCGAGCGTCGGCGTATCCAGCGCGAGCCGGTCCGAATAAGGCGCGGGCAGCAGCTTCGTATTGCGCTTCCATTGGTCCGGCTGCATGGGCGCGCCGATGTAATCCGTGATGCCCGTGCGCTGCGGCCACTGCCCGCTCAAAATCGCCGCACGCGTCGGCGAGCACACCGGGCACGCCGCGTAAGCATCCGTAAACTTCGCGCCGTCCCTCGCGAGCCGGTCGAGATTCGGCGTCTCATAAAAAGTGCTCCCGTAAGCCCCCAGGTCGCGCTGCCCGAGATCGTCGGCCAGAAAAAAGACCACGTT